>CAMPHY010000072.1 GCA_946886125.1 uncultured Candidatus Saccharibacteria bacterium | reverse complement strand
TACTGAACATAATACGATCGTCGCAACAAATGACTTTATAGATGAAACTAAAAATATGGGCATAGAGTGGCCAGAACAAAAAAACAGTCAAAGTTATATTTATAGCTCAACCTTCACTAATGCTGATAATACATATCACATACATATAAGTGCCGACCAAAACGTCACGACGGTTATGTTAGTAGAACATTGATTGGATAAAAAATAACCGCACGAAAAGTAGTTACGAGTAGAATTTTTACATGCTACAATTCAATAATGAAAACCACCGACTTTAAATCTAAATTAAAACCGATCATCACGATAGCTGTATTTATACTACTAATCATAACGATCATAGTTCAAGCTATATCTGTACTGTCTCTTAAAGAGAAGTATAACACCCTCGATGCACAGTCTATCTTCCTTGGTGACCAATTTATGCACGAAAAACGAGACAGAATTTGGGGCATTAAACTTATCTATGCTTGTTATAATAACAAGATTTATCCGTGTGATGACAAAGCAGTGACTGAGTGGAACGAGCAAAATCCTGATAAAGCTATTACTGCAGAATACCTTCAAAGTCTAGAATATTAAAAAAGCCTATTAGGATAACTTTTTAAAACACGAAAGTAAATCATGAGCGGTAAATATCCAAATACATTTTATAGAGTTTCACTGAAGGCACTTATTCGGAATGAAAACAATGATGTACTGGTCGTAAAAGAAAAAGGCAGCCAGTGGTCACTACCTGGCGGCGGTATGGATCACGGCGAGGATGTGCACGAAGCGCTTAAAAGGGAGCTGTACGAAGAGGCACTCATTGATAGTACTTTTCGTGAAACACTCGTCGATAGCGCAACAATGTACCTTGAGCACAAAGAGATGTGGTTGCTCTGGCTGGTATTTAAAATAGAAATCGATAACCTAACGTACGGCGTCGGCGAAGATGCGGATGAAGTCGCTTTTATAAATCCTGAACTACTTAAAGACAGCCCATACGTATCTGAGCAGCTTGTATATAAATTTGCAAAATTGTACCGCTAGAGCAGCCCGCGCTAGCTAAGCGGTGTAATGAGTTTAGCCGTGTCTACTTTCGTACCGTTGACTGCATCCGAGACTTCGTGAATGAGCAAAGTTTCATTCGGATATGACCGCATCAGGTCATATACCATGCCAGCCTCCGTTTTCGTATCATCGAGCCAGTTAGTCTCATCCTGAGACTGCAATATGAGTGGCATGCGCTCAGACATGACACTCATTTCTTGATTAGCCTCAGTTGAGATTATCGAATAAAGCGATTGCTGCTTACCGTCTTTATCTGTCCAATCACTATAGATACCAGCCAGTAAAAACGGCTTTTGGTCCTTTAGCTGAATATAATACGGTTTCTTTACGCCATCGGCACGACGCCATTCATAAAACCCACTGACAGGTACAAGACAGCGACGATGGCGAATCGCTTCTTTAAACAAGTTTTTTTCAAAGACTTGTTCCGAGCGAACGGAATACGTTTTATAGCGAAAAATTGAATTCATATCTTTCGCACCAGCAGGCACAAAACCCCACTTCATGAGTTCAAGCTGGCGCTTTCCAGCGCGCGAGACGACAACAACCGCCGCTTGACCAGGAGCAATATTATATCGTTTTTTGATGTTGCGAGATAATCCGTTTGTAACCTGAAATCTTTCAGACACTTCATCGGTTTGGTAGAGGGCATATCTTTCAGTCATCCTATCAGTATAGCGTAATCGACAGATTTATAACGTGCATCGTTTCATGTTATGCTGAACCTATCATCTAAATGGAGAAGTAGAATATGGATCAAGAACCAAACACTAAGCGAACTCAGGTCGTAGAAGAAACACGTCAACCAGCAGAGACCACCCAACAAAACCGCGCTGTTTCTAAAGCAGCTCAGATTATATGGTTTATCGTTGGAGTAATTGTCACAATCTTATTAGTACGTGCAGTCCTCGCTCTTCTCGGTGCTAATCTTGAAAACGATATTGCGAGCTTTGTATATGCCATCAGCGAACCATTCGTCGCACCGTTCCGTGGCTTACTACAAGTTGGGGAATTTCAAGCCGGAGTTGCTCGCCTTGAACTCGAAACACTTATTGCCGCACTAGTGTACGCCTTAATTGGCTGGGGACTCGTGAAACTTGTCGCCCTAGGCCGCAAGTAATCGTAAGTAGCACTAAGACATCAATAAACAAAGAGCCCTCGTTTATGAGGGCTCTTTTTGTACTCAGCACACTAGTATGAATGATTACGATAATGGTATAATAGATATATCCTAAGAGGAGGGAACGTCAATGGCGCAACAAGTACCTTTGGATAAGCATCGTGGATCGACGCACACGTCACCCCGTATCCATCTGGGGGAGTATGTCGTACGGACAATGACGGGCCTCAATCACTTACTTCACCAAAAACCCTCTTTACCTGCCGTTTATAAAAAATCTGAAATAACGAAATCAGATTCAAAGAAAAAGAACCCTGAATCAGAGCTTGAGAAAATCGACCACCTAAAGCATATGCTCCAGCAATCGCATGATGTATTAGCC
>CAMPHY010000071.1 GCA_946886125.1 uncultured Candidatus Saccharibacteria bacterium | reverse complement strand
CTATTAATGAACGACTGCAGCTCTTGGCTTGAACGTTCACGATTCCATGTGGCTAGTCCTAAAATTTCACTAAGAGTAACTGATTCAGCTTCAGAGGCAGGGAGATCCATGTGTTTTTGCTTCCTTTTTGTTTTTATGATCTTATGTACTTATTTAAGCATAAAGTATATAAAAAAGCAATAGCTTTTTGCAACATTATGCTTATGGTTATGCTACAATCAAATCATGGGCACCACTTCGCATTCATTAGAGGAATTTATCAAGACCGACCGCGAGGTATTCAGAGCGCAAGCAACTGATGCTCTGCGCAAATTTACTCCTGAAGATCGCGAACTTGCCGCAAGTCTTGAAAGCGAACACACGACGACCGATCATGTCCTTCGCGCTTGGACCGAGCAGATTGAACCAATCCATCAAGACCTCGAACAAAAACGTTCTGATGCACGTTTTAAAAAATATATAATTCGCAATATCGGCTTCCATGATCATGAAGCAGATAAAGCCATTGACCATATGATTGATGAGCGCAAGCAAACGCTCCTCGATGAAGTTCTTGACTCCCTATACCCTCTTCATGACGACACAACATACCAGCGTGATTATGCCGTTGAGCTGCTAACAAAGAGTGATGCAGATATTAATGATTTCATGTCACGTTATATTGATTTTGCCGAAGCACTCGACGCCAGCAATACCCACAAGGTACTCCTATGTGACCCGCACAGCTCTTGGCTCGAGCGTCAACGAACTGCCCTACAAATTCACAAAGAGCGCCAAAAAACGCACCACAACGAAGATAGTCGCCTCGACGAGATATCTCACGAACTACACCGACTTACCAATACACCCGATAGTCTATTGGGGCAAATTGTTGTAAAAGAATGGAATTTTATTACTATTCTTGATTTACGCGCCAAATATCAAAAGCAAGTAGATGCACTGCCGGCAAGTGAACATAAAAGCCCTACGAAACGGTTGAAACTATTTGAGCGGGTGACAGCAAGTTTTCGCGAGCGAGAAACGGAACGATTAGCCCATTCTCATTCAGCTCACAGTCTAAAAGCGCTCCGAACGATTAATGAGGATGTCTATAATTTGCTGCTTGAAATATTTGATCTTGGAGCAAAAGCTCGCAATCAACTACTCCTCGACATTCAAGCGCATACCCGCCTGACACAAGAACGAGATCTCATTTTACTTATTCAACGTAATCGTGAGCATTTTTTAGCAGCTCATGATTAGCTCAATAGGGGTATACTTTGACCAATACGACTCGCTTATGGTATAAATTAGAGTAAAGGTAGACAAAAATAAATACATAACTATGGACATCATTAGTTCTCTCGCCGTCGTTACATTCGCCGCTCTCATCCACGCTAGCTTTCAGCTTAGCGTTAGTATGCTTAGTCTCATGAGCGGTCATGCAATTGGCTCTAAAAGATCGCACGCTAAATTGATGCGATTAATTACTGGTTTCATCAGTGGTGCTGGTGTCATGACCGCACTTCTGCTTTCATTTATCTGCCTTGTTGTTCTTGCCCTGCTCGGGAGCGAACTTCCTCGGTTTATATGGGTGATTGGCTGTGGCCTACTGCTCGGCATTGGTCTTGCCGTCTGGCTTTTCTACTATCGACGCGACAAAGGAACAACATTATGGGTGCCCCGTAATGTTGCCAGTTACCTTTCTGAGCGCACCAAAGCCACCAAGCGAAGTGCCGAAGCATTTGGACTCGGACTCACAAGCGTCATTGGCGAAAGTCTGTTTATTATTGCCCCACTTTTTGTTAGTGCGCTAGTCATCGTTCAGCTACCCGGTACGTGGCAACTTCTAGGAATCGTTTTGTATACAGTTATTTCCCTCTTATCTCTTCTCATCGTTAGCTCACTTGTAGGAGGTGGCAATAAATTAAGTACAATCCAACGCTGGCGTGAGCGAAATAAATACTTTCTCCAATTTAGTGCAGGGAGCGGACTGCTCGTTCTTGGATTCTATATCTACGTCGATCAAGTTGTTGCAACTGCCGCACTAGGAGTTCTTTAGCATGCCAAAGGCAATCGATATCGTCAAGCAAGCCGGACGGCGACCGAGTGAAGCGTTCCAGCGACAAAAGCTTCACGCGAGTATTCTCGCTGCCTGCCTTAGTGTACGTAGTCCAGAAGGCGTTGCCGAGGCAACCGCGCACCAAGTATGTAGCGCGGTAATATATTGGCTTGAATCAAAACCAGAAGTCACCAGTGCCGACATTCGTAGAATCGCCGCAGATTCACTTGCGATTTACCACCCTGAAGCCGCCTATTTATATAAACATCACCGCTTAGTTATTTAAGGAGAAGAGAAGATGGCAAAACAACCAACATTCGATTATGATTTGATCGTTATCGGCAGTGGCGCAGGCGGCAGTGCCGCAGCTACTATTGCTGCTCGCTCTGGGAAAAAAGTTGCCATCATAGAGGCTGGCACGTTTGGCGGAGAATCTCCAAACTGGGGAGATGTTCCAACAAAAGCGCTTCTGCATGCAGCTCATCTTTATGACGAGGCTAAACATGGCGCTCGTTTTGGTATTCGCTCTTCTATGATGGGGTACAAC
>CAMPHY010000070.1 GCA_946886125.1 uncultured Candidatus Saccharibacteria bacterium | reverse complement strand
TATGATCTTTTATCAGAAGGGTTTGGAGAAGGCTTTAATGGTCCTTTGTTAGTAGTAGCGGAACAACTACCTGCCGTATCGGAGGCTGAGTATAACAAAGTACAATCTCAACTTATCGAGCAAGCTCCGATGCAGCCGAACGGGCCAGTGTCGCCGGAAGCGGCCGAGCAAATGAAGATGCAGGTTGAGCAATATGCAAAGCTATATCAATTAAGTCTCGTTGCAAATGAAATTGCCACGCTTCCAGGAGTACAGCAAGCTCAAGCGGTGCAATCAACCGACGATGGAACGAAAGGACTGATTCAAGTGATTCCCGCTCAAGCCCCAAGTGAGCAGGCGACGATAGACCTTATTGAAAATTTGCGTCGTCCAGAGACCCAGTCGCAGGTAAGCCCGGAAGGATCAATTAGTTTGGCAGTGACTGGAGCAACTGCCCTGCAGACAGATATTAACCAAAAGCTTACTCAGGCACTGCCGGTGTATATCAGTGTCGTGATTGGTCTATCTCTGATATTGCTTGTCATAGCCTTTCGCTCTATCTTAGTGCCTATTAAGGCAACACTGGGCTTTTTATTATCAGTATTAGTGATGTTTGGGAGCTTAGTAGCGGTATTTCAGTGGGGCTGGTTTGGTATTGCTGAGGCGCCTGGTCCGATCGTTAGCTTTATTCCCATTATTGCGGTTGGTGTCCTATTTGGCCTAGCTATGGACTATGAATTTTTCCTCGTATCAGGCATGCACGAGGCATATGGTCACAGTAAAGATGCAAAGCGCGCTGTTGTACTAGGATTCGGTCAGGGTGCAAAAGTCGTGACGGCTGCCTGTGTCATTATGGTGGCGGTATTTGCCGGCTTTATTACTAATCATGACGCGACGATTCAGGCGATAGGCTTTGGTTTAGCGGTGGGAATTTTAGTCGACGCCTTATTAGTCAGGATGACGGTTGTACCAGCAGTGATGACCCTGCTTGGAAGCCGAGCGTGGTGGTTGCCGAATTGGCTCGATAAACGATTACCGCACGTTTCAATTGAAGGCGAGGACCAGTCAAAAGATACGGAGCAAACAAGCAGTCACGGTACTAACGTATAATGGAAGTATGCCGAAAATATATACAATTGGACACTCTACGCGATCAATTGTCGAATTTATAGAGCTGCTAAAACAGTATTCAATTACAAAGCTTGTAGATATTAGAACAATACCAAAATCACGGCATAATCCTCAGTTTGGCCAGGATGTATTAAAGCGAAGTCTTCGAGATGCTGATATAGCGTATGTATACCTCAATGAGCTTGGAGGGCTACGTCCGGCTGGTGGACAGGTGGTACATAATGCTTGGCGTAATAAATCATTCCGTAATTACGCTAATTACATGCAAACGGCTGAATTTCAAAATGGCATCAGTAAGCTGCTCGTTGAAAGCGAAGGCTGCCAGACTGCCATTATGTGCGCTGAGGCGGTGCCATGGCGATGTCATCGTTCACTGGTTGGTGACGCCTTACTTGTGAGGAATGTGGAAGTGACTGATATTATGAGCCTTACGAGTGCAAAAACACATACCCTCACCTCTTTTGCAAAAGTGGATGGACAGACTGTAACATATCCTGCGGAGTAGCACATGTTCCTAATAGTGAAAAATGTAACAGACTCTATAGAAAGAATGCTTTTAGATAGGGAATACACACTATTAATGAGAAGTAGAAGGAGTGTTTATGAATAATAACCCCAATAAATCTCGCGGCATTATTGCGTTAATTGTTGGTCTTTTAATTATTGGTATCGCAGTGATTGTGTATTTTGCGGTAAACAATGAGTCAGACAACGAAGACGCAGCGCAAACTAATACAAATACTAGTGAACAGGTCGAGCAGGATGAGTCTCAGCTTGAACAGATTGTTGAATCACCTGCAACGTTTGTAGGAGAAACCGTCACAATTAATGGTGAAGTCCAGGATGTCTTATCGCAAAGAGCGTTTAAAATAGCTGAACAAGCTGCAGGCGAAGAGCTTCTTGTGGTCTTTCCAGAAGCGCTTTCTGAGGAGCGAGCTGTGCAAGCGGAGCGATTTTTAGTTGATAATGCTAACACGCAAGTAACTGGTGTTATACGAGTGGCTACATTTGCAGAATACGAACGTGACTACGGTCTTTTGTTTGACGAACCTGGAATTGAAGCTGAGTTTGAAAATATGCCAGTCTTGGTAGCAACGAACGTACAATTTACTGATGAAAGTGGTACAGAGTTCGACTATACATTTGACGTTGATGTTGACGCAACAATCGATGCTGACGTGAACTAAAACATGTATCTTTCTCGCGTAAGTGAGGAATACAGACACGTACTCTACCCAGTCATACCGTGGCTGGGTAGAGTTATTGTAAAGAGAGTATGCCCGGGAATACTTTTTGGTAACGTAAGCGGGATTGCTATAATAGAGAGAGTAATGGGATATGGAATATGAAGTATACGACACTAAGACGCAGGCTAAAAAAACACAGTCGCTCCATTAGTCGTGCGGTCGTAAAAGCAAAAAGACCCCTTGGTCTGTTGGCGATTATTGGCGTAATCTCGCTTATACTACTTAATATGCAA
>CAMPHY010000069.1 GCA_946886125.1 uncultured Candidatus Saccharibacteria bacterium | reverse complement strand
AGTATATACCCTATGGGGGTATATACTATATGAATCATACACATAAGCATCATAATTCAGATCATGATACAAATAAGATGGCTATTAGTGCCACATTACACTGCTTGACGGGATGTGCTATCGGCGAAGTAACGGGGCTTATTATCGGAACGGCACTAGGACTTTCAACCGGTTTAACAATAGTGATCGCTATTAGTCTAGCGTTCCTATTCGGCTATGCACTTTCGACGCTACCATTACTTAAAGCTGGTATGGGATTCTTTGCTGCAATTTCAGTTGTACTTGCAGCGGATACTCTTTCTATCGCGACTATGGAAGTTGTTGACAATGTAGTTATGGCAGTAATACCAGGGGCTATGGCGTCAACGCTCGTCAATCCCGTCTTTTGGATCGCAATGCCTATTGCGCTCACTGCAGCATTCTTTGTGGCACTACCGGTGAATAAGTATTTATTAAAGCGTAACAAAGGTCATGCATTGACTATGCAGCACCTCGGACATAACCACTAAAGGAGTAGATAAATGAACCAGTATGGGTATGTTAATAATAAAGTTGAACTTTTAAAACGTCTTAACCGAGCCGAGGGCCAGGTGCGTGGTGTGTCGAAGATGGTACAGGAAGATAAATACTGCATCGATGTATTAACACAGGTAAGTGCCGCGCGCGCTGCTCTAGATAAAGTTGCGCTCGAGTTACTACGCGACCATGCTCATCATTGTCTTGCGAATGACTCAGTTATGCCAAAAGGAAAAGAAAATAAAGCCGATGAACTCGTCGGTGCTATAAGTAGAATGCTTTAAGGAGGATGTCATGGAAACAAAACCATTATTATACGGATTGATTGGATTTTTCATTGGTGGTTTGTTAGTGTCAGTTGCTGCACAAACCTTTAACAAGTCTGATTTACAAGATGATAAACCAGTACATGCAATAACTTCAAGTCTTCACGATAGGCATAGTGAAGAGTCTGACAAAATATTTGTTACGAATATGATTGCGCCTCATCAGTCGGCTGTAGAAGTGGTGAAGTTGTCAAAAGACGGTGCCATGCGCGCTGAGCTGAAGCGGCTTTTACTCGAGACCTTATCCGCAGGTGAAAAACGATATTAACACGATACATCATTGGCTAGAGAGGTGACTTTGGCGATGAAGATCCAAGACATTTAACAGGGTTTATGATGTATTAATATAATAGCTACTGGAGTAGCGCTATACATTGACATTACTTCGGTGTGTTTTATCCCCGTACAATTAATCTGACTCAAGGAGTAATAGTGAAGAGACCTATTAATGCTGATTAGCCGTAACTAGATGACTCGAGATTATGTTATGAAAATGTTTCTATTTCCAAAGAGATGGGAATAGGTGATAGACTATATGTATGGATCTATTACAGCCTATCGTCAATTTATTTAATGCGCTTATCAACTTCTTTCAACAGCTACTTCTTACAATTGAACAACTATTCATGGAAATCATTGAAGCAATACGTAATCTTTTTGTTTAGCCATTCTTAAAAATATATTTACAGATTAGTCAAACTTTGGTAAAGTAAATAACGGTACACGGGCCAGTAGCTCAGCTGGTTAGAGCACCTGCCTCTTAAGCAGGGTGTCGAGAGTTCAAGTCTCTCCTGGCCCTCCAAGATAAAGCGTCGACATTTTCGCTACCGGTCGACGTTTTTTCTTTGTAGGCATTTTCAACATTAAGTTAACTGGAGATAAGTAATATACGTGACGAATTCTATATTTATTAAGTAATTGTGTACCTCTAGCGTTATGAAGTTTGTTGTTTTATAATGGCAAATTGTATGTTGATTGATATTTTCGCCGTTATTATCGGCTTGGTTATTTTAGTGCTTGGTGCCGAAGGCTTGGTGCGCGGCGCGTCATCTTTAGCTGCTAAATTGCGAATCTCTGCTTTAGTAATTGGCTTAACAGTGGTTTCATTTGGTACATCCGCACCTGAACTGACTGTTAATATCGTTTCGGCGCTACAAGGCTCTCCTGATCTCGCGGTTGCTAACGTTATAGGTAGTAATATAGTTAATATTTTACTAATCCTTGGTATATGTGCCATCATCGTGCCGTTATCCGTTAAGTCTTCGACAGTATGGAAAGAAATTCCATTAGCGCTACTAGGCGTTGTATTAATTGGTATCATGGCTAATGACCACCTCATTGATGGTGTACCTTTTAATGTCCTCACTCGATCAGACGGCATTGCCTTACTCGCCTTAATGGCTATATTCATGTACTACATTTTTGGCATGGCAAAGAATGACCGCGAGAAAGCGGCCGATGCTGAAATTGAATCCGCGCTCAATAAAGATGAAGACTCTCAAATCAAGCAGTACAACATGTTGTCATCGGTTGGTCTAACGATCATTGGTCTCGTTGGGTTAGTGCTTGGAGGTCGGTTGCTTGTATCGGGAGCGGTCGACATTGCTCAAGCTGCTGGATTATCGGAAGCATTGATTGGTTTAACTATTGTTGCGATCGGTACCTCATTACCGGAATTAGCAACATCGGTTGTAGCTGCACTCCGCAAGCAGGCTGATATCGCTATAGGAAATATTGTAGGATCGAATATTTTCAATG
>CAMPHY010000068.1 GCA_946886125.1 uncultured Candidatus Saccharibacteria bacterium | reverse complement strand
ATTTAGAGACAGGACAATCTCTGCGCGTACCGACGAAAAAGACTAAACACCTTAAGCGCAAGTAGGCGGACTTGTGAAGGCGAGGCGACAGTCTTTTGTCAGGCGGCTAAATGCTCTCTATCGATTAGCCGTGTCGTCGGTCTTGGTAGTCTCACTGTTGATACCTTCTGCAATTTCCATTTTAGGTAGCGTTAACAATGCATACGCAACAACAGGAAGCGTCACCGGTAGTCCAGGTTTTTGTACTTCACAGCTTAGTGCTACAAATACACCCTGGACTAACCCTAATAACGCTCGACTCAGTGACAATACTATGGCAGAAGTTTCGCTAAAGAATACCACTTCGCGATACTTGATTTGTTCTTCATATACTTTTGCGGGGCTACCCGCCGGCTCGAACATCGACGGAATCATTGTTAATATCGAACGCTCAAGTGAGGGTGGTAACGAATCGTCCGTAGTGCTTAAAAAAGCTGGCGGAGAAACGAGTTCAGATAAGAGCACTGGCGCTGTTATACCAACGAGTGAAGCAGTAATACAGTATGGTGGAGCGAGTGATCTTTGGGGGACCACATGGACCTATTCCGATGTTACATCATATGGTTTTGGAGTAGAATTTGCTGCTACTAATCCGAACGGAGGACCTGGTCGCACTACATACGTTGACGCAATTTCCATAACACTACACTATACGTCATCAACAATCACGCAATCAGACTTTCGGTTTTACAACCCTTCAACGAACTCAATACCGGGCGTACCAATAGCAAATGCTAACGAGGTGGCATTCGTACCATCGGCTCCGGCCGACCCCGTGCCTCCTAGTTACTTTAAAGTGTCTGCCGGTAGTAACTATACATGCGCCGTAGGTACCGACGGTAAGGGGTACTGCTGGGGGGCTAATGATGGTGGGCAGCTTGGTAATGGAACGACGACACCAAGCAACATTGCGACGTCTGTCTCTGATAGTGGTGTACTGGCAGGTAAAACCATTCAATCGATCAGCGCGGGATCAAGTCACACGTGCGCTATCGCCTCTGATAACCTCGCCTACTGCTGGGGAAATAATAGTAATGGACAACTTGGTAACGAGACAACGACATCAAGTAACATTCCGGTGGCAGTCTCGACAAGTGGTGTACTTGCGGGTAAAACTATTAAGGCAATCACAACAGGAGGTAACCATTCTTGTGCTATCGCCTCTGATAACCTCGCCTACTGCTGGGGAAGTAACAGCGATGGCCAACTGGGCTATGGGTCAACTTTAGATAGGTCCTCACCGGTTGCCGTTACAGCATCCGGCGCTCTGTCCGGAAAAACTATACTTAAAATATCAGTTGCATACAACACAAGTTGTGCTATCGCCTCTGATAACCTCGCTTATTGCTGGGGGAGTAATAGCAATGGACAGGTTGGCGATGGATCGTTCACAATGCGTCCAAATGCTGTTGCCGTGACTACCACCGGTGATATCTCAGGAAAAACTATAAAGTCAATAGATGTAGGTGGCGGCCATACATGCGCAGTAGCATCAGATAACCATGCTTATTGTTGGGGGAATAATATCGTCGGACAGCTGGGTAATGGTCTATCTGGAGTCAACGGAACTAGATCTGTGCCGGTCGCAGTCATAACAAGCGGCGTTCTTGCTGGTCAAACAATCACAGACATATCAGCAGGCGGCACCCATAGCTGTGTGACTACGCAAACCGGAGAAGCTTTTTGTTGGGGTCAAGCATCATCTGGTGAACTTGGCAATAATAGTTACAACTGGAGCTCTCATCCCGTCACCGTGACAACTACAGGAGCTATTGAAGGCCAATCTCTTGTTAAGGTATCGCTTGGTAGTATCCACTCTTGTGCGAGCACGAGCAATCAAACTACTTATTGTTGGGGGTCATCGAATTCAGGTCAGGTTGGACACGGCGTTACTACTAATAGCGTAGGTACACCTGTTGCAACGAAGCTATTGTTTTACGACGCAGTACCTTCTGTAAACAGTTTACGCATGCGCCTTACATTAACTGTCGCTTCTGCACCCATATCATTACTGGGCTCAGTTAATCTCAGCCTACAATATGCAACCAAATCTGCCGCAACTTGTAGCGTCCAGACGTCTGGCTTTTCTAATATCACCAACACTACACCGATTGCTTGGCATGTTATTGAACAGCCGTCTAATGGTGCCGTTGCTGGCATATATACAGGCGAAGAGCCTACCTCAAGTGATATAGTCTACCAGCGCATCGTAACGTCACAGGGTACCTTTAATAACCGGACAACAGCGACAATTGGTCAACATATGCTCTGGGACTTTGCTCTAAAAAATATCTCCGAATCACCCGGTACATCATACTGCTTACGGGCAGTGAATGTAGACGGATCGGAACTGAGCGGTGGTTACAGCCAATTCCCTGAAATAATGACGATTCAATCATCGGTCAGCGTGGCATTCGTAGACCGATCAACTAATCAAGTAGTAGTAACTCCATCGTACACTCTGCCATCGGCTAACTATTTATCAACATGTCAAGAAAGTTATGCCGAAGCAATTGTTTCACCCGATCCGGTCATTCGAGTAACTCAAACTGGTGCCATGTCCGG
>CAMPHY010000067.1 GCA_946886125.1 uncultured Candidatus Saccharibacteria bacterium | reverse complement strand
AACCGGTCAAGTTGGTTGTGAGGATTGTGCCGAATTCGGGCATAAAAGTAAAGCGTGTTAGGGGTGGCGTAAAAGCTGTCGCCGGGCGCTTGCAAGGAGCGGCTAGTGTGCTGAATGGGACTAACTAGTGTTCCTCTCCTTGTTGATAACCCGCTGCCACGTTCTGGCAGCGGGTTATTCATTTTAAAACTGCTTTAGAGCTCGCCTTGTGTCGCGATCCTGATCACGACGCTTGAGTGTTTCACGTTTATCGTATGTCTTCTTACCTTTACCAAGAGCAATCACCAATTTAATATGTCGGCCAGCTGTCTGGAGCCGCAGTGGTACAATACTCATCCCTTGTTGCTTGCGCGCGGCGAGATCATCAATTTGTTTGCGGTGCGCTAGTAACTTACGCGGTGTGGTGTCAATACTACGCGCACCAGGTTGACCACGTTCATTTAACTTTAAACTAAAACTGGCATTATTAAGCCATAGTTCGTTATTCCTTATAGTCACGAAGGCGCCTTTGAGTTGAATGTGGCCATCACGAGCAGCACGAGTTTCCTGGCCACTTAAGACGACACCTACTACCAATTCCTGGTCGAGTGCGTAATCATACGAAGCGCGGCGATTCGTAATCACTGCTGGCTTTTTTGTTGGTTTCTTGGCCATAACTACTGTTTATTGTACCTTACATTGTCTATGTAAGGAAAAACGGACTATTTATTTAATGCGTCGAGTAACATGCGAGCAGAGCGGCGCCAATTAAATTGTGCAATGTGCTTTGTACCTCGTATGCTGAGCTGGCGAAACATTGCTGGTTCGGACGCTTTCACGACAGCTTCGGCAAATGCCTCGGGTGATTGGGCTGAAAAGTAGACGCCGCCCTCACCTGCTACTTCGTGAAAAATAGCAAGATCGCTGACGACTACCGGTACGCCGAGTGCCAATGATTCTGCCAAGGGGATGCCATAGCCTTCATCAAGACTGGCACTTACAAGGAGCGCCTTATCGGCAAGTAGATGAGCGTATTCTTTATCGCTGACGCCATTATGAAACACAAGTGTGACGCCGGACGGACATAGCTTTTCAAGTTCTTGTCGCCGAGCGGGTGCGATTTTACTGAGTAAATGAAGTGTATGGTCGGGTAAAAACGCCATGCCGCGAATCAACGTTTCAACGTTCTTATATGGCATAAAAGATCCCATATAGACAAGGTTTTTCGGGTGTTTGTGGCGTATAAGTGCGCGAGAAAGCAAATTACCTAACTTTTGTGGTGCGTTCGGTACAACTATGACTGATCGTTTGGTGAGTTTGGCTGCTTCAATATCATGTTTACTCGTCTGGCTGACAGTTGCAATAATATCCGCACCCTTTAAGACCAGCCGCTGCGGCCAATAGCTTAAGTGATATAAGCGCCAGCCGAGACCGAGCATCCAGCTAAGACCACTAGGTGGTCGACGATGACGATAGTAAATTAAATCATGTACTGTCACTACCAGTTTAAACTTCTTCCCAAAGCTACCAATCGTCTGCATGGGTGAAATAACAACATCAGGGTGATACTTATTCAAAAATAATGACGCTAATGGCTCGCGCCAGGCAGTTGGTTTATAGAACAAAATACACGTCGCCCCTTTCGGCAGAAACTTCTGCTGGGCGGGATCACAAATGATGAAAGTAACATCATCGTGTTCGGCGGCAAGTGCACTACCAAGTTCGGCGCTATAACGGCTGACGCCGTCATGAAAGTCGGTCCGGATATAGCGCGCGTCAAACAATATTTTCATTCTGATATTGTAGCATGGCCCGGTCTAGTAGTACTGAGGTTGGTATGGGTCCTTTGGGAGTGGTAAGAAAGCTGATTGTACGGCACGCATTTTAGCCTGATATTTATCAGGGTTCCACTGTGGACTTGCGTGTGCTGGTTGTGTGTCGTGCAAAATAAAGTTCGTCGGTAAATAGTTATTTGGTAAGCTCGAGCGCCAACCCTGCTCTGATCGGTAGTAGTCAACCGTCTTATCTTGGGGATTTCCTATATGAATCAATCGCGTATCGCCAAGCTGGTTGGCAAAACGAGATGGTTCGAAGTGGGTAATGTAGCTTGCTTGCGATTTCATTAATTTCGTCGAGCAAGCTATCGGACTTAATTGTTCCATCGTTTGATCAATGATTTGCGGAAAGGTTCGCTCATTTTTATTCTGAATTCGTTCTGCTAGTTCGGCGATACCTCGCCAACTACTCGGGATTGGAATATCATAGTCATCTGCCCGAACGAGCCAATCGAACATGCTGCGATCGAGTACGTCGTGATCACTCGAAGGACTTGAATCGAGCATAATAAGCGGGATGTCTACTGACGATGTTTGTCGTATTTTAGCTGCTATTTCTGTTGCCACCATACCTCCCATACTGTGTCCATAGAAATAAAGTGTCGATAGATTATTTTCAGCAATGTACGATGTGAGTGAATCATATATTTCATGTATGTTTAGGCCGTCATTAGAATAGCCAAGACAAGCTAATTGTCCTCTTTGCTCTAAGGCGGGTTCGAGTGATCTTGTAAGCCACTGGCTTTCCTCCCAGGTTGTTTTAAAACCTGGAAATAACACCCAGGCGGTGTCAGGAAATGCGTCCTTTGCTTCCTGGTTATCGAGAGGGAGAATTTCTGTACGTTTACGCTTACGACGAATTTCAGTTGCAAGAACATCTCCGCCGTAGCATGCCATCGTGCCGATAGTACCAAGCATTCCTGTAATAAACCTACGG
>CAMPHY010000066.1 GCA_946886125.1 uncultured Candidatus Saccharibacteria bacterium | reverse complement strand
AATATGGGTCACAAGCTTTGGTAACCTGACGTCCAATAACCATACGCCCAACAGTTCCTTGCAGGGTCAACCAAGTTTGGTTGTATTTTTCGAACCTCTCCACATAAATTATCGATATGAGAAATAAGCTTGTAATCCGTCCCGTTCGAGCGATATGCATATGCGGCATCCACGACGCTAGTTGGATTTTGCGGCAAATTACTGATGAACTCAGGCATAAGTCCAGGTATGTAATTGTCTTCTCCGTTAATCCCTAGCCAATTGCCACCAGGCGTCTCGGGGTAGATACCGTATACGGCACGATAAGCAACTATAGCTTTGTTCAGGACAGAGAGTTCGGACGTAGTCTGTGAAACCACTGCACGTTTTTTAATGCCGTTATACGCAACGATCGTGATAGCTGCCAAGATACCAATAACGACAACCACGATGAGCAGTTCGACAATCGTAAAGCCGGTTTGCTTGAATTTCATAACTTTAGCCATGAGCCGGTCCTTGAACGCTCACTACACATACGGTATACCCACCGCTCGATACAGCATATTCACCAGATACCATCACAGTTCCTCCACTATTCGTCGTGTTTGCAACTCCACACGATTGAGCCTCTCCCGTAAGCGAATATAGAAGTATAAGAGGCTGATTTTGGCCATTGAAGGTTCGGCCCGATGAATAACTGTATACTATGCCGTTGTACTCAGGCCGTGCATCCGGAATACTAGCTGGTAAGATGGCAATAGTTTTAATTTTATCAAGTGCCGCTTGGTTGGTTGTGAGTACACTTCCACCGGCGGTACATGTCGAAGAAGTAACGAGACAGAATGAACTCGTGGCTGGATAGGAGCCATTAATCGCTATATACGAAGACAAGGCTTTAACACTTTGATTTACGCTTGTTATGGTCGCTGCATTATTCGCTCTCTGCTGGATGCCGTTAAATGCGACAATGGTAATAGCAGCTAGAATGCCGATGACGACGATGACGATCAGCAGCTCCACAATTGTAAAACCAGCGTTATGTTTGTGTTTCATTATTAGAGAATTGATGCCCTTCAGTTCACTATTTAATTTCTATATTCCCATCTTACCATAAGCATCAATTTCCCTATTCTATCGAATTAGCCCGGAATTATAAGATCGAGCAGCAACCACTCGGGTTTGCCATCTTTCATAGCCAGCACCGACAAGAACATTGACGAAAGGCCACCGATGATCATAAGAATCGCAACGAGCCACCCAAAGTTCATAAAGTACAGACACGCCAGTACTACGACGACGAGACCAGTCAAAAATACCAAGGAGCCTACGATCATAAGTGCCCAACTACGTCCGTGAATCGATAGAAACGGCATAGGCTGGTTTGATTTTTTCTTCACGAGACTTTTTCCTATACCAGATCGCTGACATTCACGCGCTTTTGCTCTGTCGTATCACGGTCGCGAACAGACACAAAACCGTCTGATTCAATTGTCTCAAAATCAATCACCACGCAATATGGCGTGCCGATTTCGTCCTGACGACGGTAGCGTTTACCGATGTTACCATTATCATCCCACATGACATTGCTGTGTTTTTTCTTGAGTAATTCATAAACTTCACGCGCTTTAGCGACAAGTTCTGGCTTGTTTTTAAGTAACGGCGAAACGCAGTATTTCACTGGTGCAAGATGTTCTGGAAATTTAAGGAATATCCGCTTTTCACCATTAACTTCGTCTTCGTAATAGGCGGCGGATAGAACTGCCATGAGCGCTCGCTCCACTCCAAAAGATGGCTCGATCACGTGCGGGATAAATTTTTCATTCGTACCTTTGATTGTGTATTCCATGCTTTTGCCAGCCACGCGCTGAATATTTCCGAGATCAAAATCAGTGCGGTACGCGAGGCCAAGTAATTCCTCGCGGCCAATCGGAAAATCATATTCGATATCAATCGTACGCTTACTATAATGCGCACGGTCGTTTTCTGGTACTTCTAGTTCGTGGATTGATTCACGCGGCAGCCCGAGCGCATCGAGAAATCCATAGATATCTGCCAGTAGTGCATCAAATGACTCCGCCCATTTATCGGGATGAACAAAATATTCAATTTCCATCTGCTCAAATTCACGCGATCGAAAAATAAAGTCGCGTGGGCTAATCTCGTTACGAAACGCCTTACCCTGCTGCGCAAGTCCAAACGGAAGATCAGGATAAAATACATCAAGGACGTTTTTATAATTTGTGAATATTCCTTGGGCAGTCTCTGGACGAAGATAACTAATTGACGTGTCATCTGCAACCGGTCCAACCGTCGTCTGAAACATCATATTAAATGTACGCACTTCTGATAGCGCATTACCATTAGGGCTTTTGATCCCTTTTTCGATAATAAGCTCGTTCAGTTCAGTGTTCGTAAGGCCGTCCACGGCAAATCCAGCATCCTTAACTAGATGATCGGCACGAAACCGTTGTTTAGTCTCAAGATCTTCCACTAATGGATCGCTAAACGTATCAACATGTCCACTCGCCTGCCAAACTTTTTGATTCATTAAAATCGCCGCATCGACACCGTACATATCATCACGGCTGTCAACGAACATCTTCCACCATAACTGCATTATGTTGCGCTTTAGTGTGACGCCGAGCGGGCCGTAATCCCATGTACCGCTGAGGCCACCGTAGACATCACTACCTGGATAAATAAATCCACGGCGTTTCGCCAGGCTTACAATTGCTTCCATTCGTTCGTTTTTCACTTGTTGATTCGCCATAATTACTG
>CAMPHY010000065.1 GCA_946886125.1 uncultured Candidatus Saccharibacteria bacterium | reverse complement strand
GTTTGTATTACTGAAGGTATCCCTATTCATGATATGATGCAAATAAAACAACATATGGTAGGGAAGCGCAGTACACTAATTGGACCAAACTGCCCAGGCATTCTCCTGCCTGGTAGTAGTAAGCTTGGCATCATCCCCGCATCCATGGGACTGATAGGAAGTGTCGGTATTGTCAGTCGAAGCGGTACCCTTACCTACGAAGCGATGGCAGGTCTATCGGCTCGTGGGATTGGGCAAAAATACGTGATCGGTATTGGCGGCGACCCAGTGCGCGGTACTGGATTTATAGAGTGCCTGGAGTTATTTGAGAACGACCCGGATGTCGATACTATTATTATGATTGGCGAAATTGGCGGGAGCGATGAGCACGACGCCGCCTCGTATATCGCCAAGCATGTCACGAAGCCAGTGTATGGTTACATAGCAGGCCACCATGCACCAGGAGGCGTACAGTTAGGCCATGCAGGGGCGATTTTAGGAAGCGACAAAGAATCAGCCAGCGCAAAGACAGCCGCCCTCACACAAGCCGGAGTTACTACCTCAACAAGTATTACTGAATTAGTTGCATCGGTATCTCAATAACATAATCATATGATCGAACGTATTGTTACACCACGTAAGAAGCGCTTTAGCCTTGTCAGTGCAATAAGTACTGGTCTAGATTTTGGTATCTTACTTCTACTCACCTCGCTAGGTATGGGGACAATCGCAGCTAATTACATTTCATCCTCGATTGCATTTGTACTTAGTTTTTTTGCCCATAAAAAGATTTCGTTTAAAACCAATGACCGTCATATTAAGCGTGAGGTTCCCCTCTTTATCATCGTGACGCTCACAGGCATTTGGGGGATTCAGCCAGTTATTATTTGGGCGGTTCAACCCTACACTACCGACTTACCTGTCTACGGATTTATCGGGGTGATTATTGCAAAGGCAATCGCCTCAATGACGACGTATATCTGGAACTACCTCCTCTATACTCGCTTAGTGTTTCGCAAGAAGAAATAACGTATACTAGAGTTACGTATGCATATTGTCATTGATGCCAGGATTATTAATTCATCGACCGGAAGATATGTCGAACGACTCCTTGAGTACCTGCAGGATATTGATACTACCAATCGCTATAGCGTGTTAGTACCTACCAAAGATATGTCATTCTGGGTACCGCGAAATCCCAACTTTACACTTGTGGCGACAGATATTAAAAACTACTCTTTCGCAGAACAGACGCAGTTCAAACGCCTACTCGACACACTTAAGGCAGATCTGGTACATTTTTGTATGCCCCAACAACCTATTCTTTATCGCGGAGCGCACGTCACGACTGTACACGACCTTACACTACTTAAGACCTATAACTCAGATAAAAACTGGCTGGTATTTCATGTAAAACAGTTAGTAGGGCGATTTGTCTTTAAACAAGTAGCGCGTTCGAGCCGGCATATTATTACGCCGTCCGAATTTACAAAAAACGAATTCATTACTTTCTCCGGCATACCTGCAGATAAAGTTTCGGTCACCTATGAATCCGCTGATGTGTTTCACGACAGTTTAGAACCATATAATCATCCGTTTCAAAAGTACTTACTGTACGTTGGACAACAATCTGACTATAAAAACATTAAGCGCTTAGCCACCGCTCATCAACAACTACTCAAAGACCACCCAGACTTAGGTCTGATTTTAGTAGGCAAGAAAAATGACGCTATCCTCGCCAATGAAACCTATTTTACCGCTAAGTCGTATAAGAATATACATTTTACTGATTTCATACCTGACACGCAGCGCGATTGGCTTTATACCAATGCAAGCGCTTACGTGTTCCCGTCACTTATGGAAGGGTTTGGTTTACCAGGTCTTGAAGCAATGGGATACGGCGCACCAGTAGTAAGTAGTAATGCAACCTGTCTCCCAGAAGTATACGGTGAAGCAGCGCACTATTTTGATCCTCAGGACACTAGCGACATGGCCCGAGCTATCAATGATGTACTGACGAATGAAACACTCCGAAAAGAACTGATCGACAAGGGATACCGCCAACTTGAAAAATATTCATGGCAGAAAATGGCACAACAAACTCATGCGATATATATGCAGGCGCTGAGCGATAAAGGCTAAGAGCTGGCTTGAGCGATAATAAGGCGGCGATCGCGACCTTCGCCTTCTGAAAAGGTTTTAATATCGCTATACTCGCTCGCAACATGATGCACGATGCGGCGATCAGCAGCATTCAGGTCAGCAACATATGAATCGCCTGTACGCCGGACTTCTTCAATCCATTCACGGGCTTGCTTGGCAATCTTTTCAGCACGGAGCTTTTTGTAATCTGCAATATCAATATTGACGCGCATAACGTCAGCTTCTTTGTTACGCAGCGTTGTCGATACAATAAACTGCAAGCTACGAAGTGTTTCGGCGTTGCGACCGATTAGTAAACTATTGAGCTCGCTTGAAGGTACGGCAAGCTCAATGACATCTTCATCACAACGTGCTTCAACCTCAAGATTGACACCAAAAAATGACAGCATATCTTCAAGATATTTTTTTGCGTAGTCGACTGCAGCTTGCTTATCCATCACTTCTCCTTCTTATTAGGCGTATCTTTTGCCTTAATACGGGTTACTTTTGCTTCTGGTGCTTGTTTGGCACGCGCCTTAGCGGTAGCTTTTTTAGCTGGCTTCACCTCTGGTTTTTCAGAGATCTCTTCGAGCTCATGTTCATCTTTTTTAAGCAGGAAGTGTTGTTGAATAACGGCGACAATGTTTGATACTGCATAGTAGAGTGCTAGCGCGCCCGGAACACTAATCATAATGA
>CAMPHY010000064.1 GCA_946886125.1 uncultured Candidatus Saccharibacteria bacterium | reverse complement strand
ACTAAGACGATATCTTTCAAGCCAGAGTCGTACCGATAATGAATAATCTCACCGCTTACGAGCAGCTGTATCGCGCGATCAATAACATCAATAGGTGCTACATACCACTCGCTTGGAGTGTGGTTACCTTTTCCTGAGTCAATCGAAAGATCAAGTTTCACTTCTCCAAAGAAGCGATGAAGCAAGTGTTCAAATTTCTGCGCATTCATGTTGAGACATTTGTAGGTAGCTTCAACTTTCACTGGGGCCATAAGATACGTCGGGTCTTTTTCTGCATTTTTGATACGGCTTTCAACCGAACCCGTAGTGAATCCGATTTTATAAAGATTTAGAAGATCCTGTACGCGAGTCTCTTCGCTTAACGAGCTTAGTACGTAGATATAGCCCGTTGTTTCATCATCTTCCGCCTCGTCACTCCATTCAGATAACGACTGGAAGTTTGCAGGTACTATACGTGCGCCCTCTTTTGCCCTGTAGAGCGTGCGTGCGAAAGAACGGAGCAGAATATTGTTCTCGGTACCATTTTCATATATCACATGCAAACGTGCATTAACTTTGCCGTTAGACTTGAACGCGTTGTCCCTATCTTCAACATAAGCAAGCACACCGTTAAAGACAAAATACCGTCCCGGAACAATTTGATACTCACTGTTGATACTGTCGCGCACCATCTCGCCAGTCTTAAGCGCCGCATGGATACCTTTAAAGCCCTGCTCGTACTTAACGAAGTCTTTTGCTTTATGCGCCCTGGCAATGTTTTCTGCCTTCTTTATATCCTTGGGTACATTTCTGATAGTGAGAATGCCAGTAGGGTCGTCCAGCAGGCCGAAGTTATCGTCCTTAAATATGTCATCAATACTTTCCGGCGGAGCTTCTGGCTTAAGTAGCCCGTTATGATCGATAGGCAGTAGTGCCTCGATCTTTGCGTCATCAAGCATGATAGCTCTCAGACGGACGCCAAGCCTTCGCTCGTTTATGTCGGCAGTATTCACTTCAGGAATACGACCATGCTCTGCATAGAAATCATTGATCTCAAGAAACGAACTTGCAAGGCGATCGTCCGGCGTGACCGCCTTACTGCGTGGCGTAATCTTCAGCAAGTCATGATCATCACTATCAAAGATCTTCTTCAATCTATCAGACACCGCTCGCCTCACGTTCCGCCTCTTCAGCCTTTTTTCTTCGAAGGTACGCCAGCACTTCTGCCATTCGCTTCTCTTGCTCATCATGGGAATTGATATCGGGTTTGCGTCCACGAACCTCATAAAACAGTTTAATCTTCGGCCACAATAGCTCAGCCTCTTCTTCGGTCACATCAATGCGAGTCGATGCAATCGCTTCCTGAATCGTACGCAGCACTTGCGAAGTAACTGATTTCGATAAAATTTCGAACGCCTTCTGGAACGGATTCACTGAATCAATCAGGTCGATGTTGATGTCCTCGATATTCACAAACTTATCGGCCATTTTGATAAACTGCCGGCCGCCGACGTCCTTGCGTTCACCATTTTTGATAGCGGAATCAACAACTACCTGCTGGCGAAGCTCTTCCACCTCTTGCTCGTTTAGATCAGGGTAGCGCTCACGAATAATTTTCGGTACGAGCACCTTATTTGTCACCTCAGGGTCGAGGTTGCCCGCTGCAGCCCTGATGAATGTTTCATCCTGCAAAATATTTGCCTTCAAGTCGTTCAGGTCAGTTTCAACAATCTGCTTAATGCGTTCGGTACTTGGCTCCTTAAATCCTTTGATGCGAATAACACCCTTCTTTGGCGTCGTCCCATCATCCTCAGGTCGCTTCGACTTAAACTTAAAGTTCGGTGCAAGCACTTGCTCCATAAGCAAAGAGCCCGTAATGGCTTTTAGCATGTTATTGACAGATAGTTTCACCTCGTCAGTGGTTGCTTCAGGCTCGGCAACTAGGTTAGTGAATTGGGCGTGGGTTTTATTTGCGCTATCCCGTGTACATCTTCCGATTATTTGGATAATTTCAGTTAGCGATGCGCGGTAACCAACAGTTAGCGCGTGCTCACAGAATGGCCAGTCAAAGCCTTCTTTAGCCATACCAAGTGCAATGATAATATCGACTGCATCTATATCTTTTTTTGCGACCTGGCTTAAGTATGTTAACGTACGGGCACGCTTAACTTGGTCGGTATCATCAACAAGGTCAGCTACCTTAATAATTTTTCCATCCCCAGCGCGCTTGACGTGGATGATGCCCGTGTCTTCATCTTGGTCGACAACCGTACCGATGCCGTCAAGAATAAGCCCAACCTCTTCAATCTTGTCCTTGGTTGACTCGCCACTATTAACGTTCGGTATGTGCACAATGGTTTTTTTATCGGTATCGAGTATTTCATGAATAGCCGATGTATACCGACCTTGGTAGAAGTGGTAGCCGATACCGAGGGACTTCAGGTGCTCGTATCCATTTAACTGGTCATAGTAGTTGAAGGTTACGGGCCTAAATAGCGCTTCGTCTTCTGGGGATAATATCGGTACCGCATCGCCACGGAAGTAAGATCCGGTCATCGCAACAACATGCACATCACTGCCGCGCATTACATCACGTAACAAATTCCCTAGCCGGCTCGATCCAACGTCAGACGAAACATGGTGAAACTCGTCGATAGCTAGGACTGTTCCATTAAATGCGTCTGGAGACAAAGCCTCGAATGCAAATCTGAGCGTTGCATGAGTACAGATCAGTATCGGGTCGCTATTATTCATGAATGCTACAAACGCATCGACTTTGCTTTTTTCAGTACCGGGTGTGCAAAGATTATTTTTGTCATCAACTTCCCAGTCAGCGAAGAATCCACCTGATTTCAAATCAGTTGTTTCGAACG
>CAMPHY010000063.1 GCA_946886125.1 uncultured Candidatus Saccharibacteria bacterium | reverse complement strand
GCCAAACATGGTGCTCGTTTTGGTATTCGCTCTTCTATGATGGGGTATAATTATCCTTCTCTTCAGAACTGGAAAGAAATGGCTGTTCAACGAACAGGTGCTGGCGGTAATCGGCGCTATTATGAAAACCATGGCATCAGTGCTTATAATGGTATTGCTCATTTTCTCAGCCCGAATGAGATCAGCGTTAATCGACGGCATCTGTCTGCTGAGAAATTCCTCATTGCAACCGGATCGCATTGGGATATTCCAAATGTGATCGGCTTAAAAAATATTAAATATTTGACGCCTCGTAGTATCCTCGAACTCACCCGGCCACCAAAGACTCTTTGCATTTTAGGCGGCGGAAGCATTGCCGTAGAACTTGCCCAGATGATGGCTACCTTTGGTACGAAGGTATATATTCTTGAAATTGCTTCACGACTACTTCCGCGCGAGGATAGCGAAGTCGGTGAGCTGATGGCTCGTTTATTAAAAGAGCAAAAAGGCGTTACTACCCTTACTCAGAGCCGTGCCGTATCAGTCGAAAAAGACGGTATCAGCAAGCGTGTCACTTACGTGCGTGGCGGTCATGAAAAATCAATTCGAGTTGACGAAATTCTCGTCGCTGCCGGACGTGTACCGACAGTCGATCTTGGACTTGAAAATGCAACAGTAAAATATACGCCCAAGGGTGTTGAAGTGAACGATCAGCTACAAACCAGTGCTAAGCATATTTTTGCCGCCGGTGATGTACTCGGTCGCAATAGCCATACTCACTCGGCCCTGCTTGAGAGTCGTATCGCCGCACATAATTTGCTGAATAAGCCAACAGCAGCACCAGACTACACCGCAACGCCGCGCATCACCTTCACTTTCCCAAGTATTGCATCAGTCGGCTTGAGTGAGGACGACTGTCTAAAGCGTGACCTGCCTATCAACAAAGCGCTTGCGCCCCTTAATATTATCGCCCGGAGCAATACGTCAGATTTTCGAGATGGGTTTGCCAAACTCATCACCGATAAAAAAGGTGTTGTACTCGGCGGCACTGTTGTGGCGCCACACGCTGGTGAGATGATTCATGAAATTGGTCTTGCTGTTAAGCATGGGTTGACTGCACACGACATTGCCCAAACACCTCACGCCTTCCTTAGTTGGGGAGAAGTGATTCGAGTTGCCGCTACAAAACTCAGCTAGTACACTGATATAAATAAAAAACGCCCTTGATTGGGCGTTTTTTATTTAAAGGCTGCTTAACTTATAGTTGTTCACGAGTTCGCTCAGCTTCACGTTTTGTGTTACGTGTAGCGCGCTTCGCTTCACCTTTAACGGCATCGGCATTTTCTTTACCAGCATCGTAAGCTTGCTCTAGAAGCCGTGCAGCCACGTCACGACCACCAAGCCCAAAGGCTAGTGCCATACCTAGTGCAACTGCTCCAATCAACGCTGTGTAGGTAATAATGACGATATCTTCAGCGATCATCAATTCGTTAAGAATCATAAATACCGCAATACTCATCGTAAGTGATGGGATAACCGCAGAGATCAACTTAGACAAAGAGGTTCGCCCCATTACCTTTTGCACAAATCCTACTGCCGCAACTGATACGGCACTTGCAACCAAGAAAATGATAATTGCTGCAAGCACATGCGGTAAGTAGGCGTAAATAGCACCAATAAAGGCATTAAGAGCTGGAAGGTTGAGCGCAGAAACAGCAAGTGAAATAAACCCAAGGAACACCAGCCAGAATACTACTTTAGCGATAAAACGTGTCGGGCTATCAACTATTCGCGCAATGACATTTCCGCCAGGAGATGTATGCAATGCTCGATCAAATCGAAGACGCGCCAGTAGTTTTCGCACGAGTGTACGTAGTGCAATACTGACAAAATAACCAATGACTAATATTAATAATGCACCTAATAATTGTGGGAGAAATTCAATAATTGTATTGAGCCCGTTCTCCAGTGACTGACCTATGTTAAATCCGTCCATAGCCCCTCCTTTGGGATTAGATATGTATTAACGTTGTGTTAAAGAAGCGGCGCTATCAGTTCCTGCTTGATATATTACGCTCGGTCGATACGCTTGCTTCCCTGCTACTTAGTGTAGGCGTTGTCATCAAGAAATCTGTGATCTAGGTTACAAAAAAACAAATTTTAGCTGAAGAGAGGCTGATTCTCGTTCGCCTATTCTAAGCAAGAAAAAAAGACTACCATACGGTAATCTATTTTTCTTGGTTGCGGGGGTAGGATTTGAACCTACGACCTTGTGGTTATGAGCCACACGAGCTGACCAGACTGCTCCACCCCGCGATACATGTTATAGATTAACAGAGTGACGTCAGTTTTGCAACTGCTGACTATTGCCGCCAAACAAGAAACGAATCCACTGCTGGAAATTGCTTACTTCCACTATAGCAGCAGTTTGGTCGGCAATCGTTTGCTCGCTATTTGTCGCCTGCTGACTGTTTGGCGGTAAAATCACTACACTTTCACCAGGAAACGCCAGGCCTAGCCGTTCGCGCACCTCAAGCTCCTGATACTCTTGTGTCTGATAGTATTTTTGTTCGTACTCTAGCGTCAAAGCTTCAAGTTGCGCTACCTGCACCGCTCTCTCCTTGGCGTCAATTTCTCGTTGCAGAGCATAATTACGCTGCAACACACCAACAGAACCCCATGCCCAACTCGCTGCAATAACAAATGCCACCGCAATCACGAGGTTATTGAGCGTGAA
The DNA here is from genome assembly GCA_946886125.1 of uncultured Candidatus Saccharibacteria bacterium. Next base: position 187 of record CAMPHY010000063.1, on the reverse strand, counting down.
ATACGTACGGCTAATATGATAATAGGTTTTTCGTATGTTGATTTTTTTCATAAATACCTACCAGATATTATAGCCTAACAGAGAGCAATACGCTATAATTACCTGAGGTGTGGGGCTGTAGCTCATCGGTTAGAGCAGGCGGCTCATAACCACTTGGTAGTTGGTTCGATTCCAACCAGCCCCACCA
>CAMPHY010000062.1 GCA_946886125.1 uncultured Candidatus Saccharibacteria bacterium | reverse complement strand
GTGCATCATGCACACAGCACAAAATATTTCATTGGTGTCTCCAGCACACTGGTAAACAGGTGCGGATGCTTGACCACGATAATCGGAGACATGTTTCCGGATTCTACAACGGTCAACCCTAACAGGCTGGCGGGCCCGGATGAGAGAACCGGTGATGCCCTCTTAGATGGTCAACACGCCCGCCTGCCTTCGGGGCAGGAAATATCGAACGAATTCATTGCTATACACGGCACTCGCTAGTTGTTGGTGGCCGGTTGCACGATGCTATCGAAACTTCGGAACTCTATGCCATAATACGCACGAAGTCTTGTTTCGGTGGAATGTTTACTCTTTGGACTTGTATAATACTATCGGAGTATAAATATATATGCGAAAGATTTGGTTTCAACCAACGAAGCACGATGCCACATGTGGACAGTATTCTGCGACCACTCAGATTAGGCAACCATTCTACAATATCTGCATATCTTTTCACCGTTATCATGCCTCGCAATCTATTGCGATATGTTAACCGCAATATAGCGTGTTTGTATCATTCGTGTCCAACTCTACAACCGTGGTGATATCACGAAGAGTGCAACACTCTATAGAATTTGTTTTGTACTAACACGTTACTTTCTCGTTCCGCAATGCTTGAGATTGTGGCATGAACCTATAGAAGCTGAGTTGCATTTGTATATACGAAAATGGCACTGTGCTAGTACAAGTCGGCTACTTGGAACGTAACCGTTTCCAGCATGTTAGCATCCATCTCTTGTGATAGCTGGAATGCTGATTCACGGGCTACTAGCTACCATGTAACTAAAAAAAACACGAACTATTCAACCCTGCCGATATGGATCGTATGAGATATACGCGAGTATATGTATATGTATACGTATCCCTACGCGTGCGAATACTTTATCCAGCGACCCTATGCTATAGCTCGTACGATCACCTAACAATTTCGCACTGTATACACAACAAGGAACCACGCATACGCTGAAATGTAACAAACCTATCAATTATGTTTTATCCAAGCAATCAACTTCTTCATAGCTGCTTTGAGTATATCGAGCACTGTTTTTTCGGTTTATTACTTCTTTTCCTATCCACGCATTCGTATGCCGAATTTCCAAACACTACTATTGTATCTCATTCAAACGTTTTCCAGCCACAGGTTCCCCTACGGCTACCATGTTACGACTTCACTTGGGTCGCTAACACTGCGGTCCCGAAGCATTTACATCGCATAGTACTCACTTACGTTCGTACTGACAACGACTTGGATGGGAATCGATCTCGCAATGCCAATTCCCCTAGCGTGACGGGCGGTGTGTACAAGACCAGACTACCTATTCACCGTAGCGTTCTTATCTACGATTACTCACAATTCCTACTTCATGTTTTCACGTTTCAGAAAACAATCCGAACCACAGATGCTTTTTTGAGTTTAGCCCATGCTCGCGCAATCGCGTCTCTTTGTATGCACCATTGTAGCACATGTATAGCCCAATCCATAAAGGCCATAATGACTTGACGTCATCCTAGGTTTTCTAGAGCGGTGACATTACATCACACTCTATATTTTAAAAGTTTACTACCTTTCGATAGTACAATTAAAATCAAGGGTTACGCCCGTTACCGGAATCTTTCCTGACATCTCGCGACACGGGCTTACGACAGCCATGCAGCGCCTGTAGCGACATCATTTCCCTGCCTTGTAGCTGATTTATAGGCGACATTCCGTGCCTATCTGCCTACTTAGCGCTAGCTTGTTTCTGTAGTAGTATAGTTTCGCTACGGTAAACATTCGTCGCTACGCTATATAACATACTTGATGTCTAATACAAGAATTGGTAAGGTTTTTCGCGTTGTATCGAATTAAATCACATGCTCCACTGCTTGTGACTGGTCCCCGTCAATTTCTTTAAGTTTTAATCTTGCGATCATAGTTCCCAGGCGGAGTATTTTACGCGTTTGCTATAACATCCACGCATATCCATGGACATTTAATACTCATCGTTTACAGCAATGGACTAATGGGGTCTCGAATCCCAGTCGATACCCATGCTTTCGTATCTTAGCGTCAGTATACCGTGGATAGCTGCTTCAACCTTTGGTGTTCCCCCTTATCTACAAACAGATTTGAACCTTCGATGCGAACTTCCACCATCCCCATGTATACTCTAGCACAAACAGTTTGACGCAGATTTAGTATATACTTACTTTTCTGACGAAACTTGAGAGACTGCCTACATACCCTATACGCCCAGTTAAGAGGAATAACACTTGCACCTCCCGTATTACCGCGGCGGCTGGCACGAGTATTTGCCGGTGCTTATCGATGTTAACTTAGCCACAACATGGCCAAACACTCAACTTCTTTACTGCTTCGCCTTCTTCAGTTATTCAACATTGCTGGGTCGAACAGTAGATCATTGCCCAAGATTCCTCACTGCAGCCTCCAATCGGAGGAAGGGAACTGTCTCAGTCCCATTGTGGCTGAACAACCGCTAAGTCCAGCTAAGCATAATCGGCTTGGTACGCCTTTACCCGCACCAACTACCTAATACTACATACACGTATCCGATTGCAATATCTATACCTTACAGTGACTATGCCTCCCGTGCGACCCACACTAGTTACCCCTGACTGGTGGGACCAAACAGCATCCGTACATACATACATCTGCCGCCACGTGGCACTGCCATGTTACCGAGATTATTTTCATTCCACATCTCGAACAATCGGGCAACTACCTATACGCTTTTTACACCTGTTCGCTACATAATAATGCTTTATTCATATAGTTACACAACTATTTTTCCTGCCTATTTCATTTATGTATAACTTGCATGTGTGACGCATGTTGACAGCATTCATTCCGAGCCAGAATCAAACACTCTTTATTACGCTTATTCTATGCTATGCTTCATCATTCTCTACCATTCTCTATCGACTATTCCTGTGTGTCACATCAACGACACCGTTATAGTCGACATGTCCGT
>CAMPHY010000061.1 GCA_946886125.1 uncultured Candidatus Saccharibacteria bacterium | reverse complement strand
GGTATTTATTATGGATCTGAGAACAACGCCGTTACCCTTGATATGGGTAGCGGAACGCTGCACGTAAGTAGTGACCTCCAGCTCTCTTCAAATTCAACTATCTTGGCAGGTGCATCACAGTTATTGCTAACTCCGAAAGCAACAGGCCGTCGCTTTACAACCTCAGGAAAGATATTTAATGATGTCCGTATAACTATAGGTGAAGGAGTTTCCAACTCAATAACATACCAGATCACTGGCTCCCCAACCTTCTACTCATTAGATATACGAAGTGCTAATAGTGCAGCGCATACTGTAATATTTGATAATAACGCTGAAATTACCGTTTATAAGTTCATTGCCATCGGTTCATCATTAGCAAACAGGCTAAAAATTAAACCCGCTACTATTGATGGCGGGGCGGCTATATATCCGAACGACTCTGCGACGTCAACCAGTTATGGGCAGTTCGTAGATATAGAGCGTGTATATGCGGATGCTTGGGTGTTCAGCTCACCTCAAGGCAAGCCGTATATAGGCAGTAATTCGATCCAAGATGCCGCAAATAACTGGCTCCTACAAGACCCTCCTAAGATATCTTCAATAATAGACGACTTCACGAACCTCAGTACGTCACTAGACTTATGGAGCGGGACGTATTCACTTAATGACGATGCATTAAAGCTCATCGCTGGCTCAACAGCCGATACGAAGCAGACATATAACCTATTCGATTCTTCCCTCATTATAGATATCAAAAGCATTGATATAGATGTCAGCGCCTACGAATCGCAGACTATATTTATATTGCATGATTCAACAAATGCCATAGACGCAGAACTGCTCTATCAACAAGAATGGCAGGGAACTCAGGGCGAGCTATCAACACTGATTTATGATTCTGACGGCAGTTCAGGTATCGAACCAGTACCTAGCGGCACGAGATACCTCAGACTCCGACATAGCGGCAGTTTCCTTTACTGGGATACTTCACAAGACCAAAACACTTGGACGCAACATCATGCTCAAGTACTCAGCCAAATACAGCTCAGCTCTCTCTATCACGTTGAGTTCGGCTTTAGACTGCAAAGTTCAGCTTGGACTGACCCGAGCGCCACTGTTTTGATTGAAGGTATTAATACACCGCCGCCAAACGTACCTCCAGTTACATCACTCAACTCTCCAGCTAACAATACGACCCTCACTACGACTACGCCAAGCCTCACATTCGTTGCGACAGACGAGGACGGTGATAGTGTTAGTTACGAAGTTCAATATGATGACAATAGCTCATTCAGCAGTCCTGTATCAGCATTATCTGCATCTAGTACAGGATTTAGTGGCACTGACCCATATACGAGCGGAACAGCAGTCACTTACACCATTCAATCACCACTCACCGAAGGCGGCATTGATTACTACTGGCGAGTACGAGCAAAAGACCCAGCAGGCTCTAATACGTTTGGTGCGTGGTCAGATACTCGCAAAATGACGACCGCAGCTCTTCCTCCAAGTGTCGCTAGTGGCACGAGTTCAAGTATTACTTCTTCTCAAGCTAATCTAGCAGGCAATGTCACATCTTCTAACGGTGCGACGATTACTGAACGTGGATTTGTTTACGCATTGACTGCAAATCCTACCACAGCCAATAGCAAAAAGACCGTTTCAGGTACAACAGGTTCATTCAATACCGACATTACAGGGTTAAACTCAAATACTACTTATTACTGGCGAGCCTACGCCACTAACTCTAAAGGCACGACCTACGGAACGAGCAAAAGCTTTACGACTGAACCAAAAGCCCCAGTTGTTTCTACTGGAACTATCAGCGGTACTACCACAAGCTCACTCAACGTCGCTGGAAGCGGTGTTACGTCTAATCCTGATACACAAACCATTGACGAGTTTGGAGTGGTTTACAGCACCTCTCAGAACCCTACGATCGCCAACAGTTCACAAATTGGAACGGGAGCGGTAGACAATTTCAGTAATAGCCTTTCAAGCTTGAATGAAAATACAACTTACTACGTCCGAGCTTACGTGAAATGGCGTGGTACTGATTACGCCTATGGCCCACAAGTATCCCATAAGACACAAGGCCGACCAGTCACGACTCTCAACACACCAGCAGCCAGCGGAAGCGTTACCGAGCTTAAACCTGCTCTTGAGTTTACAGGTAATGATGCAGACAGCGACACGATCACTTACCAATTACAGTTAAATACGACAAACAGTTTCACAACTCCGCTGCTCGATGTTCTATCCGACACAAATACAGGCTTTACGAATCGTTCTGATTCAAAAACCGATCCGTTCTATTCAGGTAATCAGATTCGCTACACTCTTCAATCAGATCTATCACGAGGTACTGACTATTACTGGCGTGTTCGTGGTAAAGATATTTCTGGTTCCAACACATGGGGTAACTGGACAACCGCTCGCAAGTTTACTGTTTCAGCGATTGCTCCAAGCGTCACGCTGCAAACCGTTCACGATATTACGTTTAATACTGCTCAAGTAGACGCAGAAGTAACACTGGCCAACGGTGCGGCCGTCACAGAACGAGGCGTGGTTTATTCAACAAGCCCTGCTCCAACCACTGCGGATAGTAAAGTAGCAACAGGCAGCGGTCTAGGTGTCTATACAAGTGATATTACAGGCCTAACGGGTTCAACTAAGTACTATGCGAGGGCGTATGCAATCAACTCAATCGGCACAAGCTACAGCCAAGAAGTAAGCTTTACGACTTCACAAACTCCAAGTGTTCCTACGGTTGTGACAGGTTCTGCTTCTAATATGACAGATATTACGGCTGAGTTTAATGGCAGCGAAGTGACACTAGACGGTACGTTCCCTGTGACCGAACGCGGTATTGTCTTTTCTGATATTGAGACCACACCAGACACTAGTGACCGCAAGATCGTTGCTCCCGCTGGTGGTCTAGGTGTATATAACTTAGGCATAACAGGACTAGACCCTGAAACAACCTACTACGTCAGGGCGTATGCGGTTACTTCATAT
>CAMPHY010000060.1 GCA_946886125.1 uncultured Candidatus Saccharibacteria bacterium | reverse complement strand
AATCGTCATTCAAACCCTCCGCAAGTATCTCGAGTCCCTTCTGACTTTGCGCGAATCCACGCAACCAGATAGCAGTCATCTCTTTATTTTCAGCATAGTAGATACCATCTTCACCCAGTACCGAGTGAGCCGGTGCTACGAGAGTTCGGTCATCATCGACAAATACATCCTCGCCACCAAGCAGCTGAATAGCCTTTGGCAGTTTACCGTCGATTTGGTCGAATACTAGCTCAACCGCTTTGAACTTGCCTTTTTGCACGTTCCTGAGCAAGTTGGCTACGATAACCGACTTGACCATCGGAATTTTTGGTCGGTCTTCACCCTCTGGAATTGGTATTTTCTCATCGATGGCTTTTTCAACCTTGCCTTTGATACGACGCACAACGGTAATTACCTGGCGTGGCATTGAGCGCATCTCTTGCAGCGTCTCGCGCAACTTGGCGGTCGCAGGGTCGTAATTAGTCGGTTCGGCTATATTAGGATTATCACCAGTGCCTTCGAGCTGTTTTGGCGCCGCTTCCATCTCTTTGGCGTTCGGATATCGCAGGTAGAATTTTGGTACTCGAATCTCGAGCAATGTCGCCTGAAGTCCATCGATACGGTCAAACGCTAGCTTGATGGCTGCGATATCGTCAGTGTCGGCACAGGTGCGAATCAGCTTACAGAGTACCGTGTCATCGACGGTCGCGTGCTTGTCTTTTTCGAGCTTATAGAAGTCGTCCCACTCCATGTGTATCAGCTCTTCGAATCGTGATTTTAAGCTAGCCATTATAGTAGCGCAATCAGATTATCATAAGTTTTATCAAGGCTGTTCTCGGATTCGTCAAGCTCGATTTCACTGCCAACCTTCTGGAACATACCCCAACGCTGCGTAAGGTCGATAAGCTCTTCTGGATCCCAACCTTCGCAGACATATCGGGTGACCAGCTTGCCGTCCTTGCGAAATGATTTGCGCTCGTAACCAGCGATTTTAGCGGCGTGTGATACGCTCTTCTTACCGAGAGATGTGTAGCTGCGCTCGTCACACCATTTCTGGTAGTCGCGTGCCAAGTCGGTAAAGTTGGTGAATCCCCATATTTCAGTAGCCACTAGCTCTTCGAAGTACGTCTCAGCGGTGTTCACTTCTTCGTCGTAATCCTCTTTTGCTTTAAGCGTCTGGTCACTGAATTTGTAGTCGTAACCGTTTTTCTTGAGTACTCGGGTGGTACGAAGTATCTCACCGAGCAGGTCTTCCAAAAAGCCTTCAGTGCCGAATAGTCGCTCGTCGAAGGTATTGTCTTGAGGGAATGATGCTTTAAAAGGTATAGTGAATGTTCGTCGTCGAACACCCTGAGTCTTATCAGCGAAGGTTGGGATGTTATTGGCATTGAAAATAGTATGCACGTTGCCGTCCACTACTGTACCGTCCTGGCTGTTGAATTTATGCACGTTGAAGGTGCTATGCTCCGCCAAATTCTTATAACCGCCGGTGTCTTTTACGTGACCGTCGTTCGATTCAAGACAGACATTGCCGAGCTTACCGTTAATCATCGGAGTATCGCGCTCATCTTCTATTTGCTTGACCGTGAGCTGGCTGAACCAACGATTATGAGTGTAGGGTGCTTCAGAGCCGAAAATCGCGTACAGAGCCTTGAGCGTGGTCGATTTACCATTTGCGCCATTACCCAGGAACCAGAACACACCAAACGGCTTCTTAGCCATAAATATCGGCGCGAGCGCCTTGATAATATCGTCAGCCAGGTCTTTGTCGCCTAGCGTCACTTCTTCGATCCATTTGCGGTGTGAGTCGCCTTCACCCGGGCTGACAGCGGTGGTGTAGATACAGTCCTCGTGAGCAACAGCTTCAGTAAACTTGAGCTTCTTCATATCCCATACACGACCGTCAGGCATTGCTACGAAATGAGCGTATTTAGTCAGGTCTTCTGAACTGGTGAAGAATAAGTGCTGCAAGTCCTTGATCTGCGTTTGCCGGATACCGGCACCGTGAACCTGATAGCACATTCGCGCGAATTCGTCGAACGATAGTGGTTCCCAGCCATCATCTGCGCGGTAAAGTACCGCTCCACGAAATCGAACGATACGGTGCTTCTCGTTAATAGCTTGAGCCTGACGCTGCTTAAGAGACATCTTCTGCTCTACATTGGTCAGCTCGTCGCGCTCTTGCTTGGTTAATTCATTTTTCGGTTTCGCCATATACCCTCCATTTTCGCACTACCGCTAGCATTTTCATAGCTTTTGAGTGTAAGAAACTGAGAACGTGGTGTGTCGCGTCACCTTGCTGTCCCTAGCCTTGCGCAACAGCTTGTGCGATCTAGGCGTCAGTGTGATTCCATTCTCAGTTCACTACACTCAATAACTTTGACAGCAGGGATACCCCCGAGGGGGTTATTCCCGCGCGCCTTGTTCTATCTTCACGCATTACCGCTTAGAAGCCCTGCCGTCATTTTACTTTATTTTTGCGCGTCTTTACGTTCAAAGTATTCTTTGAGCGCCAGACGAATCAATTTGCTCTGATCCAGTTCAGGGTCAGACTCCACTTCCTTAATGAAGCGATTGTATAGAGTCATGTCACCACCCTTAGCCAGACTAGCACCAACGAATCCGTCCTCTTTTTTCCGTGATCGTTTAGCTGTTTCTGCCATAATTTACCTCCTATAAATCGTCGAACTGGCTGGTAGCTTCGGCAAGCTCGTCGCCTTCAAGTGCTTCACCGGCAGTATCAGCAGCATCAGTTTTCTCATCAGCATCCGGGTCTTCGTACTCGTAGTGCCAGAGGTCACCGTAGTTGGTGGTCTTATATTTGCCTTGTGGATCAGCGAAGAAAAATGCCTCGTAACCCTGCTTATCCTTATCGCCCATGAATTTATCCATCATCAGCTTAGCAGCAACGTCACGCGCTTTGGTTGGATCTTCGATGCCACCAAATAGCTTCTTACCCATTTCACGCACTTTGTCTTTTTTCTCTTCACCAACGTTGTGAACCATGATGCCAAGAATCTTCGTGACTGACATCTGGGCGCCACCTTCGGTGTGGAAGT
>CAMPHY010000059.1 GCA_946886125.1 uncultured Candidatus Saccharibacteria bacterium | reverse complement strand
GGTCTTGCTATGTTCTTAATTGTCGTAGTGCAGAAAGATCTCGGAACGGGTATCTCCCTTACCAGTATTGCTGCTGCAATGTTAGTAGTAGCGGGTATTAGTCGTAAGATTGGAGCGATGATCTTTGCTGGTCTTCTGGTAGTGGGGACGATATCTATTATCACAGCACCTCACCGTATCGAACGTATGGTAACCTTCTTTAAAGGTGATAATACCAGTGTTAGCGATGCCGAAGGATATCATATTACCCATGCAAAGATTGCAATTGGAACAGGCGGTTTAACGGGCGTTGGTATTGGTAAGAGTGTCCAGGCAACAGGGTATCTTCCTGAGGCGATTAATGACTCTGTCTTTGCGATTTTAGGTGAAACGTTTGGATTTGTCGGGCTGATGGCAATCCTCGCACTCTTTACGGCACTCCTGCTGCGCCTACTAAAGGTAATTGATTATTTGGTTGATATGCGCCTTAAGCTGTTGGTCGCAGGGGTGTTCGGTTGGTTCGGTATCCATGCTATTCTAAATATAGCTGCCATGATTGGTATATTTCCACTCACTGGTATTACGCTACCACTACTTAGTTTTGGTGGTACCAGTATGGTATTTATTGCAGCAGCATTGGGATTAGCTTTCCAGCTTTCACGGTATACAAGTCATAGCGCTACTAATCAGAAGGAGATACGACATGAAAATCCTAGCAGTCGGCGGGGGGTCGGGCGGACACGTTACGCCAGTCGTCGCAGTCCTTCGCGAACTTAAGAAACAGCAACCAAAAACCGAAATACGTTTCTGGTGCGATAAAAAATTCTATACTCAAGCAAAAAGTATTGTTCATCATTTTGATTCATCGATACCGGTTGATAAAGTTATTGCTGGTAAGCTTCGTCGATACCATAGCTTACCGCTATGGCGGCAGATCACCCAGCCTACTCGTATTTTACTTCCTAATCTTCGAGATATCTTTCTTGTAGGAGTAGGGACAATACAAAGCTTCTTTAAATTAGTAATCTGGCGACCGGATGTGGTATTTACTAAAGGTGGATTTGTCTGCTTGCCAGTGGGTATGGCGGCATGGGCGCTGCGCATCCCACTAGTGATTCATGATTCCGATGCTCATCCCGGACTAACAAATCGTATTTTGGCACGATGGGCGACTAAGATTGCTACTGGAGCGCCGCTTAAGTATTATCCTTACCCGAAAGACAAGGCGCGTTATATTGGTATTCCAATTGCAGGTGAGTTTACGCCATTTAGTATAGAGGCAAAACGCCAGGCTAAGCAGAAGTTAGGTTTTGATCCGGATCGCCCGCTTGTCGTCATTACTGGAGGTGGTTTGGGTGCAAAGCGCATAAATGATGCAAGTGCTCAGGCGCTTGATGCGCTGCTTCCGGTAACATCAGTACTGCTGATTTCCGGCATGGCGCAGTACGATGAACTACGAGCTATCACGCCACAAGCAGATAGTCGATTCCAGCTCCACTCCTTTGTCTCAAACGGCATGGCGACAATGCTGGGGGCGGCAGATATTGCTGTTGCTCGAGCAGGTGCGACAACTATCTTAGAGTTAGCCGCATTAGCAACCCCGACTATTCTTATACCGAATGCGTACCTTACCGGAGGACATCAATTGAAAAACGCTAAAGTGTACTCGGATGCCAAAGCCGTTGTTGTCGTGAACGAGGATGATATGATGGCCGATGCGGGACATTTGGGTCTCGCCATAAAGTCGCTTCTAGCTGAAACATCAGATCGCACACGTATGGCAAAATCATTTCATTCGTTCTCTAAGCCGACTGCAGCAAAAGACATGGCAGAAATGATTCTGACAGCAGTTAAATCACGCTAATGTTTGTTACAATAAGAGAAGTATGAAGCTATTTTCTTCTCAGCATTCTGACGCGCCGCGTAGACGCCATGGTGCTTCACGTGATGTCCGGACGCCGCGACCATCCGCTGAAGGACAAGACTTGTTTCGACGCAATCGTACACTTACGGGAAGCGCTTCATCGCATGTAAGCGGTGCGGCTGATGAATCTAGTAGTCATTTGAAATCAGGCCGCGTGCACGCCCATCAACTTGCTGATCAGCGACGGAGAATTGGCGGTGTGTTGCTTATTGTATCGTTGAGTGCGATTGTTCTGGCAATTCTTTTATGGCAGTTTACTGCAAGTGTTACTATCGCGACACCGGGAGTTAATCATGCAATTAACACGGAAAAATACGAAAAAGCGATTCAAGATTACTATGCCCGTAATCCCTTTGAGCGCTTCCGATTTGCCACAAATCAGCAAGCCCTAACTGAGTTCGTTAGGGTGTCTGCACCGGAAGTCGATACATTACAACTTGATGGAAGTGCGGGCTTTAGTGAATCTCAAGTGGTGATTGATATGCGCCGTCCTATTGCCGAATGGACAATTGATGATACTCAGTATTATGTTGACGGGAAAGGTGTTTCTTTCCAGGTTAATTATTTTCAGGCGCCCTCTGTTCGAATTGTTGACAATAGTGGAGTTGAACTGAAGGCGGGCACCCCTATCGCTAGCAAGCGGTTTTTAGGGTATGTTGGGCGTACCGTTGCCTTGTCGGCAGAAAAAGGATTAGTTGTAGAGCAGGTCATTATTCCTGAAGGCACAACCCGTCAACTCGAGTTGTCGTTAAAAGGGTATGCTACTCCCATTCTGCTACTGATTGATCGGCAAGTAGGGGAGCAGGTTGAAGATATGGCACGAGCAATTGCTTACTTTAAGGACAGGGAACTTAATCCAGAGTACATAGATGTACGTGTGTCGGGAAAAGCCTACTATAAGTAATACATTGCATAGAAGAGGGTAGTGTACCCCACTATACTCTTTGTTCTTATTTTGTTCTATTTCTAATAATCAATAAAAAACATATAAAAATATATATTTAAACAAAAAGCAAATATTGTCAAAAGCAGGGGAGAAGAGAGTAGGGCAATAAAAAATAGAAAAAAGCAAATGCGTGATAATGTGTGTGGATAAGTGTCTATACCTAAATGTGAATCATGATGGCTATATCGGGTCTTCTGTGTGAGCGTACTGCTCAAAAGCGTTGTATGAACTATTAATAATAAAGT
>CAMPHY010000058.1 GCA_946886125.1 uncultured Candidatus Saccharibacteria bacterium | reverse complement strand
CTTCGATTTATGACTCAATGGTGCGCCTCGCTCAAGATTGGGTAATGCGCTACAAATTAGTTGATGGCCAAGGTAACTTTGGTTCAATGGATGGTGACCCGGCGGCAGCAAGTCGTTATACCGAAGCACGCTTAGGGCGAGCGGGTAATGAAATGCTGGTTGACCTTGATAAGGATACAGTTGATTTTCGTGATAACTATGATGGTTCTGAGCAAGAGCCATCAGTACTTCCAGCAAAACTACCAAACCTGCTTTTGAACGGCCAGGTAGGTATTGCCGTTGGTATGGCAACGAACATTCCACCTCATAACCTTGGCGAGCTTGTCGACGCGACGATTGAACTTATCGACAACAAAGAGGCGACAATTGATGATCTCCTAAAGCACGTCAAGGGTCCAGACTTTCCAACAGGTGCCGTTGTTTATGGTGGGGCGCCAATGAAGCAGGCGTACCAAACTGGTCGAGGAAGTGTGACAATTCGAGCAGTTGCTGACATTGAAGAAACAAAAAAAGGCCGTCACCAGATTATTGTGACGGAAATGCCTTTTGCTGTAAATAAGGCAACGCTTATAGAGAAGATTGCTGAATTAGTAAAAGATAAGAAAATTACAACAATCAGTGATTTACGTGATGAATCGGCTCGTGGCAATGTACGAGTGGTTATTGAGTTAAAGAAAGATGCCTATCCAAAGAAGGTACTGAACCAACTATATAAAATGACGGCGCTTCAAACAGCCTTCCACTTTAATATGTTGGCACTGGTTGATGGCATCCAACCTCGTGTCCTCGGACTTCATGAAATTCTTTCAGAATTCATTAAGCACCGACAAATCGTCATACGGCGTCGTACAGAGTTTGAGTTGCGAACCGCTAAAGCTAGGGCACATATCCTAGAAGGTTATAAAATAGCGCTTGATCATATTGATGAAGTAATTAAGCTAATTCGCGCGAGTAAGACGAGCGAAATTGCACAAGTTGGACTGATGGAACAATTTGGCCTGAGTGAAATTCAAGCCAAAGCTATTCTTGCCATGCAACTTCGTCGTTTGACTGGTCTTGAACGTGAAGCGATTGAAAATGAACTTCGTGAACTACTTGAACTTATCGCTAAGCTTGAAGCAATCTTGGCTGATGAGACAGAGATTCTACGCATCATTAAAGAAGAGCTGCTCGAAATGAAGGAAAAATACCACGATAAGCGTCGCTCAAAGATTATTAATCATGAGCTTGGTAAGTTCAGTGATGAAGAGTTGATTCCTGAAGAAGAGTCAGTGATCTTGTTGACAGGTGAGAATTATATTAAGCGTACGCTTGTGAGTGAGTACCGTCGTCAAAACCGTGGTGGCAAAGGTAAGCGTGGTATGACGACAAAAGAAGAGGATATTATCGATCAGCTTGTACCGGCGAGTACACATGATTGGTTACTCTTCTTTACAAACCGTGGTCGTATCTTCCGCTTGAAAGCATATGAAGTGCCGGCGGCAAGCCTAGCGGCTAAGGGTGTTGCCGCAGTGAACCTGCTCCAGATGCAACCAGAAGAAAAGATTACCTCGATTATTCGCCATGAAAAAGATTCGAAAGATGATGGCTTCTTGTTTATGGCAACAACGAAGGGGACTATTAAGAAGACGCCACTTAAAGATTATGCCAACATCCGTACGAACGGCATGATTGCTATTAAATTGGACGAAGGTGATGAGCTGCGCTGGATCAAAAAGACGACAGGTGATAACGATGTGATCATTTCGACTTCGGCTGGTCAAGCAGTACGCTTCCACGAATCAGATGCTCGTCCAATGGGGCGCACGGCTCGTGGTGTGCGTGGTGTTCGACTACGACCAAATGATTGCGTCGTAGGAATGGACATCGTCAATGAAGACGGTCTTTGCCTACTCGTTATCAGCCAGAATGGCTACGGTAAGGCGACGAAAGTCTCTAACTTCCCAAGCCACAAGCGTGGTGGGGTCGGTATTAAAGCGGCAGTTGTGACAGCTAAGACAGGTCCGATTATTTCAGTACGAACCCTTGATCAGGATGCTAATGAAGTGTTACTGATTTCTAACAAGGGCCAGGCAATTCGAGTGGGGTTGAAAGATATCCCGACCCTTGGACGTACGACTCAAGGCGTTAGGGTTATGCGCATGTCTGAAAATGACAAAGTGGCATCGGTTGGCTTGATGGCTGAACAGCCTGTCGTCGAAGAAGACGAAGCGTAAGACTATGGAGCTGCTTTCGCCCTATCTTGTTGCGATTATCGCTGGCTGGGTAATCGCACAAGGGGCGAAGTATCTTATACTGACAGCCAAGCATCGTCAGATTAATCACTTGCGACAGTTGTATCTCTCTGGGAGTATGCCAAGTGCGCATAGCGCGACTGTCGTAGCGCTGACGACATTGATTGGCTTGAATGAAGGGTTTAGCTCGGCGCTCTTCGGGCTCGCAGCGCTTGTCGCAAGTATAGTGATGTACGACGCTGTCATGGTCCGACGTTCGTCGGGTGAGCAAGGTGTAGCGATTCAGCAGCTTATTAAAGAGCAGAAAAGTAAGATAAAAGTACCGCGCGCAGCTAAAGGCCACACCCCTGTAGAAGTGCTCGGCGGAGCTTTTCTTGGTATCGTAATTGGCTTCGTTGTCTTTTTAGCGACAAAATAGTTTCAAATAACCCTTGACGCTCACTAAAGGTCTGGGTTATGATTGGTAAAGTCTGGTCGCCAACTGTGGAGTTGAACCAAGATGTAAAGAATGAACTTTAACAATTTAGTTGTGCAATATATCATCGTCAGTCTATATTTTATTATAGACGTGGCAACCTAAGGGTTGTCACATCTTTTATGGAGAGTTTGATCCTGGCTCAGGATGAACGCTGGCGGCGTGCCTAACACATGCAAGTCGAGCGGCAGCGCGAGTAGTTTACTACTTGGCGGCGAGCGGCGGACGGCTGAGTAACGCGTGGGAACGTGCCCCAAAGTGAGGAATAACCGCCCGAAAGGGTGGCTAATGCCGCATATGATCTTCGGATTAAAGGATTTATCCGCTTTGGGAGCGGCCCGCGTCAGATTAGGTAGTTGGTGAGGTAAAGGCTCACCAAGCCGACGATCTGTAGCTGGTCTGAGAGGATGACCAGCCAGACTGGAACTGAGACACGGTCCAGACT
>CAMPHY010000057.1 GCA_946886125.1 uncultured Candidatus Saccharibacteria bacterium | reverse complement strand
TTTAATCAACAAGTATTTGGGGCGAGTCCAACTGAATCTGGTTTGATGCTCCTACCGATGGTTGGAGGTATTATGGCGGCAAGTATTACGGTAGGCCAGTTAATTTCAAAGACAGGCCGGTATAAAATATTCCTCCAAATCGGCTTTAGTATGGCAACAGTCGCCATGGCGTTTCTTAGTACGCTTACTCCAGAGAGCGGTTACGCTTATGAGGCGATAATTATGGTGGTGCTTGGACTTGGCATGGGCGTAGCAATGCCGGTCATCAACTTGGCGGTGCAAAATGAGTTTACACAAGCTGAGCTCGGTGCCGCCACGAGCTCTAGTCAGCTATTCCGTAGTCTTGGATCAACGATTGGCACAGCTGTATTTGGTGCGCTTTTGACGACGGGAATCGTGGCGCAGCTAAGTAACATTCAGCAAGATACATATCTAGAGAGCCTGCGCAGTAATCCTTCGGCCCAGCAAATTGGGGACTTAACTGATGTAAATACCTTACTCACCCTAAATATGCCGGATGTTAAACAGCAAATTACCCGCAGCGCTCAACAGCAGTTCGACACTCTTCAGCCCACGGAGCAAACCCAGGCAGCGGACGTGTTTACTCGTCAACAAGAGAAATTTGCGAGCAATGTGACACATGCGTTTAGTGATAGTCTTCGTAGTATCTTTATCACTGCAAGTATTCTTATGGCGTGTGCAACAACCCTCGTCTTCTTTATCAAGGAAAAGCCTTTAGCAGCCGCCAAGCCCCAAGAGACGCCAGGCGAAGTGTAGGGGGGAACTCTGAATCGCTAGCTCCACGGTGGAAAACACGCTATACTGCTTATGAATGCTTAGTTACTACGCCAAACACTCGCCGAATGAATCGTTTCAACGATTTACGACATCGCGCCACGACGGGGTGTGGGTATATGGTGACGAAGTAAAAGCGGAAGATCTTCAGCAAGTGGCTCGTCAGTATAACTTAAACAGTAATATTGTCCGAGACGTGACCGATACGGCCGAACGACCGCGTGTTGAATGTGCTGATGGGAGCCTCTATGTCTTTTTGCGCACCCCGCATCGCACAAAAAGAGGTGAGGTGAGCACAACACCACTGCTTGCGATTGCTACTCCTGCCGTGTATCTTACGCTTGCTGAAAGAAATATTTTTACCCCAGAAACAATCTTTGAAGGCAGTACTGCCGTACGCAGTAGCGATACGATGACATTGCTGTTAACGACGTTTACGGCAGTCATTAAAGAATATGAAGAGTTAGTCCATCTAACGGCCCATTCGGTAAAAGATGTCAGCCGGCGACTGCGTACGCATGAAGTGAGTAATAAAGATTTTATTCATTTCGTGACGATTGAAGATAACTTAAATGAGTATCATATGAATCTTGAAGGAATGCTTGTGGTTGCCAAGCGGCTTGCCGAAAATAAACATCAACTGCTTTCTTCTGATGACGTTGAAATGGTTGAGGATATCATTCTCTATATTGGTCAGCTGCTGAGTGCGGTTAGTAGTCATAGCCAGAGTGTAACGAGTATTCGTAATGCTTATTCTACTATTGCTAATCATACACTCAACCAACGTATGAAAACCCTTACTGTGCTAACGGTGTTAATTACACTACCAAATGTTATCTATGGCATGTATGGGATGAATGTCGCCTTACCACTGGCCGATCAGCCCTGGATTTATGGAGCTATTGTAGTATTTACGTTTTTGCTTATTTTTGTCGTATGGGGACTTGCCAAACGCTTTAAGGTCTTTTAGTATAGAGAACATAAGCACGATGGCTATCGTGCACGTCTTGACGCCACGATAATGGTTTGGTACTATTAATCCTGTGTTCTGCGCCAAAACACTAGCAAAGTAATTTAAAGGTCGAAGCGCGTAGAGCTGCATATAGTACAAGGAGTACAAACTCACATGCCAATAGCTATCGAATTTGTGTCGTCACGACGCAAAAAGATTGCAGTGGATGTGGTGCCTGCCGAATGGCAACTGTATATCGCACATTAGAAACCTCCTGCGAGGTTTCATCCCAAAAAAACCACCCCAAGGCACCGGGGTGGTTTTTATATTGCTGGTTGAAGTTTATTTGTTTTCTTCGGGAAGAGCAACGCCTTGCTTCTCGAGCTCAGCACGAATAGCTGCCTCTAGGGCTTCGGCTGATGTGAGATCGTCAAGTTCAAGCTTTGTGTCATTTAAGTAAACTGCTGGTGTTCCATCCACGCCTACTTTGGCGCCAAGCGCTTGATCAAAGCGTATTTTCTGACTGACTGCTTCGCTGGCAATGTCTTCTCGAAATTCAGCTTCATTAAGTCCAAGTTCACGGGCGTACCCGACAAAGAAGTCGGTCCGTTCATTAACAGGAAGATTGCTCCAAGAAGCTTGGTCTTCGTACAGGCGATTATGCATCTCCCAGTATTTACCTTGGAGACCAGCGGCTTCAGCGGCAGCTGCAGCAGCTAGCGCATTCGGGTGGATCGCTGTAATAGGAAAGTTGCGGTACACGAAGGCGACTTGATCAGCATACTTCTCCGTTACTGTTTTAATTGGCTCATGGACTGATTTACAGGTAGGGCACTGAAAGTCGCCGTACTCGAGAAGAGTAACTTTTGCTTCAGGATTACCAAATACGTGGTCACCGATACCACCCGACGCCTCTGACCCGCTGAGGATACGTGATTCGTTGACTTCACTGACGTCAACCTGATCGCCGCCAGAAAAATAAATAAGTGCGCCGAACATTGCTACAACGACAGCCACAAAGATGATCCATGTTTTTTTACTCACCAAAAACTCCTTATACTTACTATACTAAGTGTAGGGTAAAACTATAGGCGAAGCAAGCGAGGCTGGGGTACAATAGTGACAGATGATAACGCTTGCAACCATTGGTTTTATTTGTGCAATCCTTTTACTTCTCGTTGTGCTTGGGGCTCGGCCGTATCGTACGACAATGAGTCGGTTTGAGCTTGAGCGACGGGCGCGTGCTGATGATGCTTATGCCACGTCGTTAATACGCCGCGAGAATCTGCTTGATGACGTGTATTCTTTACAGCAGGTACTCGGTGCTTTACTGTTGGTGATTATTAGTGCACTCAGTGCCGCGGCATTTGGGTGGCTACTTGGTATCGGTCTTTCACTCCTAGTTGCTCTTGAGGTAGGTGCGGTGGCAAAACTGGGTCCGATACAGCGCATGGCACAAAAAATATATGAAAAATTTGAACCGCAGTTACTTGATTGGAT
>CAMPHY010000056.1 GCA_946886125.1 uncultured Candidatus Saccharibacteria bacterium | reverse complement strand
TCACGTTCTTTGGATAGTCATTCAAACTATTCTGCTAACCAAGCAAATTTCTTACCTTACTAACACCTGATAGAGTGTTATCGCAAATCAGATTCCTGAAGTAAACTTCAGTACTCTGACTTGGTCTCGTGTTATATCACAACCCCTTATAAGTATTCGTCTATCAACTTATTTACCCAGTAATAAATTACTAGGCAAAAACTTGTAAGGTTTGGGCTCATCCCGTTTCGCTCGCCACTACTCCGAGAATCATTATTTATTTTCTCTTCCTCGACCTACTAAGATGTTTCAGTTCAGTCGGTTCCCTCTATCTACCCTATATATTCAGGCAGAAGTAACTAGACATGACTCTAGCTGGGTTTCCCCATTCGGATATTCCTGGATCAAAGCTTGTTGACAGCTCCCCAAGACTTTTCGCAGTCTTCCACGTCCTTCATCGGTAATATACGTCTAGGCATCCATTGTGTGCTCTTGAGTACCTTTTTATGCATTGACTTAACTAGTAATTGCTAAATAACAATTACTGCCGTCAATCTTTAAAAAATTTTTTCTTACATCCAAATTGTTAAAAAACTGTATTCTCACACCTTGAGAGCACATTTCGATTCGTACATTGTACGCACCTCGTCTGCACTCAAGCTTTCTTATCCTATCACTTAGCCTCGCCTGCTGTAAAGTGATTTATGCTGTATTTTTTGCAATAAAATGAACCTCTTACGAAACACCTTTTATTGCGTATCGCCAGAGGTTCCTATGAACATTCGCTTAACTTCTTTTAACTATACTCGTTTCAAATTAGTTTTGCAAGACTTTTACGAACTTTTCATGCGCTCTCGGTACAGCGCCTCAAAAGCACCACCAATGCCGCTGCGATTTTTCATAGCCGTCGGATCTTCTTTTGCAATTGGCAGTAGATGTACATGAGCATGAAATACAGTTTGCCCAGCCTCTGACCCCTGATTAAATCCAACAATCTCCTGGTCAGTATAGGAAGTTCCGGTTGCTATACATAATCTTTTACACGCATCTTTTATTATCTTGCTCAGCTCTATCATCTCTGCGGCGCTCGCTTCTGTCACTTCCTTTATATGCCTACGTGCAACCAACATACCTGCAGACTGCCTGGTTGTTTGTCGTTTTATCGGCTGCTGCAATAACAGCCGCCAATGATCATAACTATATAATTGACGCTCATCCTCGATGTACTTGTCTATGTTACAAAAAATACACTCGCTCATATGCTATAGATTATCATGAAAATGATTGCTTTTTATGCCAAACAAAAAACACCACGTAGTGGTGGGCGATGAGGGACTTGAACCTCCGACCTCGTCATTATCAGTGACGCGCTCTAACCAGCTGAGCTAATCGCCCACGATTACGTGGTGTTTTCAATAAGTTCTTGGTGGAGTGTCCCAGACCGAAGCCTGGTTCACCCCATACATGGTGGAGCGTCGGGGACTCGAACCCCGGACCCCCTGCTTGCAAAGCAGGTGCTCTAGCCAACTGAGCTAACGCCCCATGACCCGCGAACTTCACCTATTTTATCGTAGATTACCAACGGTGACAAGAGTATAATAAGCCTATGAGTTATGAATTTAGTCTTGGATGGTTTTTTATTGGTGTAATGATTTTAATTGTTGGCGTATTATTCGCTCGCTTCCACCAAGTCATTGCCGATAATATGGGAAGTGGCGTTATGAGTTACGACCGCTACAAGCTTTGGGCGGTTGGCATTTGCGGTCTCGGCCTGGTAGTCGCCGTTAATCTTCACACCACCATCCTCAAGGGCATTGCTGGCCTCTTCTTCCCTGGCCTCTAAGAGCTTCTACGCCCCAATAAGAAAACCTCCGAATAATTCGGAGGTTTTCTCTTTAACAATTTAGTTGTGCATATATCAATCGTCAGGCTATAAGTGTTTTTTGAACTTAGTCTTGTTCCAATAAATTGGAACAAACGTTATTGTGTAAGCTCATCACAATAACAAGACCGACCTAGCTTCAATAGTTGATTACTCGAACTATTGGCATAACTCTCCCTAGAAAGGAGGTAATCCATCCGCACCTTCCGGTACGGATACCTTGTTACGACTTAACCCCAATCATGCCCCCCACCTTAGGCCGACGAATCGGACTTCGGGTGTTGGTCACTTTCATGGTTTGACGGGCGGTGTGTACAAGACCCGGGAACGTATTCACCGCAGCTTGCTGATCTGCGATTACTAGCGATTCCGACTTCATAGAGGCGAGTTTCAGCCTCTAATCCGAACTGGGACCAGCTTTGATGTGATTTGCTTCACCTCGCGGCTTCGCTGCACATTGTACTGGCCATTGTATTGCGTTTCTAGCCCAGGATGTAAGGGAAATACTGACCTGACATCATCCCCTCCTTCCTCCCCGTTGCCGGGGCAGTCTGATTAGAAAAATACAACTAATCACAAGGGTTGCGCTCGTTGATGGACTTAACCAAACATCTCACGACACGAGCTGACGACGGCCATGCATCACCTGTCACCAAGTTCAATAAAGCACTCACGCCTTTCGGCATAATTCTTGGGATGTCAAACCCTGGTAAGGTTCTTCGTTTATCATCGAATTAAAGAACACGATCCACCGCTTGTGCGGGTCCCCGTCAATTCCTTTATGTTTTAGTCTTGCGACCGTACTCCACAGGCGGGATACTTAACGCGTTAGCTTCGCTACTGAAGGGGTCGATACCTCCAACAGCTAGTATCCATCGTTTACGGCGTGGACTACCCGGGTATCTAATCCGGTTCGCTCCCCACGCTTTCGTGCCTCAGTGTCAGAAATGGTCCAGTAACCTGCCTACGCCATTGGTGTTCCTTCTTATATCTACGGATTTCACTCCTACACAAGAAATTCCAGTTACCTCTACCATTCTCGAGTCTGCCAGTTTAGATAATAGTCTGTACGGTTGAGCCGTCAGCTTTCACTATCTACTTAACAAACCACCTACGCAACTCTTTACGCCCAGTCACTCCGGATAATGCTTGCACCCTACGTATGACCGCGGCTGCTGGCACGTAGTTAGCCGGTGCTTATTCATGAGTTACCGTCATATTCTTCACTCATAAAAGCAGTTTACGACCCGAAGGCCTTCATCCTGCACGCGGAGTTGCTCCATCAGACTTTCGTCCATTGTGGAAGATTCCTCACTGCTGCCTCCCGTAGGAGTCTGGACCGTGTCTCAGTTCCAGTCTGGCTGGTCATCCTCTCAGACCAGCTACTGATCGTCGCCTTGGTGAGCCATTACCTCACCAACTA
>CAMPHY010000055.1 GCA_946886125.1 uncultured Candidatus Saccharibacteria bacterium | reverse complement strand
CCGATGCACCAAGTTCAGTCAGTTTGCCGGCGACAAAGTAGCTGTTTGGAGTAACGTTTTGGGTGGTGAGACCGAGGCTGTCGGAGAGTAGCGCGACTAACATATTCTCAGCAGCTTGCTGGTTCATCTCCCAATCGCTCTGTGTGGCTAGCTGGTAGATGACTTCGCTTGTTGCGACCGCCTCAATACTAAGAAGCGTATGATTAAAACTGAGATTAGATGCGGTCGTATGGTGGTCGATGACAAGCACTGGATGCGATTCAAGAAAGTGTCGCACGCCTGATGTTTCAAGTACTTTAGTGATCAGTACATCAGCGGCGGTGTCAACAATGATGGCCAGATCTGCGTCGCTGGCAAAATCATTAGTCACTCTATCCCATCCCTGAATGAATCGCATGTACTTTGGGATCTCCACTGGGCAGTATAGCGAGACATCTTTACCAAGATCACTTAGTATCTCCTCGAGCGCTAAGGCGCTCCCTAGTGAATCTCCGTCTGGATTTTCAGCTTGAATAACGATCACCTTATTGGCGTCGGTAATCATATTTTTTGCAGTATCAAACATATTAAAACGATCGTCTCCCCTCAAGTGCATGAGTTAGGGTAATTTGGTCGGCGTATTCGAGATCGACGCCAACAGGTATGCCGCGCGCCAGACGACTCATGATGACACTGAGGCCGGCGTCGTTGATATAGCGTTGGAGAAACAATGCAGTTGATTCCCCTTCTACGCTTGCGTTGGTGGCAATAATCAGTTCTTTGACATCATCCTTCTTAATGCGCTCAAGTAGTTCGGGGATGTGTAATTGTTCAGGGCCGATACCATCAATTGGTGAAATAGCACCTCCAAGTACATGGTAGGTTCCTTTGAACTGTCCAGTTCGCTCCAGAGCGACAATGTCTAGTGGTTCTTCAACCACGGCAATCGTTTGTTTATCGCGCTCTGAGTCGGTGTAGAGCGGCGATACATCCTGAGAGGCGTCAATTAGTGCAAAGGTTACGGGACAGTGCTTGACGTTGGCGTGGAGCTGCGTCATGGCACCTGCTAGCTTGCTCGCTGTATGGGGATCAGCCCGCAGCAGAAAATACGCATAACGTTCTGCGGTTCGGACGCCAACCCCAGGCAGTCGGCCTAATTCATCAATTGCATTTGTTAACGCTTCAGGAAGTATCTGAGCCATACGTCTGCTTTACAGGCCGAGGTTGCCTAAACCACCCATGAGGGGCTTCATTTTTTCAGCAGCTACTTCTTGTGCTTTAGCTAGACCGTCGCGAACCGCAATTTGTACCCAGTGCTCAAGCTCGGAAATATTATCAAGATCAACCATCTTCGGATCGATGGTAACATTCTTAATTTTTAATTCACCAGTAATTTGCACGACGACAGCACCGTCGCCTGCTTCAACTTCAATAATTTCTTTACCTAAATCTTTTTGCGCTTTGCGTAATTGATTTAGCATTTTCATCTGATCCATAGCCATGGCGGTCGCTCCTTCAAAACTCTAAATATCTATCACCTATTGTACGTTAGTTTGAGGTGTTTTTGTAGAGGTAAAAGCGATCGGCTTCTTCTGTGCGTGGACTAACGACAATCTTAGACGCTTCCTTCGTGATGTTAGAGGTTTCATGTACCGCGTGTGTGACGATAAATGTGTCATTATTTTCAGGAGTCGAGGTTACGACGGTCAAGTTTTGATTATGCGTCGCAACAACTTCATAAAAGGCTTGTTCATCTTGGCTGGTTACGAGTATAACGGGACTTTCGCTGCTTGAGAGTTCTTTATTGAGTAGTTCAAGATCGAGGGAAAAATGCGAAGCAGTAAGCGGGTCGTAGTGATAGCCGTAGGCATAGCGTTCGATGCCACTAAGTAGTAGGCCGGCAACTAAGATGACTAGTGGAATCAGCCCAGCCACACGGGCGTACGGGTTACGCGGGAATAGCCGGTACCATTCATAGAGCAGCGTATGAACTCCAGTAGCTAGTAGAAGTAGGAGCGGCACGAAGGTGATACTAATAAAGTCAGGATTAATAACTAAGACAGGAATCAGTAGCAACGCCCATACGCCGACGATATAACTACGAGCTGTATGGCGCGAGCGAATAATATGAAAGACACCAAGTGCAATTAAGGCGAGCGACCCAAAACTGAAAATAGGCGTCATAATGCTGCCGCTCGTTGGCGAAATCACGTCTATATACTGTCCGATAAGTCTCATAATATTTTCACCGATGTCAGGCCATGTTGGCGGTATACCCAGCAGTGCAAGTCCTGTTTGAGGATTCTTTATGATGCCATAGACAAGTGGCACCAGGAGTAGTAACGATATCGCTCCAGCAATCACCATATTCTGCTTAGACGTACGCTTAACAATGTAGCGTAGATGCGGGTGAAGTAAGGCGGCGCTGATAATGGCAAACAGGACATAGATACTAAGAGGCGTATATAAACTAAGGGCAGCGATGATAAAAAAGCTATATGTCCAAAATGTATGAAAGCGCATTTTTCGAGCAATCATAATGGCAGCAAGTAGTAAGTAGACTGACCAAAAGATGTATAACACGCCCGGTGAACCATCTTGAGCGACGAATAAGAATTGGCCTGTTGCAATGGTTAAAACAGATGCAATAACAGCAATGTTTTGACGGAACCAGCGTCTAAGCAGGAAGAACATACCAATTGCCGAAAGAAAGCCGAGGATGAGTGAAGGTAGCTTTATCGTAAAAAGCGATACGCCAAACAGCGAAAGCGACGCTTCTTGCAGGAGATGATATGGCAAATTAGTAATGGCAAATGAATCGAGTTCATTAAATGCCAGACTGCTGCTTTTTACTGTAGAGTTAATTTCATTACTCGACAGGCCACCAGGAATATAAAGGCCTGCTATAACCAGAAGGACGATAAGTGCGAGGCCGACAAGGCCATAGCCAATGTAGTATCGCCATCGATAAGTAATAAAATCTGTGACTCGAAGTTTGCCCATGAGATTCCTTTAATTATACCATGATTATCCGTCGTGGTGTTTGTCGAGAGACATGAAGCGAAGGCGCTCTGGGTGGAAGTATAATTCGACCCTGCCGACTGGCCCGTTACGGTGTTTAGCAATAATAAGATCGGTAATATTTTCGCGTTCGGTCTCGGGGTTATAATATGCTTCACGGTAAATAAACATGACAATGTCGGCATCTTGCTCAATTGATCCAGATTCACGTAGGTCGGCGAGTTGTGGGATTTGTGGACTACGGCTTTCAACCGAACGTGATAGCTGACTCAGTGCAATGACTGGCACATTTAACTCACGAGCGATCAGCTTTAAGCCACGAGAAATTTCACTCACCTCTT
>CAMPHY010000054.1 GCA_946886125.1 uncultured Candidatus Saccharibacteria bacterium | reverse complement strand
CCAAGGATAGCTGTTAACTGGCCACCCTTATAATCTTTTGATTCATTCTTAGTATCAAAGCCGCCAAGAAGTGCTGTATGAGAATCACTGTCTTTATCATTTACAACAGGCTTATTACCAGCGCGATTGGTAATAACAGACCAGCCAATTAGGATAAGGACGATAGGCCAAAATAGTTGCCAGACATTAAGGTCGGTAATGTTGGCGACATTTAGCTGCCACAAAATACCAAAGCCAATGATGACGATAGGCCAGCCGTATTGTTTCGGATTGTTGAGCAGAACCAGTAGGCCAGCTGCAATAACGAGTGTCGGCCACCAATTACGGAAGAACTCTCCTAGATCAAAAAGCTCAAGGCTGCTAAGTAGGGCAGCGATGCCAAAAATAATAATACCTGTTCCTGTTAGTTTTCGTGCGAGCTGTGAATTATTCATAGGGGTATCTTAACATATTTCACTACGAATAAATAAAAGTTTAAGCGTAAGCGTTGATTGACAGATAGTAGTATTTGTGCTAATATTTATATAGCAACTTATCAATACAAAAATACTATGGCATTACATATATATCATCACCATCCAAAATTTAAATCAGCCGATCCGCTTGGCGGTGGACTGCGTGAAGAGATTGCAGCGGAACAGAATGACGACAACGTTATTATTCTAGAGGATGGACTTCACGAAGATGCTCTAACAGCTTTTTGGGATCACGTGCAAGATGATTTGCATAACGATCCTACGTGGTTTACTTTCGCCGATTCAGACCAATCCTAGTATGGTCGGCGCTTAGTAGCGTATACTATACTTATGCAAGTAACTGATCAACAGTTTGATACACTTATTACTCGGGCTATGGACGAGCTACCTCAGGAGTATATTGAGGGTCTTGATAATGTTGCGATTGTACAAGCAGACGAGCCAACTGTCGAGCAAAAACAAAAAATGAAACTCGATCGTAATCATTTACTCTTAGGGCTGTATGAAGGTATACCTCTTACGCACCGCGGTGCAGGGTATACCTTTGTTTTGCCAGATAAAATTACTTTATTTAAGAATCAACTTCTTGCAGTATCACATAGCGAAGCTGACTTTTTCGAGCATATCAAGCGCACATTATGGCATGAAATTGCTCATTTTTATGGGCTTGATCATGATCGGATGGACGAACTCGAAGCAAAGCATTCGTAGTGTCGTTAATAGTGCCTATGGTATAATTACTTCAACTAACCCTACATGTAGAGTAGGTGAAGGTGAGGATATCGAGTGGGGCAGGGCGCGCAAGCATTGATACCAAAAATAATCCGTTTACGCATGAATGGATTGGTGTTGCTCGGGTGTACTTTCTCGCTATTGGTTGTCCTGCTCATTACACCATCTGCGCAGGCGTTGTCTCTCAATGTAGATCTTAGGCTTGAAGACGGTGTTGTTTCACCGCTGACGCGTTTGCTGAGTGATGATAATGCCCGCACGAATGATCGTACGGCGTCAACTCCAGCGAAGCGTGAATCTTCACCGCTTCAAGCAGGTGAGTCAACGCCGTCTGCCTCGCGGCAAGCGCCTCGTAAGTCTGAAAATGCTAAAGCTGCTCAGGCATTCGATGAGTCACTATTATCTGTAGAGATGCTACAGCCTTTTGATGAGCCACTGGACTCGATCGCTACTATACCTGCAGTTGCTGGTGTGTCGATATCACGTGAAAGCTCATCAGCCGTTTCGACGGCGGCAAAACAGCCTACGATGATCGCACCGCTACAGGCTACTGAAGAGGGGTGGCGTATATTCGGGCATGCGTGGTACTGGTGGGTGTTTATGACTGCTGGAGTAGGTAGTGTGGTGTATGTCGGTATGAAGTATTGGCGAAAGAGGGCGGTCAGTCTTGCGGAGAAGACTGTGTAATTTAGATAATAAAAATAGATATAGTCAAATGGTTATGACTATGTTAAAATAGATCAAAGTTTAACCCTGCATGTGGAGTGTGGGAATGCGAGGAGCAAGTGTAATGGGACTACGACTAGGGCGAACATCGCCACGTAAAGGGCAGCTAGTAGCAACTTTAATAGCGGTTTTTGTACTTGTGGCTCAACCTACGTATGGCGTGTTGTCTGCACAAATTGCTCTAGCGTTTAAGACAGAGAACGAAACAACTTCTGCTGTCGTGGTACGCGATGGAGACCCCCCATGACTGGACTGCTACATATGAGCAATCTGGTGGAGAGATCAACTATGTCGCCGATACTGGCGCTCCTCAGGGTAAGGGCGCTTTACAGTTAATTACCTCTAGTAATACTAGTAGTAAAGCAACATACACTAAAAACGTTACGTCCAATCTTCAAGATATTAGTAACTTAAGCTACTATACGAAACAAATCAGTTCTCCAGCATTTGCGGCTGGCTTACCCTCTTATCAAATGGGCGTATGTCTCAAGGGCGCTGCTCAAGGGTGTGACGGCTTTACGACGCTAGTATATGAGCCATATGTCAGCGCTGGAAACGATGCGGTTATAAATAATGTATGGCAAAAGTGGGATGTTAGCCAGGGCAAGTTTTATTCAACGCGCGCGATCGGTAGTTTATTAAAATCTGAAGGCTCTTCTGCCTATACTCTTGATCAGATTACGGCCGAATTTCCTAATGCCTACGTATTCAGTATCTCTCTTAATATTGGGTCGAATAACCCAAGCTATAGCACCCTGGTGGACAGTCTTGTTTTTGACAATACTGTTTATGACTTTGAGCCTATTGTGATAGATAATTCTGCGCCAAGTATTACAAATATACGCGTTTCTCCATTAGCAAATAAAAATACAGGCGGTAGTAAGGTTACGGTGACGTTTAATGCTACTGATCAGACCGGCGTGGATCATGTAAGAAGCAAGGTTTTGTTTTCAGGTGGCGCCAACACCGAACATTCGAAGGCTGAATCAGATAAACAATCCTTCACGCATATTGCAGATAATGAATATAAAGTCGTGTTTGACGTAGATAATTTTGTGGAAGATGGTCATATGGGCGAATATGACCTCAACTTTAATCCCTATGACATTAATGGCAAGCAATCTTCGTTTAAGCCAAGTGCGTGGCAGAATATAACAATTGACAACGCTGCTCCTTTGGTAGAAATGACAGGAGTTATCACGGAAGATGTTCAAAGTGCAACCATGGATTTGGAATTTGAGGTAGTAGACTCAAGTGGTGTCCGTGGAGTAAATATTCATCTTTTGCCAACCAGCAGCGGTGATGCTGAAAAGCAAATTATTGCTTTGACTCAGGGAGAAGGTGATAAGTGGTATGTTAATGATACCGATATACGAGCCATGAAAGACGGTGTATACAGCATAGTTAGCCGTGCGACTGATGTATTTGGTACGACTCGCGTCGGTGCTGGCACAAATC
>CAMPHY010000053.1 GCA_946886125.1 uncultured Candidatus Saccharibacteria bacterium | reverse complement strand
CATCAAAAAAGCCCCTTCGGATGATTTGCGCATCCTAGGGGGCAATTTTGGCACCTGTTTGTTTGATACTACTGTACCACCAAACTTATGCTTCTGACAAGTTTATTTTTTCTTTGAAATCGTCAAGAAACCGTTGCGCGGGTTCTCTTTTACTTCACGATCTTCTGGAAGATCGGTTGGTTCGCCTTTAGCGTTCTTTTCTACCTTTGCAAAAAAGTAGATAGTCTGTGGTTTGCCACCACGTAGTGTGACGTCAGTCTTGTGCAAGTAGTATGTAATACCCTTTGAATTAGTGTGACTGTAAGCCATAAGATCTTATACCTCCTAAGTGTTAGTTCTTACAAGGGTAAGATTACCTCCTCTTCTGAGAAGTGTCAACACCTTACACACTCTTGTAACGTTGTTTGAGTAAAGACTGGAGTACAAGCAAGCTTACAAGGCGTACGATAATCATCGCCATAATGACTAAACAAGCAAGAAGAGAGAAGCCGGCAAAATCAGGCGACCAGAGAGGAGCAATGAAGCTATGTCGGTATAATTCAGGGCTTGGCAGCTCAACACTTTCGGCACCTTCATCGGCGGGAAATTTCTCAATTTCCCCTAGCATACACTGTAAATAGGCCTGCGTGTAGACAGAAAAACGCGGGTCGCAAATTTCTGCCGCACGCTTATAAATATTGCCATTGGGATTGTTAACATCCTTAGCCTCATCGATAAGCTTCTGGCTGTCACGCTGATACATCGCCTCAAGATAGAACTGCTCTGTAGTGGTGTTCATATGCTGAGAAACATATCGTTGTAGATCGAACAACCGACGCTTCACTACCTCGGTATCGCCTGTCTCATCGGCGGCAAGCACCGCGGCGCGGCGCTCGGCCATGCCGATATTATTTAAACGCAAAAAAGTAGCAGTCAAAAAGCCACACAACAAAAGTAATACTAAAAGCTGCCACGTTTTGACGCGCTGCAATTGCTTAATGGTCCGTCGGACTGTTCGCTTATCTGCCACTAAAATACCCCACCTCGTGATACTGCTTATATTGTAGCATGAGCGACTAGCTACGATAGAGGGCAAAACGCGACATTGCAGCCAGCCCTACATATCCCGCCGCCACAATAAAGAACGCTCGCATTCCTTCTGTATCACCAAGCCATACAATTAACAGACCTAATGATAAGCATGCTAGCGCTGCGCCTACATTCATAGCAATCTCGACAAAAAGGATATAAGTAATGCGCCGTCCAGAATAATCCGCCGTATCAAACATGCCACGTGTAAATGCCATGGCGTAACTGGTTGTAGTCGCTTCAGAAACAATATTCATTCCGGCTGCCCCGACTGGTGTTTGAATAAATGGTCTGAATAAATGGCTTATCATTTTTCCAATAACACTATAACGCAGCAGAACGCCGCCCTGGCGCCGATCAATCAACCGACCCACTACGTACGCAATAATGAAGCTTGTCAGTACCGTCACCGATGCCAAGGCGCCAATTTTTACATAGACATCTTGGCCAGACCCGGCAAAAATAACCACCGCCACAAACAATGTCCAGACAATACCGGTCGCAACGACATCAAACCCTACAGCTGTTTCACCGCGCAAGCTTCGCCAGGTTGTACGCCATGGAAAACCACGGAACTGAAGCTTCTGATGGGTCTTAACCGGCTCTGCCGTCCGCATTAACGGCCATGCTGACATCATAAAGATCAGGGCTGCCGTAATAATCGTTGCCTCTGGACTAATAAGACTTGCAATAGCTCCACCGAGTAGCGGGCTCAACCCGCCAGTGATCTTTTCGAGTACGCTCATAAAGCCAATTTCTTTACCGGCGTGCTCGACGTGTTTTACTTTTGAAAAATCAACTAAGTAGCATACATCGTAAATTGTTGCAGAAAGCGCTTGAAACAGACCAAACACTGCAATTGCCCAAATGCCATAGTCTGGCACCTGTGTAAAGGCAATCAAGCTAGGAATATAAAGAATATTAGACCATAGAATACCGTGCTTTGGGCCGAATCGAGCCGCGATTAAAGCCGCCGGAAAGGCAATAAATATTTTGCTTCCGTAATAAATTGCCAAGTAAAAAGCGATAAACGCTAAACTGTACCCGTTTTGGTACAAATAAATAGCGACAAATAACGACACCATGTGAAGTGCCAAAATCCGCAGCATGCGTGAAGCATACAGCTCAGCAATCTCTGAAAAAGTCGCGTGGCGCCAAAAGTGTCGGCGACGTAATATCGTATGAAGAAAATGTTGTAGCATAGTGTTTATGTTTATAAATCTAACCTTCTTATTAGACCACACTTAGCTGGTCGATGACAAGTGTTATACTAAGCATATGAACATTTATTTCTCTGGAATTGGCGGTGTAGCAATTGGACCTCTTGCTCAAATTGCTGCAGATGCCGGCTATCAAGTGCAAGGCTCTGATATGCACGAAAGTTTAATGACCCGCGAACTACGCGAGCGTCATATTGCCGTCAGCATCGGACAAGATGGTCGTTTTTTGCAACGCCAGCACGAGCAGCAACCTATTGACTGGTTCGTTCATACTGCCGCCTTGCCAGATGACCATCCGGAACTAACACTTGCCAAGCAGCTAGGGATTAAAACTGCCAAGCGAGACGAATTACTTGCACGTATTATCTCTGATAAGCAACTGACGCTTATTGCCGTTGCTGGTACGCACGGTAAAACGACCACCAGTGGCATGCTTGTCTGGACGCTTCAACAACTCGGCATACCAGTAAGTTACTCAGTCGGCTCAACTATGAGCTTCGGACCCAGCGGTGCATTTGTGCCCGGCAGTACGTATTTTGTATACGAGTGTGATGAGTTTGACCGCAACTTTTTACATTTCTCGCCACAACTTAGCCTTATTACATCTCTTGGTTATGACCATCCCGATACGTATCCGACCGAATCAGACTACCGTAGTGCTTTTTCACAGTTCTTCGGCCAGTCTCAACAATTAATTGCTTGGCAGCATGACGTAGTAGCCATTCCTACCCCCGAAAGCAGCTGGCTACTACAGGACACCGAGACCATAGCTATTACCCTACCAGGCGAGCATAATCGACGGAACGCAAGCCTCGTCCTTAAGGCAATTGAATACTTAGAAGGAGGCGCTACGGGTGCTCATGCTGCCCTAGAACAATTCCCTGGCACTGGGCGACGTTTTGAAAAATTAGCAGATAATCTTTACAGCGATTATGGTCATCATCCAGTTGAAATCGCCGCTACACTCCAGATGGCACGAGAGATATCCGAGAAAGTCGTACTCGTCTACCAACCACACCAAAATATTCGTCAACACGAGATTAAAGAGGAATACACCGACTGCTTTGAGGCGGCTGATCATATTTTTTGGCTGCCGACATATCTCTCCCGCGAAGACCCTAGCCTGCCCATTTTGACACCAGAGCAACTGACTGCCAATATTACAAAC
>CAMPHY010000052.1 GCA_946886125.1 uncultured Candidatus Saccharibacteria bacterium | reverse complement strand
CTCAAGAGCAAAGCAAAACTATCACCCAGAACCAGCCTCAAACAGCTCCCCACGACCGTCCAGCATCTGATTCAAGCACGTCCTCTTCACCGCGCCAACAGAATATTGAACGACAGCTTACTTCGCCTTCTTCACCGACTACAGATAATCATAATTCAGAGCAGTATGTTGTTATTAACGACAAACGATACCCATTGCGCACCTATAAGCCATTAGCCTTTCCAAACGACCCCCTAGCAAATCAGTGGTGGGTGAGTCAAACAAAACTTGATCAGGCATGGACCATACCGGGTGGCGATAATCAGACTTTACTTGCAGTCATTGACACTGGTTTCGGCTTAAATCACGAAGAATTTACGAACCGTTGGTACAAAAATGTAAACGAAATAGGCACCGTTACGAGCGAAAATCCCTCGAATTTTAACTGTAGCGATCAAGGCTTGCCACTTACTGCTAGCTGTAATTTAATTGATGATGATCTTGACGGTATCGTCGATAATGAAATAGGCACCGTAGTTTACGAAAATCCTTCGCGCCTTAACTGTAGCGATCAAAGTATACCACTCACAAAAAGCTGTAACTTAATAGATGATGACAGCAATGGCTATGTCGACGATGTGACTGGCTGGGATTTTATTAATCATGACAACTCTGTCCAAGCTGGCGAAATCAACCCTAATGGAGAAGGCACTATACACGGGACCATGGTAGCAGGCGTGGCGGCTGCTAGCGGAAATAACAGCAAAGGTATTGCTGGAGTCGACTGGGGAACAACCATTTTGCCGATCCAGGCTCTTGATGATGACGCCTACGGCAACACACTCAGCGTCGCGCGTGCCATTACGTATGCCGCTGAACAGGGGGCGGATGTGATTAGCATTAGTCTAGGAAGTACTTTGCCAGATGAGTACGTTCAAGAATCTATTGAGATAGCTCTTGCAAAGGGAAGTGTCGTCATAGCAGCGAGCGGCAATGATGGATGTGAATGTATTTCATATCCTGCCCATTACCCAGAAGTGGTAGCTGTAGGCGCTCTCGATACCAATAATTCATATGCTGATTTCAGTTCATGGGGTGAAAGCCTTGATATACTAGCGCCTGGAACGCAAATTACTACGCCTACCTGGCAGGCTTCTAACCCGACGAGTGCGTATGTTAGTGGTGCGAGCGGTACGTCATTTTCAACACCCATGGTTGCTGGCTTATTTACCCGTCTCCTATCTCGGCAACCAACCATGACACCCACCCAGCTGACTGCCGCCGTGACCCAAAGCGTCAACCGACTTAATTTAGCGCCTACTGACGTTCACAACCTTCGCTATGGATTTGGAACGCTCGATGCTCAAAAAAGTACCGCAAGAACAATAAATGCCTATTCACCTGGTTTACTGTATGCCTTCACGCCCGTTTATAAAGGTAATTACCTGGCACCAGATAGTCCTGTTGAAGTAGGTGGCGCATACCATATCCACCAATGCGAATATGGTATACCCTCAACACCAATTTACGAGTTGAAACGTTCAGGCGCTCACTTTTTTACTAGCAGCTCCATAGAAGCTCGCCACGCGCAAGCAGCCGGTTATACAAAAGAATTATTCACTTATGCCTGCGTACAACAACCTCATGACACACCCGCCTCAATTCGTTTACTTAATATATTTAGCGAGTTTAGGAATATAGATTGGAAGTATTAAATACAGGATCCGATCAAAATAAAAAGACTAGCTAAAACTAGTCTTCTTATTTTGGTGAACCCGATATGATTCGAACATATGGCCTTCGGCTCCGCAAGCCGACGCTCTATCCAGCTGAGCTACGGGTCCAAAAATGCGGTGCTACACACCGAAGTGTCTAACGCCCGCGTTTCGTGTAACTAGAAGGTGCTTTCTGTCGCTCCTTGAAGCGACGAACAACGGTAATTGTAGCACGAGCACAGGGGATGAGGCAAGCTAAAGTGGCGTTTTAAAGCCGTAGTTTACGCACTACCTTATCAATCACATCAAGATGAAGCTCTTGCATTGGCAAACGTGAACCAAGCCGATCTACAATTTGTTCACCGGATTGCTCGGGGAAGTAAACAGTTACACCCGGTTTAAAACGGTGTGTTGGAATAAGCATAATAGAAAACTCAGCTCCATCACGAATCACCCCAAAAGACTTAAACTCAGTAAAATCGTATAGCCGATCACCAACATATAACCCTTTTTCACTTAATGTATAGGTGAGTACTCGAGGTGGGCGACTAGCGTACACAATTACTGCAGCTGCCATAACAGCGATCAGTACTGCAAATGTCCAGGCTTGCATGACAAAAATAGCGACAGCCATAAGTCCAAGTACAATGATGCCAAAAGCGGTAAACCACAGACCATTTTTTTCTTGGTGAATATATTCACTTGCTTGCCAGCGCACCGGTTCTTGCGGGACGGAAGCAATAGAAGCAGCTTCGCGAGGTGAAGGAGCTTGTGCAGACATCGTGACGACTGGCCCCCGAGGCTGTTCGGGTGTTTCGTCCGAAGATACATCATCTGGATTCTGCTGCCAGTAAGGCTGGTTTGGTTGCATAAGATTAGTATAGCATGAGCAAGAATGACAGTGGTACTACGAATTTGTTGAGTCAATTAATTTACGAAACGATGAGTAACATACGTTCTGCCGGAATTTATCCAAGTACCCGGCAACGTACCACTACAACCATTTACTGTATTATCCACTGTACCTATCGTAGTAGGCTTATTATTTTCATTGTCATATACAGCCCGTAAAATATAGAACCCGCCTCTTGTTACATTACAATTCGCCGATACCGAAACAGCATGAGTAGGAGAGTAGAAAAAATACCAGTACATTGCAGCGCTTGTATTAACAGGATCAATCGGCACCGTGTTCATGTACGGCTTGAGGGCTTCAATAAATGAGCCAGACGCATCAGTCGACACCTCCCAGCCGCTCGAACCAGGGTTCGCTGTCGCATTTGGGTACGTGCCGTTATCTGTCTTGTATAGTTCAAGTGCTTTTTGAATAGCAGCAAGATCATTAGAGCGTGTCGTATCCTTTGCTCGTGCTTGGATACCGTTATACGCTACCACCGTAATAGCGGCGAGAATACCAATCACTACAATAACGATGAGGAGTTCGACAATGGTAAAACCTTTTTGTTTTGTTCTCATTAGAACCCAACCGCTCCGGGCGTCCAGTACCCATACCTATCTTTGTTGGCAGTTCCTGAGGCATCGATCATATTAGCAGGTACCTGTGCCCATTCGCCAGCAGGGATGGCACTGTATCGCATGATTTTATAATTAGTTCCATCAGAATTATAAATGTAGGCGCCTGCTGTTGGGCGCGGCAATTTTGGTGCGTACTTCGGTACTATACCTGGAAGAAAACCATCACCTTGGTTGTTCGTATAAAACCAATGACGTGTTCCTGACACGATAGTAGTAGGGTAGCTACCATTATCAGCGTGATATAGCGAAAGTAGTTTCTGCATACTAGTCAGATCACTTTGTGATTTGGTAATTTTAGTGCGACTCTGAATACCGTTATACGC
>CAMPHY010000051.1 GCA_946886125.1 uncultured Candidatus Saccharibacteria bacterium | reverse complement strand
CAGTACCGTCAAGTGCCTCATTTGTCTCCGGAAATTCGCTTATGGTAAAATCACTCTAAAGTAGTATATATAATGTAAGTAGGGTAAAGGTACGTTCACATGATAACTACAAAACATGATCAAGGATTTACTATTGTTGAACTTTTGATTGTCGTAGTTGTCATATCGATCTTGGCTGCAATTACTGTGGTTGCTTATAACGGCATAAGTAAACAAGCTAAGCTCGCATCTCGAGACGCTACTATAAGCCAGTGGAAGCAGAAATCCGAAGTCTATAAAGTGGAAAACGGCATTGAGTGCCCTGCAAACTACGCTTTTGTATATGCCAATCCCGTGTTTAATACGCCTGATTTTTGTGTAATGCAATATGAAGCAAAAAATGTTAGTGGAGTTGCACAAAGCCAGGCAGCTGGTTTACCTTGGACGCTTATTTCACAAGCAGCTGCTCGCTCGGTTGCTACTGTTGCGTGTGACGGGTGCCATTTAATAACCGAAAACGAGTGGATGGCAATCGTGGCTAATGTTCTTTCGGTAAAATACAACTGGAGTGGTACTGAGTTTGGATCAGGATATGTGTACGGTGGTCATAACGACAACTCTCCTTCGGGTGCGGTTGCTGCCTCTACCGATGATAAAGATGGATACTTCAATACAAACAATTCAGAATCATCAGGCGAAAATCAAAAACGGACATACTACCTTACTAGTGGTGATACGATTTGGGATATCTCCGGAAACGTGAGTGAATGGACGGATGCAGTTACCACCGGTGCTCAGCCGGGGTATAATACCGATAACGCAAATCCAGAGATCTATAGTTGGCACTTCTGGAACAGTAGTCAGCGAAATTGGAATACATTACCATATATTTCACGCGCCAGCACACTTGATAATGTTG
The DNA here is from genome assembly GCA_946886125.1 of uncultured Candidatus Saccharibacteria bacterium. Next base: position 2,663 of record CAMPHY010000051.1, on the reverse strand, counting down.
AAGGTATCCTAGTGAGTAACTTAAGCAGCGCTCAAGGATTAGGAAGATTTCAGTCAAATCAGAACCAAACTGATACCCGAGCATTTCGCCGAGGTGGGTATTGGAACAACGGCTCATTTGACGCAGGTTTGCTCTCGCTCAGCTTAAATCAAAGCAGCACGACTGAATCTTCGTTCGTTGGATTTCGTGTGGTTAAGTAAACGGCTGTAGTGATCTATATCTGGAAAGTATCCCGGCTCTACTGGGGTTCTTAATTGCAATTATTCTTTAAGTATTGTATAATATAAATAGAGTTCAGGCTTCAAATAGCCGGCTTCGAACCTATCAGACAACAACAAAGAGGAAACAATGCCCCGTAGCAATCGGTCCACATCATGGTGGCTGATTGCCACCCTTCTACTAGCTGGTGCTGTACTCGTTGCTGTAGCCTTGTGGCCACAGTTTCAAGCACCCACCCCCACTCCGACGCCTACCCGTGCGGCTGTGGTGAATGGTACCCCGACACCTAGCTCGAGCCCTACGGTTGACCCGACCCCAGAGCCCGTAGAGATAGCTGCATCAGACATCCTGAATGTCAGCATCCCGGCGGTTGAGCTGGACGTACGTGTTTCAGGTGAGACCTGGCCACGCGAAAGTCCAAGGTGCAAGGGTGGAACTACAGAGTGCATTGATCCGCCACTTGCCGATCAGGCCGCTTGGTACGGTGCCCTCCCGGCGTCGCAAAGTGCTGGTACGGTGCGTCTTTTTGGTCACACGGATTCGAGTGGCCGAACCTTCGCAGCCTTCAATGCACTTACCGCTGTGCAGGCGAACGATGAAGTTATCGTTGAGACCGAAACCGGCACCTTTACGTACCGAGCAGTTGAACCACAACTTGTTCCGTATGTTGAAGTGATCGAAAGTGAGCTCATCTGGGGAAATGCTCCTGACCGTCTTGTGCTCGTGACCTGTAACAACCAGGAATCGAGCGGGACTGTCATTGAGGCATGGCTGGTTTCAGTAGTGCCACATGGGTAACAGTAATGACGGGGCGAGTAAAGGTTCGCCAATATTCGCCCCGTCGTTGCCTACTTTGTTTGTTGTCTGATAGTACATCACCTTTTTTGAGGTGATTTTTTTATTTCGTTTGTATTAATTGATTTATCCACCATTTTGTGCTATAATATACCCATCTTTACAGAGTTAACTCGAAAGATGCTTATTGACAAGTAGAAGTACTATATAGAGTGCACACCCAACATCCGATCGCAGAAGAAAGAGGTTTCCCATGACCGACTTGGTAGACATCAAGGGGCTTAACAAGGCGGCCGTCATGGCTGCCCTGTTCAACGCCTCTGCACCGCAGGGCTACGGCTTCCTACAGGCCGACCTTGGCCCGCAGGTACTGAGCGTCCAAGACGCGCAGAACATGGTCGATGCCGCTCCTGCGCCGAAGATCATTGGACGCGACGACATGCGAACGTTCGAACTCGACTACGTTCTAGGCCGACCGCTCAAGGTTCGCCTGGCAGGTGACGAGTTCGATCCGAGCAGGTTCGACGAAGTCAACGGTGGACCTGGCTCGGCTCAGAAGGTCATCGATCGACTCCGGGCAACCGGACAGGTCGACACTGCGGAGTCCACAGAGGTCCACAAGACCTTGACGCGGGCTAAGGCATTCGAGGCCATGAAGATGTACAACACGGTCACAACGATCGATGGCATCACTGTGACCCTTGGTGCCGATGACGCCGACGCCATTCTTCAGCAAGCCGTAGAAGCCGAAATGGATCGACTCGAGGACTAATCGAGTTCGAACCAAACAACAGCGCGCGACATTCTATAGTACTTTCTGCTTGTCGCCCGCTTCCATAAGTGCGTACTTATGCTGATGAGTCCAAAAGGACGAAAAGCGAGTATAATTGAGGGTAGTAAGTTAGGAGGTTCGTATGCAACGTAAAACTCTATGGATACCTTTACTATCACTATTAGTGCTGGGTGCGCTGATTGCCTTGGTTTATATCTGGACACAGCGGCCAGACGACACGCCGACAGATATCAATACTAACCCAACACCTGCGGTTGAAACCGAACCATCGACAAAAGAGTATAAATCAGCCAAGGGCGTTACCATCGAAATAGATGACTGGACAGAAAACCGTGAAGTTTCAAGCCCGCTAGTAATTACTGGCCGCGTACCTGGCAGTTGGTCATTTGAAGGCCAGTTCCCCATTGAGCTAGTTTACGAAGGTGACATTGGGCTTCCCGGCACAACAGCTACGCTTAACGGTGACTGGATGACCGATGCTCTCGTTCCTTTTACCGCAACGCTAACATTTGATGAAGCGAATCTTACTAGTGGTGACGTTGTTATTATGCTTCGCAATGCCAACCCTTCGGGTATGCCGGAAAATGACGATTCGCTCGCTTTGAAAGTTCGTGTTTCTCAGTAGCCATTGACAATATGTGGTAATTATACTATTTTATGGAAGATACGTCCGTATCGCATCTAGAGAGAGGCACTCCCATGAAGAGCAAGATCGCCAACACCTTCTTCCTCGCCATCATCGGCACCTTCATCGTCATCAAGTCGCTCATGCAGGGCGCCCACTACGGCGTCGCCGGCGTCCTCGTGCCCGCACGAGTCAAGCGCAACTGACAACCGTCGTCCGGCCGTGGTAGGA
>CAMPHY010000050.1 GCA_946886125.1 uncultured Candidatus Saccharibacteria bacterium | reverse complement strand
AGTTCACTATTTACTGCCGCTACTAAATTCATGCGCCAGTTCTGTATTTTTGTTTTTATCTGCGGTACAGGTATGTACTCTATGTTAGTCGCCCAGTCGGGCTTTTCACCTACAATAAATACTTTGTTGTGAGGAATATTTTGCAACGACCGTAGGGAATAACGTAACTCTTCTGAGTCATTTTCAGGGTCAGCTTTAATCAAATATACTATGTCCATTGCCGGTCTATTTCCTTACGATTTCAAGCTGACTCGTTTGATCAACTAAAGATATTACGTTTTTTACCTGCGTCAAATTGCTCAAGAAGTTCACGTTGCTTCTTACTCAGCTTCGTTGGCGTATCAACAATAATACTGATGATATGCGCCCCTCGCTTTTCGCTACGGAGATGCGGCACGCCGTGGTCGCTAAGTTTAAAATCGGTTCCACTTTGTGTGCCAGCAGGGATTTTCATGCGAACCTTACCATCAACTGTCTCGACATCAATTTCCGTCCCGAGAGCGGCATCAATCATGCCGACGTGCTCTTCAGATAGGATAATATCGCCTTCGCGTGTAAATTTCTTATGGGCTTTGACGCGAATATTGACATATAAGTCACCCCGCTTACCGCCACCAATTGCCTCACCGTGCTCTTTAAGACGAATCGTCGCTCCATCATCAATACCAGCTGGAATTTTTAATTTTACGGTTTGCTTGCGGCGCTGGGTTCCCTTACCGCTACATACGCTACATACCTTTTCAGGAACGGCGCCCGTTCCCCTGCATGTTTCGCATACAACCGCCTGCTGGATCTGTCCAAAAATCGTATTCATCACACGAGCTTGCTGACCGGCACCCTTGCATGTTGGGCAGGTCTTCATATCATGACCAGGCTCAACAGTCGTACCTTTACAATGCGAGCATTCGTCTTCCATATCGAGTGTGAGGGTTTCTTCTACGCCAAATACTGCTTGCTCAAACGTAAGCTGCAAACTTGTCTCGACATCGCGCCCACGCTTTGGACCTTGCTGGCGTTCACGGCCCGCGCCGCCACCAAAGAATTGACCGAAAATATCACCGAGACCACCATCTCCAAAGTCAAAGTGAACATTCTGACCGCCATAACCACCGAAACCTTCAAATGGATTTCCGCCTCCACCACCAGCATTGCCACCGACGCCCGCATGACCAAATTGATCATAGCGTTGTCGTTTAGCGCTATCCTTTAATACGTCGTACGCCTCACCAGCCTCTTTAAACTTAGCTTCATCACCCCCTTCTTTATCGGGGTGAAATTTTACTGCAGCTTTGCGGTAGGCCTTCTTAATCTCGTCAGCCGACGCATCCTTGCTTAGTCCTAAGATTTCATAATAATCACGTTTACTCATCTAGTTCTATTGTACCGAATTAGCACTTGAGTGTCTAGAGTGCTAGCGACGGCCAAAATACAATACACCTACAAGCAGCCACGCTACACACACACCGGCACACAGAATAGTAAAAAGTGGCAACCCGATAAAAAGAATGAGCGGCATAGAAATCGCCGTTACAATACCACCGCCCATAAGAGGCGCAAAAAGCAGTTGCTTGTAGCCAAAACTTTCAACTGCGCCAGTCGTACTTTTCGGATCAACAACATGAGCAAACAACAGTCCAGTCGCGGTTGTACCCATAGACTGCCCTGCGCTGATGATCCCATTCGTAAACCAATGTCGCTTAAACATATGGCGGGCCAAAACAATAAAGCAAAATATTACCCATACGATACCACTCCCAGCCAACAGAAGATATGTCAGTCCGTCGCTGCCAATAAAATCGAGTGACATTGTACCGATAGCAGTAGTAACTAAAATGGCGAGAGCGAATCCACTCAGTAACTCTATCATTGGGCGAGATACAGTCAGTCCTAATTTCGTCCATATCGCCTGAGCGAGCATGCCGCCGAACATGCAAAACGTAAACAGTGGCATATATCCTAATATCTGCAATCCTTCACTGCCCCAAGTTACTCGCTCGAGCAGCAGGAGTCCTTGGTACAGTAACCAACCTAACGTAACGCTAAGAACAAGTAGGAATACATGAACAAGAAGCCGCCACGGACTAAACTCTTCTCGTAGACGCACGCCCCTCTCGCGTAATTCATGAATAATACGACGATGATAGATCTTGTGACGTACCACTTCAATTGGCCCACTGTGGGTAATATGGCCTTTTCTTCTCCCCCAGCCTATTAGCATAAAGCCAGAAAGAAGCGAAGCAATTAAGCTCGTGGTAGCAAGCGCCACTGCAAGTTCTTGTCCCTCTTGAAAATTAAGTTCATTGAATACTGGAATCATACCTGCGGCCGTCCCATGCCCACCTTGAAAGCTTATCTCAAGTAAGCTCGCGGCAAGTGGCGTCGCTCCAAATACTGGTATTAATACAAGTAAGGTCAATATGCCGCCAATCATGTAGTAGCCCCACGCAAGCATTTGGCCAAATGCCACATGTGGACTAGCAAGCTGCCACATTCTTTTGAGCGAGAGAAGTGGACGAGCTAAAAATAAACTCGCAAATATGACATTAATTAACAGAGCAGGCAGCGGCGACAAGACTGCATAGTATTGCATCGGGATATACTGAGTAAAATTAAAATAAGCTGCTACCTGCGGGCTTAAGAGTAACAGAACAATTCCCGCTGCGACACTTGCAGGTAGGTAGCTTTTTCGAATGATCGGCAACCGTACAAGCAGTGTGCCAATAATGAGGGTCACAAGGAGCACGGCGCACGCAATTGCGTAGTCGGCAAACATTACTTCTATCATACCATAAGCAGGTACACCAAACACATGAGAAGTCCCGCTAGTTACAGCAACCAGCGGGACATGTCATGTTTAACACAGCTTGACGTGCTGCCTTGCCCAGCTAATGGCGTCGTGGGTGCGCTTTCGCGCTTCAAGCGATCGTTTCGGAGGACGATCACCGTGCCACCACTGAGCCCAGAAAGTGTCGCTCGGATTTAAGACGGCCAAGTTATCCTGATGACGCAGTGCACCGTCTACAAAAACAGTGTTACGTTCAACATAGACGTGCTCGTAACCAGTCTTTTCTAATGCCTTACGACTCGCTATGTTGCCATGGATGACCGCCGACATTACCCGGTGCAGACCCATATACTCAAACGCATACCACGTTCTCGCTTTATGAATTGCACTTGCGATTCCCTTACCCCAATAGTCCTGACGAAATATCATCGAACCACTGGTGGCTTGGTGAATATGTTGCCTGGTGATATCAAACAAAGACGTATTTCCTATGAGAGTACGTTCGGAACCATCAATCACCCAGATTCCCCAAATCAGACGCGTGCTGTCAGCACGAACTTTATCGTACCACTCATACTCATCCTCTAAGGTTGGAGCAAATTGACGAGCAAGATACTTTGTCACCTTCACTTGCTGCATACCTTCTACAAACTCGCCCATGGACTCTTTAGTGAGTGGCGAAAGCTCGATTGTCAGATCGCCAACGGTGAGCTTCATACGCGGACCAAATGCCATTATCGGACTCCTTTCTTTTATTCTGATCTCTTTTGAGACCAGATGAGCCTCCAGAATGGGAATAAAAGAGTCTCCGATTCTGGAGACTTATCTTGTTTCAAATAGTAGTTAAGTTAAGAAGAAAGATAAGTCATATCGCAAAAAATGCCGCCGAGCATGACGCCGGTGTCATTTTTTTGAATGTGATATGAATTAATCTGATTCATAATTTACTTATACCATAAT
>CAMPHY010000049.1 GCA_946886125.1 uncultured Candidatus Saccharibacteria bacterium | reverse complement strand
CTGAGCGTGACTGGATTGATAGTACCTATGCCGCAGCTAAAGACTATTTGGATAGTGATTTCTCCAGTAATTTTTGGTAGATTTTTTGAGCAGGTGCTGGGAATTATGTATCTATCAATACCTGATCGATAACGGTATCACTATCAATATACCAGGCCAACAGGCTGGTCCCGATTTCGATACATCAATCGGCTATGTTGAATGCGTAGCTGTTAAGCGTGGCGAGGGTCCTAATGCTATACCATTATTGCAGGCAAGCGTATTGAATAGTGATGGTACTTGGAGTGGTGAGATGGAGATGCAGCCCGTACCAACAGGTTCGGCTCAGTTGCGTATATCTAATGGTATATCGGAGAAAATACGCAAATATCAAGGTTATGTCGACCAATCAATAATCGACGCCTCAAGACCAAGAATAATCGCCTTAAATTGGTACGCTGATGGTTCGTCATTGTCTGCAGCAAGCAGTGTAATGAATTATCACCCGGTCATGCGTACGCTATTCGCTATGGGTCCTACGCAAATCACGATAAATAGTGAAACTGGTGACGCTATTGATAGTATTGTGACTCAGCAGCCAGTTGTGCCGAACGCAAACGGCACTGGAATTGATATGGTATATTTCATGAAGCCTATAACAGACGATCGTGATCGCATCGATGGCGTAATAGTGTCAGGAAAGGCTCCATTTGTTTATAGTCCGGATGAATTTCAGTCTATAAATAATCCGTTCTCGAATGGTTTTGATATCGAGACTATATCAATAGGAGAGAAAGTAAAGGCCCTAGCTCACGACAAGGGTGTGACAATATCAAGACTTCAGTAGGCCCTCTAACATCTGCCCCAGATCAGGATTATCTTTTCGCAATATAATATACGGCCCACTTGGGATCCTTCGCCCAATAATCTTACCATCCTCAATCCTCTTACGAATCGTTCGCACGCTTACATTAATTTTTGAAGCAAGTATCGTATCAGGAATAGATTTCTCGTGACAGTAATCTCCACACAATGATCCGGGTATCTTCCGCTTGTTTACAGCATCTTGGCAATTTGAGCATTTAAACCCCCATTTATCGAACCAGCCGGAAGCATCATGCGCTGATTTGAAACATAGTCCACATCGGCGACCTTCGCCATTCATGGGATATCCCTTGGGTGAATCTTTGAGCTTGGCATAACGTGCTTTTTCTTGTTGATCTATCTCAATTAGTAAGCTAAAGTAATCAACTAACCTACGACGCTCTTCGTCTGAAAATTCGCGCTTTAACTGCTCATTATCACCCATAACTACACCTCCTCGTGGCTTTTTATTGCTACGAGCTAATTCTATACATACTGTGTCCGATTTGTAGCGTTCTACCCCTGTTAAAGAGTTCGTGACCTGTAAGCGGAGCCAAGTGGAATTATTATTACAAAAAGCCATCGTATCGAATGGCTTTTTTGTTTGCCGCCTCAGTTGATCACCGTCTAGCTGTAAGTTCGAAAGTACTAAATTAACGAGTAGTCGCTTTTGTTTATTATCGTATTATAGTTCGTTCATCACGCCGTTCAAGGTATTACGCCACGCTACGCGCGTCGTCTCTACCTTTGAGCGGCGGTTTCTTCGCTCGCATTTGTTCCACTAAGGAAAAAAGATTTTAGTGTTAAGATGAGCGGAAATGGGTGTACTCGTAAAGTCTAATAGTTAAGGATTTTCATGAGTTTATTGTAAGTGTCTCGATGAAAGAACATGAGTTGTTTTTGAACTACATCTTTAGAGACCTGAAACTGCAGCGCTATCATCTCTACTGCGTGTAAAGCATGGCCAATCGTCATCGATTCTAGCTGTGTATCACTAAGGTATTCTTTTACTAGAGGCGAGAAGGCAGAGTCGGGTAATAGTAGACAGCCGGCGAAACGGTATGCTTGTTGTTCAATTTTTTTCAGCTCTTCTGCGGACAGTTGATTTTGTACAGATAAGTGCGTTTGAATGTCGCTGATTGCTAGTTTTTTATATGCTTCCGCATGTAGTACATAATGAGCTAACTCATGTGCAAGACTGAATCGATATCGCGGTGAATTTTCCTCAAAACAGGTTTGATCAACCATGATTCTAAAATCGCTAGTGACGTAAGCATCTACCCCATGAAGACTTTTTAATTGATACATGGGTATTAGTGTTAATTTGAAGTAGTTTTCGCAAATCGCCTCAACATCCACTGGATTGCCATTAATGTAGCCATATTCAGAGAGGATATCTTGAGCCAATTGCGAAATTTCTAAATTAGCTCGATAGGGGATGCCTATCTTAATTTCATCGCTTTGTTTTGCCATCTACAAAATCGCCTTTGACAAGTTTCAGTAGCTGCTCAATCTCTTGTTTGTCGATCTTGTCGTTACGAATCGTACGATAAAACGCAGGTAGAAAATTTAGAACTTGAGGGTTGTCTTTTAGGTCTTCAGGGATTTCATTTCTGTTGATAGCAGCAAGATCGTGAAAGTGGACCCATTCTCTAGTTTCCGGCTCTAATTCATAAGCTGTGGCTAGTGCAATTAGCTTCTCAGGTTCGGACGGAGCTTTTAGTATGCTATTTTCTAGTCGTGATATGTAAGCAGCGTCATATCCTTTGGCTGTGCCAAATTCTCGCAAAGTCATTCCAAGTCCACTTCTTAGTTGTTTTAAGTATTCAGCAAATTCCATATGTATCTCCCGTCACCATGGCCCACCATGACATTTAGTGTTGATTCCCCTCACCTTATACTCTTTCTCATTTACATTGTACTTTTGTTGTAAAAAAAATGCAACATGTTGTATGGATAGTACAACATGGTATATAATCGCCAGTAGTCGGTATGAACTAGTTTTACTGGCGATATGTCTAACAGTTAATTTAAGGAGTTGCCATGATAGAGAATAGCAAAGATAAGAAGACAGTGGCGATAATTGTGAATGCTACGCCGCACGAAACGCCGAAAGATAAAATTACTTACGAAGAGATCGTACGTATTGCGTATCCGAGTGAAATAGTCAATGAAGGGTCAACCTATAAAGTAAGTTACAAGATGAAAAACGGTTCAACGCTGACTCCGCTTGTATATGGTAGTAAACCAATCAAAGTAAAGAAGGATATGATTTTCAATGTCGCACCCGCTAATAGAGCATAGTGATGATTTAAAGCGTCTACGCGCCGACGGTTATGTTGTGAGTGTTAAGCATGGCTACCTCGTAGTCGATCACATTCCGTTCGTGACCAGTGGCGGTGATGTTGTGTATGGATCTTTGGTGTCTGAATTGACCACACAAGGTAATCAGACGCTTCGACCGAGTAGCCATGTGGTAGCATCAACACATGTACCACATGATCATACGGGTAAGAAATTGGTATATCTTATTTATGATGAAGCGACTAGGACTCTTGGCGAGTACGCTATTACATGCCAGTTTTCAAACACGCCGGGTAAAGAGCCCGATGACTACTATGAAAAAATAAAGCATTACATAGAATTGATTGCACCACACTCGCAAGCCATCGATCCCACGGTTACAGCAAAAGTAAACAATCCGATTGATTCTAGCACTGACGATGTATTTCGTTACACCGATTCTAATACGAGTCGTGCCGATACAGGAATGTACGCTGGCAGGTTGGCTCAACAAAAGATCGCTATCGTCGGGCTGGGTGGTTCGGGTTCATACATACTTGATTTGTTAGCTAAGTCGCCGGTACGTGAAATACATATATTCGATGACGATGAGTTTAGTAATCATAATGCATTCCGTTCACCCGGGGCTGCCAGCCTAGAAGAGCTAGAGGCGGGCATGACGAAAGTTGATTATG
>CAMPHY010000048.1 GCA_946886125.1 uncultured Candidatus Saccharibacteria bacterium | reverse complement strand
ACACTATATATAGTGTTTTAATGTCCTAAACTGAGAGTTTTACCTTTACCCTACATTTCATATATACTTAAAGATATGGATAAATCACCAAAACTTGAAGGTACTCAACTCGCACATTTTGAGCCTATTGCTAAGGTAACCGAATTACAAATTATCGATACAATCGTTGGCGCCGGCGAGGAAGTGCAGACAGGCGCGACCATCACCGCTCATTACACCGGCGCGCTTTGCAAAGACGGCACGATTTTTCAAAGTTCGCATGACTTCGGCGAAGCCGTTACTTTCGGACTCGATCAAGTGATTGCTGGCTGGACGCGGGGAGTACCTGGTATGAAAATTGGCGGTATTCGGCGCTTAATCATTCCATCGGACATGGCTTATGGTTCGGTACGAGTCGCCGCAAATATTCCACCAAATTCTGACTTAGTGTTCGACATTGAACTCGCTGCAATCGAGAAATAATTTTTAAGCTTACGCGCTAGCTGACGCGCCAATTTTTGCCTTCGTGCGACATTGTTGAGTGTGAAATAAAAGCCCAGGATTCTGTTTACAATTTAAACAAATTAACACAAGATCATTACAATTTTCCCATGCGCAATTTTCGTAATTATTTGTCTTACCCTGGCAGTGTGAGCATACACCAATTGTGGCGGTATGATCACTAAAATCAACCGTCATGCGATCATCGAAAACACGTAGACTTCCTTCCCAAAGGCCGTCATCGCCATATGCTTCGCCGTATTTCACAATGCCACCATCAATCTGGTAGACTTCTTTAAATCCGCGGTTTTTCATAAGACTTGAAAGAATTTCGCATCGTATACCACCGGTACAGTAGGTCACAATTGGCTTATCTTTCAGTTCATCATACTTACCACTTTCAAGTTCACGAATAAAGTCTCGCGAAGTATGAGTATCCGGTACCACAGCATTTTTGAACTTACCAATCGCCGCTTCATGCGCGTTACGACCATCAAAAAACACAACATCGTTACGTTCAGCCACGAGTTTATTTACCTGGGCAGGCTTCAGATGTACACCGCCACCTACGACGCCATTTTCATCAACTCTCAACTCATCGGCCGCATCAAAAGCAACAATTTCACTTTTTACTTTTACGCTCATACGGGGAAAGTGATCGCGACTTCCGTCGCTCCATTTGAATACTACATCCTTAAAACCAGGATATTCTTTAGTTGCCTTGATGTAGCTTTTCAGATCCTCAATTTCACCACCCACTGTACCATTCAAGCCGTGAGGCGAAATGAGAATCCGCCCCTTGAGATGAAGACCTTCAGCAAGTGTCTTTTGCCATAATTTCATTGTCAGCGGATCATTAATTGGCGTAAATTTATAGTATAGAAGAATTTTCTGCATCACTACTCATTATACTATAATTTTTTCATACAGACCTTTTCTCTCAGTACGCCGTCATCTATAATAAGAAGATACGTTTATAGAATTAAGAGAAAGGTTACTGCATGAAGGATAAATATCCTCGCCAGACAATACGTCTTTATTGGCGAGAAGTAAAAAATCATAAAAAGTTATTTATCCCATTAATTATTGCACTGCCCTCTGCACTCTTTTTGAATAATTACGCGAGCGCCTGGATCATCTCGCAAGTTATCAATAAATTAACCTCAGAAACAATTGCGGCAGATCAATTATGGACGACTTTTGGGGGTTGGATTATTGCCTATGTTGCAGCCATTATCATCGGTGAACTTATTTTATGGCGTTTGGTTATTTATTTGATCTGGAAACTAGAAACACGTGTTGTCTATGCGCTCAATAATCAAAGTTTCGACGTACTCGCCTCTCAATCGATGGATTTTCACAATAACCGATTCGGCGGATCGCTCGTTTCGCAAGTAAATAAGTTTTCTGGTGCGTATGTACGCCTTGCTGATGTGTTAATATTTAATATTTTGCCGCTCATCGTCGCCTTTACTTTCACTTTCCTGATTCTAGGACCACAAATGCCAGTATTTACACTTGGACTCGCAGGATTAGCTGCCGTGTTTATGACAATTGCTATTTTTAGCTTTAAGTCTATCCGTCACCTCAATGTCATTGAAGCTAATAGTCAAAATAAGCTGAGCGGACAGCTTGCCGATAGTGTTACTAACATCATGGCAATTAAAAGTCATGGCAGCGAGAACCATGAGAAAGATCGCTATAGCTCCTTAAATAAACAGGCTCAACGCGCAAGCCTTAATGTCATGAGTGCGATCGTTAAACGTGATATTGGTTTTGGTGCCGTAATTGTATTAATCAGTAGTTTCGCTTTCATCTTTTTAGTCGGTGGTAGCGCGTGGTTTGGTGTACAGATCGGAACGCTCGTACTAGCAATAACATATAGCGGGCAAATACTCAGTCAGCTCTGGAACTTCAATGGAATACTACGAAGTACAAACCGTGCCTTCGGTGATGCACAAGAAATGACGACAATTATGGGAGCCGCCCATTCAGTAACCGATACCACGGATGCCACGGAGTTAGCGGTAAAAAACGGTCGTATTGAGTTTGATACCGTTGTCTATAAGCATGCTGATGCACCTGAAGAAGCGCCACTTTTTGACAACTTTTCTCTTCAGATTTCCGCAGGTGAACAAGTAGGACTTGTTGGACATTCAGGCTCAGGTAAGACAACGCTTACCAAATTGTTACTGCGATTTGCTGACATAAATAGCGGCGCCATCTTAATTGACGGACAAAATATTGCCACTGCCACGCAGGAATCTCTTCGACATCATATCGCGTATGTTCCCCAGGAACCAATGCTCTTTCATCGTAGCCTGCGTGAAAATATAGCATATGGAAAAATAGATGCCTCTGATGAAGCGATTATCCGCGCCGCAAAACAAGCCAACGCCTGGGAATTTATTGAAAAATTACCCGAAGGACTTGACACTGAAGTTGGTGAGCGTGGTGTGAAACTTTCTGGTGGCCAACGTCAGCGTATAGCTATCGCTCGTGCAATTTTAAAAGATGCACCAATTCTAATTTTGGATGAAGCAACGTCTGCACTCGATAGCGAGAGCGAAAAACTAATTCAACAAGCATTTACCAGATTAATGAAAGGGCGCACGTCTATCGTTATCGCTCATCGCCTTTCAACGATTCAAAAAATGGACCGTATTATTGTGATGGATAATGGAGCAATTACTGAAAGTGGCAGCCACAGCGATTTATTAGATCATAAAGGAGTATACGCTAAACTATGGTCACATCAATCTGGTGGATTTATTGAAGAATAACAACAATAAGTTGACACTAATATTATAACGCGTTATAACAAACGGTAAGCGCAAGTTTGTGATCCATATCGCAAAGCTATTTTTACAAATAGTCTATGTTCATTAGCAGTTGGGGTGTATCGTTTTGGGACGGAATGATATCCGCGATCGGGCTGCCTATAACCGGGCACATCATCGCAAACAGCAGCAAGATCAACACAACCAGTCAATGGTTATTCGGGAGGTTGTCAGAATTGTCAACAGCATACCAGGAAAAACCTTACACGCTAAAAGTGAGATCGCCGCATTAGTAGAGTTACGAGAAGAGGGGGCATTAGGGCAGCTCGACATAGGAACAACGCGTCTTGATCGGCAAAAACCTGACGCAAACAAGCTCAATCTCGTTTGCCAAGCACTGAAGGAGGCAGTTGCCACGGGAGTAATTCATCGAAGTGACTGTGATGGAGATGTATTACTCACCGTGCCACTCCCGCCAGCCGAGGCGCAACCTTCCCGCCACCTATCGGCATCACTACTAGAAGGAGAAGAAGATTGGTACGAAGATCCTGATGCATTCCCAAGCCGCTTTGCTGTAAAGTTACGCGAATGGCAAGCTGCTTAATGAATACAGGCTGGGGTCAGTACGAGCATACGCTCGGAACACCCCGGCCATTC
>CAMPHY010000047.1 GCA_946886125.1 uncultured Candidatus Saccharibacteria bacterium | reverse complement strand
CTTCCAAGGATCGTTTGTTGTTTCTGGTGAAGTGAGTGCCGTCGTCACACATACCGGTAACGTCACTGAGTTCGGCCAATTAGCTGCCTTATCTGCTCCAACAAATATCGTCAGTCCGCTGCAGCAAAAGATTGATAAGTTAATCCGTCAGATCATTGCGGTCGTGGCCGGTATTGCGGTCGTGGCTTTTGGACTGGCCCTTTCAGGCGGCATGGACATTGGTGACAGCCTAAGCTTTGTTATGGCGCTATCGGTCAGCGCCGTGCCAGAGAGTTTACCAGTCGCAATATCGGTGGTACTCGTACTAGGTATGCGTCGCATGGCAGCTAAGAAAGCACTGGTTCGAAATATGCGCGCTATTGAAACACTCGGCCTACTTACGACAATTGCTACTGATAAAACAGGAACGCTGACAAAAAATAAATTAACCGTGCAGGAGACATGGCAACCGCCACATACAAAAGTGACACTCCCGTCACTCGTAGCTCATACCATTAACTCCACCGCAGAGAAATCTCATGATCCACTCGATATTGCCCTGCAAGAGTATGTAACGGCCGAGAAGTCAGGTATTAAAAGCAAACCATACAGCAGTCTGCCGTTTGATCAGATGGTAGCTATGAGTGGGAATATCTGGCACCACGGCAGCGACTACCATCTTGACATCAAAGGTGCACCAGAACATATCCTCGCTCGGTCCGACTTAACCGAAAGTGAACATGAACAAGCAAACGCCGCATTACACCACCTAACGAGCCAAGGCTACCGCGTTATTGCTGTGGCGAGAATTGAACTTAAAAAGCCAATCAGTGACTTTAGCCAGTTAACTTCTCGTCAAAAACTAGAATTTGCTGGCTACATTGCCGTTGCCGATATCCTACGACCAGAAGCCAAACGAGCAATCACCAAGGCACAAGCAGCTGGTGTGACCGTACGGATGATTACGGGTGATCATTTCGAGACCGCCTACCATATCGGCAAACAGCTTGGTATGGTAACCAGGCGTGAGCAGGTATTTGATAGCCGGCGCATGAATGTCATGAGCGATACAGAGCTAGAGGATATCATTCGTGAAGTGCGCGTTTTTTCGCGAGTCATCCCCGAGCATAAATACCGCATCTTGTCTTTACTTAAAAAGCACAATATCACTGCTATGACGGGCGACGGTGTGAACGATGTGCCAGCACTTTCCAACGCCCACGTCGGCGTCGCGATGGGAAGTGGATCACAAATAGCCAAAGATGCTGGTGATATGATTTTACTTGATGATAACTTTAGTAGTATTATCCACGCCATGCGAGAAGGCCGTACTATCATTGCCAACATCAAGCGCATGCTTTTTTACCTGCTTTCAACCAATGCTGGTGAGGTTTTGACGATGCTCGGCGCGCTTATCGTAGGTCTGCCTGTACCACTCGTGCCAGTGCAAATCCTCTGGATCAATCTCGTTACCGACACCTCAATGGTCATCCCGCTAGGACTTGAGCCAGGCGAGAAGCACAACATGAAACAAAAACCACAAAAGCCGAATAGTCCGATTTTAAGTAAGTATATGATTAGCCGTATGATCTTAATCGCACTCAGCATGGCAGCGGTTACCCTCGGACTGTACGCCAGCTTTAATACTCAGTACGGCCATGAATATGCCCGGACAATTGCTTTCTCAGCGCTCGTCGTCATGCAGTGGTCAAATGCCTTTAACGCTCGAAGCGACTACGAATCAATGTTTACTCGTCTCAGGGTATTTAACGGTAAGTTTTACATTGGACTTACTGTCGCAATCTTACTGCAATTACTCGCAGTCTTCGGGCCGCTCCAAGACCTGCTTCATATTTACCCGGTAGCAATAGGGGATCTGGCGTACACAGGTGCTATTGCCTTCGTTATCCCAATAATCATTAGTGAAATTCATAAATACTTTGGCCGTCGCCACCTAGCCCGCGGCGAAAGCTAACTTTTTCTGCTACTATACAGACATGTATAAACGAATCTTACTAAAACTTTCCGGCGAACAACTTCAGGGCAAATATGATGGGGGATTTGACGCTGAACGAGCGGAGTGGATAGCAAAAGAAATTAAGAAAGCAACCGATACAGAAATTGTCATTATGATCGGGGGCGGTAACTATGCACGCGGTGCCCAGCTTGTCGGCAACGGTGTCCAGCGCGTTACGGCTGATAATATCGGCATGATGGCAACTATCATGAACGCTGTCGCTCTTACTGACGTATTTAACAGTCATGGAGTTGCTGCGCGGGCCCTAAGCAACGTTACGATCGACCAAGTCGCTGATCAGTTCACACATCGCCGCGCCCTTAGCCATCTCGAAAAAGGCCGTGTCGTCGTTGTGGCGGGCGGCATCGGACGACCATATCTTACGACCGACACTGCCGCCGTCAGTCTGGCACTTGAGCTAGAGTGCGACGCAATCCTAAAAGCTACCAAAGTTGACGGCGTCTACGACAGCGATCCGACTACGAACGACCAGGCACAAAAATATGACACGCTCACATACCAGCAGGCACTTGAACAACCGGACATCAAAGTGATGGATAAGGCAGCCCTCGGCCTTGCGCTTGAGCATGCCCAGCCACTTATCGTATTCCAGTTGCTCGAAGAAGGAAACATTGCTAGAGCAGCCGCAGGTGAAGCTGTCGGAACTGCAATACGTTCGTAACGCAGCGACTTCTTACAGGCCCAGGCTAAAAGCACGGCTATTACTCTACCAGTAACATGATATAAAGTGACATAAAATGCCATTAGCACTCTTGACGCGAGAGTGCTAATTTTTTTATAATGTAAATTGAAAAGGGTAACCTTTTCGCAACATTATCAAATCAAAGGAGGTTATTATGAGTAGCTTAATTAAATTTGATCCTTTTGCGGAAATCCAAGCCTTACAGAAGCAATTCTTCTCAGATGATTGGTTTTCGCCGATTAAAAGTATGCAGATGCCAACTACAGATGTATACACCAAAGATGATAAAGAGCTTCACGTCGAAGCGCACCTGCCAAACTTTGAACAAAAAGACATAGATATCCATGTCGATAAAGGCTCGCTTATTATCCGCGCCGAGCGGCATGAGCAGGACAAAGATAAGAACAAAAAGTTCATTGTAAGAGAGAGTAGCAGTAGCTTCTATAGGAGCATCAAGCTGCCAGAAGCCGCTGACGAGGGAAGTATAAAAGCAAAAATGAAAGACGGTGTTTTGATAATCACCGTCCAGTTCAAAGAACTACCTCAGCCAAAACGCATCGCGATCGGAGCATAACAAAAGGTACCGGTTTACGCCGGTACCTTTAAATATAATTCTATTCATACATTGCTTCAACAAGAAAAAGTATTAACTATCAATACTTATTTATTGATATTCGATATATACTGTGATTAACTAATAGTATAGTAATAAATAATTGAGGTAAGCGATATGAAACAAAGTTCGACATTTTTCTTAAAAGGAGTGGTTTTTCTTATCGGTATTATTGTACTTTCCATCTGTGTTTTCGCATTACCCCGTATCATCGGCACTGTCAGTGTAGGAGGATACGATCCAATACTACTAGGGCTATACATCGCTGCGATTCCATTTTTTATTACACTTTACCAAGCGTTGAAGCTTTTAAGCTATATTGATAAAAACAAGGCTTTTTCTCATACATCCATAGCTGCCATTAAAAAAATCAAATACTGCGCCATTACAATCAGTTTACTATTTATCGCTGGCTCGCCATATATTTACCACGTGGCAAATAAAGACGATGCTCCAGGCGTCGTAGCAATTGCCATGGTTATTACCGGTGCTTCACTTGTGATTGCGACGTTTGCAGCTGTGTTACAGAAATTATTTCAAAACGCCATGGACATTAAATCTGAAAACGATCTAACGGTATAGGGGCGTACTATGGCTATTATAATAAATATCGATGTCATGCTCGCCAAACGGAAGATGAGTGTCACAGAACTATCGGAAAAAGTAGGGATCACCATGGCGAATCTCTCAATACTCAAAAACGGAAGAGCGAAAGCGATTCGATTGTCTACACTTGAGGCAATCTGTAGCGCGTTAGACTGCCAACCAGGGGATATATTGGAGTATAAGAA
>CAMPHY010000046.1 GCA_946886125.1 uncultured Candidatus Saccharibacteria bacterium | reverse complement strand
ACGTAACGGTTGTTCAGGATCGGATGATATCGCTTGATCCCGATCGTAAACTTGTCGTCGGTAAAAAGAAGAGCTACCAATACGACACGCTCATTATTGCCATCGGTGTTGTAACGACCTACTTCGGTATTGACGGGATGCAGCAGCATAGCTTTGGTATTAAAACCTTGGAAGATGTCCAAAAATTTAATAACCACCTTCACGCTGAACTCGTTGCTGATAAACATCTCGACAAAAACTACGTTATCATTGGTGCTGGACCAACCGGGGTTGAGCTTGCTGGCGCGCTTAAAACGTATTTAAGCGATATTGCAAAAGCTCATCATATTAGGCGAGCGAAAGTGAATATTACTCTAGTTGAAGCAGCTCCTCGTATCCTCCCACGGTCTTCACAGACGGCCAGCCGCAAAGTACAACGTCAACTTGAAAAAATCGGTGTCAAAGTACTAACGAATCATAAAGTAGAAGCACTGAGTAACGATTACATTACCATCGATGGCAAAAAGACGGCTACTGAAACAGCCATCTGGACATCAGGTGTAACTAATCATCCCTTCTTTTCAGAGCATACTGATTATTTCCATACTGCCCCTAATCGCCGCGTCGAAGTTAATCAATACCTTGAGGCCTATCGCGACATTTACGTACTTGGCGATAATGCAAATACACAGCACACAGGCCTAGCCTGGACAGCACTACGCGACGCGCAGTTTATCGCTGATCACCTTGCACGAAAAGTAGCCGGCAAGCCACTCAAAGCCCGACACTCTCGCTCTCCAATGAGCGGTATACCCGTCACAGATACCTGGGCGTACGTAGAATGGGGTGGTATGTATGCAGATGGACGCGTGGGTTCATGGATGCGTCGCCTCATCGAGCTCAGAGGGTATCGCATGCTACTTCCCGCTCATCAGGCGAAAAAAGCATGGCGGGCTCATTTTGTACGCGAAGAGCAGTGCGACCTGTGTAAAAGTTTGCAGATTCAAACTGTTGTAAAAACATAAGCGTATACCTATAATGAGACACAAAGCGAAATATACAAAGGAGCGTTCGAGTCGACTACTGTAATGTCACTCGTAAAAAAGGCATGAAAATATTAATGCTCGGGTGGGAGCTTCCTCCGCACAATAGCGGCGGACTAGGTGTGGCGTGTTACCACATGTCAAAAGCACTAGCACTACAAGGTTCGACGATAGATTTTGTGGTTCCCTATTCGGCACACCATCCAGACATTGATTATATGACTATACATAGCGCTACAAAGCTCACTCCGCTTGAACGTTACGGACTTGGTGCCTACGATAGCGATACAGTACTTGAACGTAAACTCTCAGACGCCGACGTGAATGACCTAACCGACATGCGCGGAGTACAAAAGCGCTATGTTGAGTTCGTCGAACAGCTTGTCATCCAGTCCACTCCAGAAGCGATTCATGCCCATGACTGGCTGACGATGGAAGCAGGAATGCGAGCGAAGCAGCTAACCAATGCGCCGCTCATCGTACACGTCCATGCAACTGAATTCGACCGCTCAGGCGAGAAATCTGGCAACCCTATCGTGCACGATATTGAGTACCAAGGGCTCATGATGGCCGATCGTATTATTGCCGTCAGTAATATTACTAAAAGTATTATTATTCATAAATACGGCATTCCAGCCGATAAAATTGAAGTCATTCATAATGCAATTGACCCAAGTTCTCTTGATGATGGATATTCCTATGACCAACGAACGTATAGCTACCTTGAAGCGTTAAAACAAGAAGGTCATACAGTCGTATCGACCGTGACGCGGTTTACCATTCAAAAGGGCTTAACGCACTTTATCCGAGCAGCCGCTAGGGCGTGCGAGAAGTACGATAAATTTGCCTTTCTATTAGCTGGAGACGGTGAACAACGTGATGAGCTGATAGCGCTTGCTGCTGAACTAGGCATTGCTGATAAAGTGTTCTTTACGGGATTCGTCCGAGGGAAACAGTGGCGAGATGCCTATAGTGTAGCTGACATATTCGTCATGAGTTCTGTTAGCGAACCGTTTGGCCTCACCGCACTCGAAGCTGCTCATCATGACAGTGCTCTTATTATCAGTCGACAGTCAGGTGTCGGTGAAGTGCTTCATAGTATCTTCCGGTATGATTTTTGGGATACGGACATGCTGGCCGACCAGATGATTGCAATTGCAACATCAGAGGGCTTATCCCGATCGTTAAAAACAAATATCAAGCAGGAGTATAGCAATATCTCATGGCATGATGTGGCTAAAGATTGCCTAGGTATTTATACAAAGATGAAGACAGGTGTGGCAGTATGAGTCAGCGAGGTATCGTTCTCTACTTACATGTTCATCAGCCATGGCGTGTACGCCAGTATAGCGTCTTTGACACCGCTAAAGAACATGACTACTTTGACGAGCCGGACGTACACACTGATCGCAACAATGAACGTGTACTTCGGAAAGTAGCCGATAAATCGTATCGCCCAATGAATAATCTGCTTGAAAAATTGCTAGGCGTCCACCCCGATTTTAAAGTCTCTCTCAGTATTACGGGTACGTTCCTTGAGCAAGCTGAGAAGTGGGCACCAGATGTCATTGCCAGTTTCCAACGATTAGTGGCAACCGGTAGAGTTGAAATCGTCTCTGAGACGTATTATCACTCACTTGCCTTCTTCTATAGTCGTAGTGAGTTTGAGCGTCAAGTCGAGATGCACCGAGATAAGGTAAGAGAGCTCTTCGGGGTCGAAACGTCCGTATTTCGCAATACCGAACTCGCCTATAACGATGAACTAGCTCAGTGGGCAGACAGCTATGGCTTCAAGGGTATACTTGCCGAAGGCTGGGATCCTGTTTTGCAGTGGCGCAGCCCAAACCATCTTTACCACCCTACCGGCACAAAAAACATAAGACTCTTGCTAAAGAATTACAAGCTGAGTGACGATTTGGCGTTTCGTTTCAGTAACCAAGCCTGGGAGCAATGGCCATTGAATGCTACTACCTATCAGGAATGGTCTGAAGCCTCAACGGCAGACAGTCCACTCCTTAATCTTTTCATGGATTACGAAACCTTTGGAGAGCATCAATGGGCTGATACTGGTATCTTCACCTTTTTCGAGCAGTTCGTCGGCAACTGGTTATCACAACCAGGTAACACGTTCTATACTGCCAGCGAAGCCATCGACACTCAACAGTCAGTAGGTGAAATGAGTATGCCTCAGACTGTTACCTGGGCTGACAGTGAACGTGACTTAACAGCCTGGACGGGCAATGACATGCAGCAAGAAGCCCTGAGATATATTTACAACCTGGAGGATGATGTCCTCCGGACAAAAGACCAACAATTGATTAATGATTGGCGTAACTTGCAAACGTCGGATCACGTGTACTACATGTGTACGAAATGGTTTAGCGACGGTGATGTACATGCCTACTTTAGTCCATACGAATCACCGTATGATGCCTTTTTGTATTACATTAATGCCATTCGTGATGTCCGCTGGCGATTACACGAACACCATCAAACAGGAGGCTTATATGGCTAGACCTATCGTACTGAGCAATGGCTCACTTCACGTAGGATTAAACAACTACGGATTAGTACATGATTTTTATTACCCATACGTAGGGCTCGAAAATCATGCAGCTGGCACGTCTTTACGACACCGCGTCGGTATACGGGTCGACGATCAACTTACTTGGCTAGATGATGAGTCCTGGCAGCTAAGTTTTCGCTATCCTCATAGCGCATTGATTGGGCACACGACCGCCCGTCATGACAGGCTAGGAATTTTATTGGAATTTGATGACGTCGTCGACTCTTCTGTCGATGCGTTTATTCGTAATATTCATGTCGTTAATCTTCGTGATCAAAGCCGTGATATCCGCCTGTTTATGCACCAGGCGTTTGCTATCGGTGATTCACGTAGTAATACCGACACGGCTCAGTATCTACCAGATAGCAACGCAATACTACACTATCGTGGACGTCGCGCCTTTGTCATTGGCGGTGAAGCTGAAGATCAGCCATTCGACCAATATACCGTAGGGCTGTTTGGTATCGAAGGACACGAGAGCACTTACCGCGACGCCGATGACGGCGAACTAAGTTTTGGTAATGTCGAACATGGCCGAGTTGATTCAACACTACGCTTCAAGCTTT
>CAMPHY010000045.1 GCA_946886125.1 uncultured Candidatus Saccharibacteria bacterium | reverse complement strand
TAATTACACCGAGCAAAGCCGTCATAAACTCTACGAGACCTTTGCTGTCTGCTATAAACCCTAAGGCTTCTCCAATACCAGTTAACACACTCACAATAACACCACCTGTAAATAAACCAATGGGTATAAGGAAGTTCTCGATAAATGGCTTAAGGTATGTCGAGTAATATGACTCGATCATCCTACCGACGAATCGAATCGAATCTGATATGGCATTAAACACCCTAACCATACGGCTTCGCAAATCATCACTTGGCACCAGTTGAGCAAAGACGTCAGCCCAATCAACGTCATTAATGAGTGTTTTGACTGTCTCTGTGAGACCTTTAGCAAGTTTCTTGGCTATTTCAGGTACCTTTTTAGCAAGCACCTTTGCTACTTGCTGAAGGGCTTTGGCAAGTTCTGCACCGCTACCATCTACACCGCTTAGGAAGTTTCCGAAAGAAGCCTTGAGCGTAGTGAATGAACCAGCTAAAGTAGCATTCTCTTTTGCGTAATTCCCTGCGTACTTCGACGTCCTTTCGAGGAACATTTCCATAGCAAGTCCTACCTTTTCGGCATTTGTCATTTCTTGTGTTGTCTTGCCTATCCCTTTTTCGAGTGCATATGCGTTAAGAGTGGTGTCATTCATAGCAACGCCAAGGTTGTCCATCATAGTGAAGTTACCCTTAGCCGCACCTGCAATAGATTCTAGGGCCATCCCCGTATCAATACCCATAGCTGTAGCAACGTCAGTAGATCGTTGCATTGCTTTTTGAGTCATCGTCATAGATTCTTTAACGGTGTAACCAGCGCCTTGAAACAGCGACCCCATTTTGTTCGCGGTTTCGAGATACTGGTTCGTAGAAGTACCCATACTAGCAAAAGACTCTTTGGCAATGCTTTGAAGTTCTTTGGCGTATCTACCGAATACCACCTCGGAACCGCCGAGACTTTGCTCAAGATTAGCAGTACTCTTTATTGCTAAAGTCATACCAGCGACAACTGCCGTCCCAGCGGCAATTGATGCAGTCCTAGCTATACTGGCAAATTTTTGAAGGGCAGCTCCACTTTTAGATGTAGCTGCTTGAATTTTAAGATCAAAGTCCCTTGTTTGTGCGGTAATAAGAACTTGTAGTTCGTCGATTGTTTGTACTGCCATCTTTATTCCTTCTTGCCATATTTGGCTTTCGCTATCATTAGCCGTTGAGCATCAGTTACTGCAACTTGTTTATTTTTTGCAGGCTCCTGCTCTGAGAGAAATGGTTTATCTGGGTATGGATTACTTTTTGATGGATTAACACCTAAAGCAACATACATTCCTAACATGTGATTAAGCCTATCCTGCTGCTCTGCGTCACGTTCACGACGCTTAGAGTAGCCTTCGACAGAATTGTTTAATTCACCTGGTGTAAGTTCCCAGAATTCGTGAATATGAATGCCAATAGAGAAAGCTAAAGGCTCTTGACTTCGCCACCACTCGATGAATCGCCTTGGGCTGTTTTCATCTGATCGCGCATCGCCTTCGTGTCGATCTCCGTCTTGCCTAAAAAACCTGCGTCAGTTAGTGCTTCCACTGCGACAATTAGTGTTTCACCAATACCTTCATCGGCAATTAACTTATCGGCCTCTTCTTCGGTCATTCCTCCTGCTCTTAGCATGAATAGCATTGAGTCGAAGCTAGGCATGCCGCTTCCAAGTTCCGTAAAGACGTCAAAGAATTTTTTTCCATCTTCACGTTCAGCTTTGGCAATATTACTGGCGTTATATTTCAAATTCATATCTTCTCTCCGTTTTCCGTCGTCACGTAATTAATTTTGGTGGGGGTATTTATTCACCACCCCCTAAGTGATTAAGCTTCTGAGTAGACAGGTTGACCCGTAAGACGAAGCGTAAAGCTTACAGTAGCGAGTCCGTCAGTTGTGGCTTCACCAAATGTGAATGCTGACATGTATGCGCTATAAGTAAGTGTTCCTGCTGCTTCTGGATATGCTTCTGTCCAAGTCTCTACGTTTCCGCTATTGAAGATAGACTGTAGAGTTGATACTTGTCCGTCAAAGACGTTGTTAGCAACTACTTCAATACTTCCTGGGTCTTTAGCACCCTGGATGAACTCTTTAGAACCGCTAGGGCTATCAAGCGTAGTGACATCAATTTCTTCAGCTTCAGTAGACTGCTCACCAATACTTTGCAGGTGTGCAAGTACCAAATCTTCAGTCTCTGCGCCGCTCATGGTCTTGGTCAGGGTTGTTCCCATCGTTTGTGTTCCAGCCACGATATTTCTCCTTATTTATACCCGACGAATCGAGTGTTTATGTGACATATGTTTGCAGGGTCTGGAACGTCGATCATAAATGAAAGACGGTAGCCAATATCCCTTAGTTTGTTTTCAGCTTCTACAAGTAATGCGTCGGCATTCGAGCTATTGCTAGCCCAGATATCGACGGTGAGCAAGATGTCTTGTCGGCTGATCTCATTGCTGAGGTTCAGCTCAAGAGCGTTGTCGCTAATAAAGAATGTAATAGATGGAATAACTGCCTCTGTCTTTTGCGATGCCTGACGAACAGTCACATTTGGAATGGTACTGAGCGCGGCATATACATCTGATTTAGGAAGATACATCTATAGTCCTCTTAGTGAGCTTCTAATCTCGTTCATTACTATCTTTGTGACTGTTTTTTTGTTTTTCTGTAAGCTTGGTTGCAAGAAGGGCTGAGCGCTCATCTTGCTCGTACCCAGTTCGATGTGTGGGCCATATTCGAGGTTGGTGCCAACGCTGCCAGTCACGGAGTTTTCGGTCTCGGTAATTTCTTCGTGCAGTGATTCTCTTAATGCGCCTGTATCTACTGCTACGATCATCTTTGCGTCTCCGCCAACTTTTGCCGTCGCCTTGCCTACACCGCTTCTCATGCCTGCTTTTGCGGCAGGGTCTATCTTATTTAACTTTGCTCGTAAGCTTGAGAGTCCTTTGATTGTTACACCCATTTGGTACCTGCAATCTTGTAGTGACTGTCGTGAAGGACAACTGCACTTGCTTTGTAGGTAACACCCAAGTAGCTAAAGAGATCACCAGTCTCAATAGGTACGCTTGTGAGGCATGTAACGGACACGTCAATGCTGTCAGTTAAGCCAAGCTCCGCCTGAACGTCACCGAGCCTATCGAATTGAACATTTGCTTTGAAGGTGCTTTTTATTGTCGTAGCGTCTTCGTCTACCCAGCCGTCAACCGAAGTCTGTGTTGATTCCAGCAGGTTTACATCCTTATCGTAGAAATGATCCGCAATAATTGATGAAAAATCAGCTGGCAATAACATGGATTCTCCTATGACTCTTAAGTAGTGCCTCGAAGCCAGTAAATATTGCTTCATCACCACCGCCAAAGTGCTGTACGGCTTTCTGAGTAAAGGTAATCGACTGACCTTGGTCATCGACGCGCTGGACACTACTCTTAACGCCGCCAGCACCGTTTTTAATGGCGTGGTAATTGGTCACTACGATTTGAGCCACAATCCTATCAAGGTTTATATCCAGCTCGGTAGTATTTAAGTAAAGGAGAACACGGTCGATCGTCAGATCAGTGACTATATCAAGGAGGTCGCCAGTCTCAACAGTATTGTCTAGTCTGACGGCGTATCCTTTAATCGTGGTCTTTTGAGCTTCCATGTTCTTTAATCCTTACTTAATAGTTACTAGACTGCTGCTGGAACGTTTGCGTGCGCGATTAGGTCTTCTGCGACAACCTTTGTACCGTAGTAGTAGAACAAGTCTAGTGAAGCAGCATCGCTTTGCTGGATTCGGCTAGCGCCATATTCGTTAACAACGACAGGTTGAGCAACAGCACCCTTAACCATCAAGACGTAATCTTTAGTCTGGCGGTGGTTGCTGAATACTTGTACGCCGTGGTAAGCAAGACCAATAGTCTCACCGTTTACACCAACGATTGAATCGAATTTAGTACGAAGTTTACCGTAAACAGCTGGCTTCATAGTCAATACGAGCAGATCGCGGTCAATACCGTCAACAAAATCATTCTTGAGTGTTTCGAGTTTCTGAACAAGCTCTTCGATCTGTCCTTCTAGGTCAGCATCGTCAGCTGTCAAAGTAACTGCTGCGCCCGTAACAGCTTCTGCTGCTGCGAAGAATGCTGAGTCAAGTTCACGAATAACGGTGCTGTCGTGATCTTTAACGCGGTTACCGACAACGTTCTCAACTGGTGAGAATTTGATGTCTTTCGCTTCAATCTCTTCGATGATTTCGCGGTCAGTGTCAACGTTTACAGTAACTGGTAGGTCGCGTAG
>CAMPHY010000044.1 GCA_946886125.1 uncultured Candidatus Saccharibacteria bacterium | reverse complement strand
TTCGGCTGCTTGTGTAACAAAAAGCGGTGATACTCATATTGTTCTTGACCAGCTTGCTATTCAGGTGAGAATTACAGGTGAATCATCCCAGAAGTTAGGAAAGCTAGATATTCGGAGCGCTGATCAACTGCGACAAGCAGCAGAATCGGCCATTATGAGCAGCGCCAAGCTCACAGGATTTGATACACAAAACGCATACGACTATGACGTTGCCTTTGTGGGCTGTGGCGACATGGCGACGACTTGCTTGTTTGATCCAAAATTTGACAGTATGGTGATGAGCGCACATCATCTTGAGCAATCAGGTACGCTAGAAACTCGGTTTGAATCACGCGAGATTACTCGCCGGGAGCAACAGGTCGTGTTACTAGGTGGCATTGCTGCGTATGTCGCACAGCTTGAAAAAATAGTTTATGCATAAAATGCTAGATGCTTACGGTTGCGGTGCGGTATACTAGAGCAAGTTGTTACTAAAAAGAAAGCAAAATAATGGAACCAGATACACAGCCAACCGATATTTTTTTGTGGGCAAATAATACCGATGGCATAAAAAAAGAACTTGATGTAGAGTTTTTCTTGTTTAACAAAAACTATACTCCTTATACCACCTCATTTGCGAGCGAGCTCAACGCGCAAATTAAACCACTCTTTCTTTACGATATGATTGGGTTTGTGACGCTAGGTGCTGGTACAGGACTTAGTGTCCGTGACTACGAACTATCCGACGGAGAGGAGAATACATTACTCCGGACCGATCTGGCGAACGTAGGACGCGCCGAAACCTTGCTGCATTTAATTGAGCATGAGCGACATGATATTGTGGAGTTTTCAGAAGAAGAACATGAGTTTAAGCGTATCAAAGGCATTGTGGCTCGATTTACCCATAAAGATAATCCTAAAAAACCATTTTACGCCATTAAGGCGATTCAGCAGGGGCAGGTCCTAAAGGGCGCAACTGCGTGGGAATTTAGAGACGGAAAATTTGGTACATTTCAAGCTGAGGTTGGCCTAAAGGTGCCGGCCGACAACCAAGTGTTAATCATCGATAAAGATATCTTTGTGTTTAATCAGGCTAAGTTTGAGAAGTTGTTTAACTATGACTATAAGAAGCAGGCATTAGCTGATGCAAAGGTTGAAGAAATCGAGAAGTTGTTTAAACTCAGCTTTCCAGATGGTATGAATTTGCAAGAATTAGTGCGTGAACGCAAGAAAATTGTAAATAAACTACAGAAAATGGAAATTGGCGCCGTGACCCAGGAGCAGGCACTTGAGTATGCCGATGCGATGCAGCTCGAACTCATGACTGATGATGGCGGCGCGATTATTATCATGGACGGTAATGATTTAGATATCTTTGTTAATTTAATCAATGAAGACTATATTACCAGTGAAATCACCGGTAAGCGATATGAGATTAAAACTAAGAAGCTGCTTGATGAAGCGGAGGGTGAGCCGCCAAGGGGGTAGTCATTTATTGTGTCGTTTTAATAGCTGCTACTTCAAAAGAGTAGCAGCTATTATTTGATATCTATTCTGAAGCGCCAATTCGACAAAGTACTCTACCGTTTCCGTCGTCCCATGTGTACAAGAAGTGAGATGGACAGTCATTGATACCACCCTGTAGGACTGTAGTGATTTCGTACCCAGTTGACCATAGTGTAATATAGGGTCCAACTGTTCCTCGCACTGGCTGACGCGGACCAGAGGGGAGGGAGCCTATTTTCCGTAACTCATTCATAAGAGCAGTATTGTCGTTTTCATGGTATACGTTAGCTGTACTCGCGTAGTCACGACATTCACCACCAGCGATGCCATCGCCATTAGGAAAACCTAACCCTAAGCAGTAGCTACTAGCTGGTACGGGTGGGTAATTGCCGTACGTAGCTTTATAAAGTTGCAGATGCTTGTTCCATGCAGTTGCTTCTTGGACACGAGATGTGTTGGTTGCTCGCGTTTGAATACCGTTGTAGGCGACAACTGTTATGGCAGCGAGAATGCCAATTACTACGATTACGATTAGCAGTTCGACAATTGTAAAGCCGTAAGTTTGTTTCTTCATTATGCTTAAGCATAGCAAGTTCTTGTCAGTGAACAAGATGCTACAATAGAAGGTAATGAAACAGGGATTGGCACTCGAAATTATGCTAGCGGGCGAAAGCGTGCTTTTGACTGGCCCGGCGGGTGCGGGCAAGACGTTTGTGTTGAATCAATTCATCAAGATTGCTAAGAGTGAAGGCAAGCATGTTTCGGTTACGGCCACAACTGGTTTAGCTGCGACACATCTTGGGGGAACGACGATACATTCTTGGGCGGGTATTGGTGTTATGAATGATCTGCCTGACCGTTTTGCCGACCACGTTGCCAAGGGTCGTCGTGAGATTATTGAAAAGACTGATGTACTCATCATTGATGAGATCAGTATGCTACATGATTTTCGTTTTGATATGGTAGACATGGCTTGCCGCTTAGTGCGTAAGAAACCTGACGTGCCGTTTGGCGGCATACAAGTGATTATGAGTGGTGATTTCTTCCAACTTCCGCCTATTAATAGGGGCGACGCACGAGCTGGTGGCTTTGTGGTACATAGCAACGCTTGGCAAGAACTACAGCCAACGATCTGCTATCTCTCGGAGCAGCACCGTCAGGATGATGAACACTTACTCGATATATTAAATGCACTGCGAGCAGGAGATATTCGGCGTCATCATGCCGAACAACTACTGGCCCGTGTAGATATAGCCCCGCCGGATGACGCCCTCTTGACTGAACTCCATACGGTTAATATTGATGTAGATCGTTTGAATGAAGGCAAGTTGAGCGAGCTGTCGGGAGATGAGTTGTTCTACACACAAACAACGACCGGTGCAGATAATTATGTTGAAACTCTGCAGCGTTCTGTCTTGGCGCCCGCAACCTTGCGGTTAAAAAAAGGTGCTTTAGTGATGGCGGTAAAAAACGCCAGCGATCGTCGGTACGCCAATGGTAGTATTGGCACGGTCATAGACTTTGAGCCTAGCACAGAGTATCCTTTGGTTGAATTTAAGAATGGGCGTGTAGTAAGTATGGTTCCAGAAACCTGGGAGCTCCGTGATGGTGATAAAAAACGAGCAAGTATCACTCAAATTCCACTCAGATTGGCCTGGGCAATTACGGTCCATAAGAGTCAGGGAATGACGCTAGACGCTGCACGGATTGATTTACGTAAAGCATTCGTAGCTGGGATGGGGTATGTGGCGCTCAGTCGAGTAAAAAATCTGCACAATCTTTATTTACATGGCATTAATCGAATGGCGCTCGCGGTGAGCGACGACGCTCAGACAATTGACGTCGAATTGCGTCAACGAGCGGCCAACGATAGCGAAAAGTTTGCACACCTCGAAGCACAAGGTGAAAAGCGAGCTCTAACGCCGCCTAAAAAGCCGCAAAAGCAAGGATGGGCGGAAAAAGTAGCGACTATGCGCGAAACATATCCCAATGCCTATCGTCCGTGGGATGCAAAAGATGATGAATGGCTTAAGCAAGCATTCCAGCAGGGTAATGAGCTCAAGGATATGAGTAAGCACCTAGGGCGTCACGAAGGTTCAATTACTATGCGACTACAAAAACACTTCGGGGAAGATAACGTCGCTCTGTAGCGCTATAGCCGAGTGGTATAATAACAGTCATATGGCCCAACCAAAACTGAGTTTGAAATTTCCTAAACGGTTCCTATGGGGAGCTGCTACGGCTGCGCATCAGATCGAAGGTAATACCCATAATCAGTGGACAGTATGGGAGCTTGAAAACGCCAAGAGCAAAGCGGCTCAGGCTGAGTATCAGCTCAATGATCTAGAAAACTGGGAAGATATAAGGGCACAGGCGAAGGATCCTGATAATTATGTTTCGGGTGAGCTGGCTGATCATTATGCGCTCTACTTACAAGACTTTGACCTGCTTGAGACAATGGGTATGAACTCGTTCCGTTTCAGTGTCGAGTGGTCAAGAATCGAGCCGGAGGAGGGAGTGTGGAATGCATCGGCAATCGCGCACTACAAGCAATACGTAGCGGAACTAAAGAAGCGTAACATTGAGCCGGTGATGACTCTCTTTCACTTTAGTCTTCCTGTATGGTTTACCGATAAAGGAGGCTTTGAGAAGCGGTCTAATGTAAAGCACTTCGTACGATTTGCAGAAAAAATCGTACGGGAGATCGGTACTGATGTGAAATACATCATTACGATCAACGAGCCGGAAGTGTACGCGTTTGAAAGTTACTATTTAGGGCATTGGCCACCAAACCAGAGAAGCAAGTGGAAGTGGTGGCGTGTCATCAATAATCTTTGCTATGCTCATCGCCAAGCTGCCAAAGTGATTCACCAGATCAATCGTCGCTATGAAGTGTCAATTGCAAAAAATTCTGGCTATTTTTATGCTGGTGACGATGCTTGGTTAAGTCGGATGAGCGCCGCTATCATGCAATATTTTCAGGATGATTATGTACTTAAAAAAGTCGCCAAACAGTGTGATTTCTTAGGGGTCAATTATTATTTCAGTTATCGAGTGTATGGCTATCGCATTCATAATCCAGACGAAAAAGTGAGTGATCTTGGATGGGACGCTAGCCCCGTCAATATTGAGCATGCTCTACGCCGCTTGCATGAAAAATATCATCTCCCGATGATTATTACCGAAAATGGATTAGCTGATAGCAGCGACACCCATCGACAGTGGTGGATCTCTCAGACACTTATTGGTATGCAGCGGGCTATGGATCATGGCGTAAAGCTGAAGGGATACTTACATTGGAGCTTGCTCG
>CAMPHY010000043.1 GCA_946886125.1 uncultured Candidatus Saccharibacteria bacterium | reverse complement strand
CGTTATAGGCGACAATGGTAATGGCTGCTAAAATTCCAATTACCACGATGACGATAAGTAGCTCGACAATTGTAAATCCTTTATAGGTATTTTGCTTCATCATTAGCCCTGTACCCAACTCACCCAGCTACCATTGGCGTGAAGCCATATTGTACCTACTTCGTAAGGGATTCCTGCGGCAGGGCAATCATTTGCACCGCCGGTCGGAAAGGGTGCGGTGAACTGCTTAACTGTTGAACTTTTGTTATCGATAACAAAAGTTGTACCGCTCTTACTTCTACCAATAAGTGCATAGTTGCTACCATCCGCAGGTACGCAATAGAGAACCGCATTATTAGATGTATCATAACTTGATTTTGTGAGCCTAAGCGGTTTAATTTTTTCCGTATCTGCACCAGCAGGATAACGTTGATTATCGACATAATAAAGCTGGACTTGCTTATTGAAGGTGCTAAAATCAGATTTAATAGCTGTATCGTGAGTACGGTTCTGAATACCGTTATATGACACAATGGTGATTGCCGCAAGGATGCCGATGACGACAATAACAATAAGCAGTTCAACGATCGTGAAGCCTGTTTGTTTTTTTGTAAGCATTAGCTATATGGTAGCAAATCGAGGTGTGAATGGCAATTTAAGTGATTGAGGTCAAACTGATATCATCGCCGATAGCTATCGCTAACAACTTTATGAATTTTTGTAATAAACAATCCTTTATCAAAGCGCTTTGATTTACGGCGAAGGGTACTAGGAAAAAACTGTATCGCTTCGGCTCGCCTGACCGCTTCAACTACAGCATCAACGGTTTGCTCATGAAACAACACGCCACTTTCGCCATCTTGCACGATATCAAGACTTCCGCCACGGCCGTAGGCTATGACTGGTGCACCAGCAGCGAGAGCTTCGGCTTGTACGATACCAAAATCTTCTTCAGCTGGAAAAATATACCCTTTGGCGGAGTTGAGGGCATCAGTGACGGCTGTATCCGAGGCATTGCCGAAGCGATCGGCAAAAAACTCAACCGTAGGGCCAGCTATTTGTACCAAGCGCTCATGTTCACTGCCATTACCGTAGACCTTGAGTGGTACGTTGAGTTTAGTCGCAGCGGCAACGGCCAGATCGATTCGCTTGTACGGTACTTGGCGGCCAAGAGCCACATAGAAGTCACCACGTTCACGGGCGGGGGTGAAGCGATTAGTGTCAACTGGCGGGTGAATAATGGTAGATGGTTTGTTGTAGTACTGCTTGATACGTTTTTGCACTTCTGAAGAATTGGCGATAAAAACATCGACGTCTTGTGCGGCTTTGTAGTCGACTTTTTTCAGAGCGGGTACAAGCAGTGGCATAGCTAAACGTACTGCCCAATTTAACTTCCCAAAGCCAGGATCCTTTTTGTATTCAGCATAATGGCTCCAGTAGTAGCGAATAGGTGTGTGGCAATAGCATATATGGACTTGATCAGGCCGAGTTTTTCGAACCTGTTTTGACTCGGCGCTGGAACTTGAAATGATGATATCGTACTCAGATAAATCCAGTGCTTGAAAAGCTTTGACTCGTTGCATAGGGAAGAACTTATGTAGTTTACGTAGGGACTTTGGTAGATCTTGCAGGCTGGTTGTACGAATATCGAGCCCCTGAAATGCCGGCATGGTTTCGGGGGTATAGGTAGAAGTGTAAATAGGGGCCTCAGGGAATGCTTCGTGCAAGGCAAGGACGACTTGTTCCCCGCCACCCATATTAGTGAGCCAGTCGGCAACAATCGCTACTTTAGGGGTAGACATTACTTTGCTCCTCTCTTAAGAAGGACAACAGCAATGGTACGGAAGAGGATCTTAATATCGAGCCAGAAGGTCCAATTTTGGGCGTAGAATAGTTCAATTTGAACACGTTGCTCTGTAGTGAGGTTACTGCGGCCAGATACTTGCCATAATCCCGTGACGCCACTTTTAACGCTTAGTAGCAGAGCACCATGCTTAGCGGCAAATTTACTATCAAGTTCACGCTTGGGGACAGGACGAGGGCCTACGAGGCTGAGGCTGCCACCGATGACATTAAATAATTGTGGGAGCTCGTCAATCGATGTAGCACGGAGGAATCTACCAAAGCGGGTGATGCGTGGGTCGTTATCGACTTTAAAGTTTTTCTCGTACTCCTTAGCAAGGTCCTTTCGGCCCATTTCACGAAACTCCGTTGCGGCATCTTTCTTGCCGTACTTTGCTGACATGGATCGAAACTTATACATACCAAAGGCTTCAGAGTAGCGAGTCAGGCGCCTACTTTTATAGATGATAGGTCCAGGGTTGAAGATGAGTTGAATGAGCACCACTAGTAGAAAGATGGGTGAGAGAAGAATAATAAGCAGGCTTGCAACGATGACATCAAAAATACGTTTAGCAATTGCCCCCCAGCCGATAAGTGGTGTTTGAGATACTGAAATCATTGGATAGCCAAGGAAGACATCGACGGTGTTTTTACCGGCGTAAAATTCAGCTTCTCCTGGTATGAAGTTGTAACTAATGTGATTAATTTGGGCGGCACCAAGAATACGCTGATTACGCTCAGATGAATCGTACAGGTCAGTTTGGATAATGGTCGAGATGTTGAGTTCGATAATATTTTTTAAAGCGGTATCGACGTTTGAGAAATGTTCGATACCTAGTCCGGCTGGAATCACTTTGCGCGGTCCAGCAATCGCAATTACTTTGTAGCCACTCTTTTTCGTGTCTGCTAAACTGCGAGCGATATCCAGGGTCGCCGGGCTGTCGCCAATAATTAACACCCGACTAGTGCCTTTTCCGAAGCGGAATAGGAGGCTGCGAATGAGTCGAAGGATTTCGCGCTCAAATACAATCAGCAGGAATGAGGCGATAAAGGCGTAAACAGTGACGAGTCGTGCAGGTAGGAGGGTGTCTTCGCTGATATATTCCCAGCCGATTACCAGTAAAATACCGATAAACGTACCTACGGCTACCTTACTCCATTCTACAAGTCTACGGTTGTAGGTGCTTGAGTGGTATAGTCCGAGACTAGCGAAAATAAGAATCCAGAACGGTGTGATCAACAAGAAGCTCGTAAAGTATTCGATGGCGTAGATTTGATCTACCAGCGGGCGATTGTCGTACTGCACGCGCAAAATGTAGGCAATGGTGAACGCCGCAAGTAGCACGATCATATCGGCAATGATAAGGATGAGACTAAATAGTTTCGTGTTTTTAGACGGCATTTATAGTGTTATTATATCATTTCTTCGCTACAATAAAGGGAATGAACCGCCTACTGAGTCTTTACGCGTGGCTACTACTGATTGTATTCGGTGGTATCGTCTTACACGCGCCACTAAGTGTAGGATTTGGGGTAGTATTTCCCGAAGTTCAGGATCTTATAAAAGCCTGGAAAGAGATTGTACTTGCAGCGGCGAGTGTCATGGCAATTATCCTCGTCTCGCAGCGTAAGCTCTGGAGAGAACTACTAGATGATTGGGTAATACGACTTGCCGGTATCTATGGAATACTTCACCTCTTGATGGTGCCGCTTCTTTTTCAAGGTGTGGCTGCAACGGCTGCTGGACTCGCTATCGACTTGCGATACGTTGTGTTCTTTGTGTTGGTATATATACTTATGAAGCTCGCGCCAGAGTATCGACGGCTTATGTTGATTATAGGCCTCGCTGGAGCGGTAATTGTTGCCACTTTTGCTACTGCTCAATTATTCTTGCCACCAGATATCCTTACGTACATTGGATATGGCCCGACGACGATCGCGCCATTTTTAACTGTCGACCAAAACCCTGATTATATTCGCATAAGCAGTACACTCCGTGGCCCTAATCCGTTAGGAGCATACGCAGCGATTATACTTGCGCTTCTAGCAGCTGCAATTCTTCGTGGCCGCGTAGTGCTCAAGGACAGAGTAGTTATCATTGCGACTGGGCTATTAACGCTCATGAGTAGCCTTGCTTTGTGGCACAGCTACTATCGTATAGATGTTGTGGCAGCTGGTGTACCGGTGGCGATAGTACTAGATCCCACAATATTAATGAAACTGTCACCGCGGGAATGGATAATTATGTGCATTGTTGTATTTGGATTAGCGGGTGGTCTCATTGCTAACCGTGAGAGCGACTTCGTGTCGAATGTCGTG
Organism: uncultured Candidatus Saccharibacteria bacterium; assembly: GCA_946886125.1. The sequence continues at coordinate 1,080 of CAMPHY010000043.1, read as the reverse complement.
CTTCATGAAAACAATGATGGTGGTGGGGCAATCAATTCAAACGAAGAGCACTTCAACTCACTGGAGACAGGCTTTGAGCGGCTTGTAAATCAGCCATTTGGTGCGGGTATTGGGAGTACAGGATCGGCGTCACTCTACACCGAGCGACCAAATATTATCGAAAATCAGTATTTATTTACAGCCCATGAAACAGGTTGGATAGGACTACTTTTATTCTTAGCGTTGTTTGGGTTGATTATGTTGCGACTTTGGCACAGGCGAGCCGACTGGCTCACACTTGGTGTATTTGCGAGCGGGATTGGCCTAGCGCTTATTGGCATTTTACTGCCAGTCTGGGCGGACGATACCGTAGCGTTGATATGGTGGGGGTTAGCAGCGATTGCATTAGGGCAAAGGGGTGTATATGAACGACCAACGACCAACTAAAAAACAGCGCGAGTTACTGAGCTTTATTGACGGCTTTATTAAAGGCAATGGCTACGGCCCAAGTTACCGTGAGGTCATGCGCGCACTTGATTATAAATCAGTTTCAACAGTGGCGATTCATATCGATGGCTTAATCACACGAGGCTATTTGCGTAAAAAGACTCGCTCAGCACGTTCACTCGAAGTGGTAGATGACCCCTCAGCTCCTGTGGCTCAAAAGCAATCATCACATGAAGTGTGGTTGCGAGGTGAAATTGAAATCCGATTTAAAGATGAAATGAATGCTATGCAGCTGTCTAATCTCCGCACTCTAGCCGAGGCTGCTGAAGTACTGGGCTTTAATGATCTTGCCAAAACAACACTTGAAAAGCTCGATGTAGCCAGCTAGTACGCTATAATAGATATATATGTTAGCGTGGTGGCTTATGGCTAAAAAGTGGGTACATATGCATTGGCACCGCATACTCTTAATTGGCACTCCAATTATTCTGGTGGTGATACTCGTCGTCCAATTTGCGTATCCAACTGATCGCCTCCTCCCCTTTAGTTCTATAAGCGATGAGACAATTGGAGGGCAGGAGAAAGCAGCGGCTATTACTCAGCTAAATCAACAGTTTGAAGCTAAAAAAGTAGCTATTTACTTTGGTGATAGTG
>CAMPHY010000042.1 GCA_946886125.1 uncultured Candidatus Saccharibacteria bacterium | reverse complement strand
GTACAAGGGTAAAGGTATTAAATATGCTGACGAAGTTGTGCTTCGCAAGGCAGGAAAGGCTGGTAAATAATTATGGCTGATCTCGCTAAAAAACTCCTTAATAAGAGTCTTCGCAAGAATCGTGTCCGTGCTAAAGTCACTGGTACTGCCGAGCGTCCTCGCTTAACAGTAACTATTAGTAATACTCACGTAAGTGCGCAACTAATTGATGATGTAAAACAGCATACAGTTGCGAGTGCGACAACTGTCGGTACAAAAAATACTGGTACGATGACTGAGCGCGCTGCACAAGTTGGTACAGATATTGCCAAAAAGGCAAAAAAAGCTAAAGTAACTGCAGTTGTGTTCGATCGCAACGGCCGTCAGTACGCTGGCCGCTTAAGCGCTCTAGCCGAGGCTGCACGTAAAGAAGGATTGGAGTTTTAATATGGCCGAACAAGCCCAAACGAATACTCGCGCTCCACGTGCACCACGTCGCGACAGCCGTCGTAACGATGCGCCACAAGAGCCAAAGCAGTTTGAAGAACTAGTAATTAATATTGATCGCGTAGCCCGTGTTGTAAAGGGTGGACGTCGTTTCCGCTTTAAAGCTCTCGTCGTTGTCGGTGATCGAAAAAGCAAAGTTGGCGTAGGTGTCTCTAAGGGCCAGGACGTACAGACCGCAATTGCTAAGGCAACTGATGTTGCGAAAAAGAATATGATTACTATTCCTATTGTTAAGGAAACCATACCTCACGATGCTGAAGTAAAAGTTTCAGGTGCGCAAGTACTTCTGAAGCCAGCCGCACCAGGTACCGGTATTATTGCTGGTGGTGTTGTACGATCTATTATCGGCGTGACAGGTATCCGTAACATGCTTTCAAAGTCACTTGGATCAACCAATAAGGTTAACATTGCTTATGCAACTATCGATGCTCTAAAAAGCATGGTACCTCGTGACGAGTGGCTAAATGCTCCTGCTAAAAAGAAGCCGGCTACTAAAAAAGCAGCTGAAGAGGAGACAAAGTAATGAAATACAATGAACTTCAAATAACTGCTAATAAAGATCGCAAGCGCAAAGGTCGCGGTATCGCAGCTGGTCAGGGTAAAACTGCTGGCCGTGGTACAAAAGGTCAAGGTGCACGTACGGGTAAGAAGTTGCACGCGATGTTCCAGGGTGGACAGCGAGCACTAGTACAAGCTATTCCTAAAGCACGTGGTTTCAAGAGCCTTAAGAGCCCAGCTCAGGTTGTCTATATTGATCACCTGAACGCTTTTAAGGGTAAGACAGTCGACAACTTCACATTGTTTGAAGCTGGACTTGTTGCAACGCCTTTTCATACTGTGAAAGTTATTGCTCGTGGTGAGCTTACTGAAAAAGTAACTCTGCAAGTCCAAGGTGCAAGTGCTAGCGTCAAAGAAGCTATCACTAAAGCTGGTGGTAGTTTCACAAAAACGCCAACTCCGCTTAAAAAGAGTACTAAAGAAGCCGAAAAAGCTGATAAATAGTCCCTTTTTAAAGCGAATAAAAACTCCGGTTACAACCGGAGTTTTTAGTTTGTTCTAAATTTATTTTTATTCTACAATATAGTCCAGTCTGTGCTGACAGATGTGCCACGAGATAAAAGGATGTGACAATGGTGGGTATGTCTACTATTAAGCCTGACGAGGGTATGGATACACCAGCAGTATGGCGTGCGGTCATGAGGCTTTTTGAAGAAATAAATCGATCAAATGCTACACGGAACGAGTGGGGGTATTGGTCGTTGAGTGAAGAACAGACCGAGCGATTCAGGTCTATTACACGATCTGGTAGCGAGGCCTGTATAGTAGCCTGGCAGGACGCATACAGAAAGCTCTCATCAAAGGAGTTGCGTAAAATCATCAGTCTACCAAAAAGTGAACGACACTTGCAGGTAGTAAAAGATCCAGAAGACTCATAACTCTACGCCCAACGGTCGAGCCTCGCTCCCGAAAGGGTGTGGGGTTTTCGACTTTTCAATGCTTTATGTAGTATACTAATACGTGAATTACCGCTACAAAAAATAGGTAGCACTAGATATAGAGGGCAGAAATAGACCGACATGAACTGGAAAACTATCTTTAAGTCATTTAAAAATAAGGATATGCAAAAGCGCCTATTGATCGTGCTTGGTATTATTATTGCATATCGCTTCTTAGCGCATATTCCAGTGCCACTGGCCGAGCCAACTGAGCTGCGTGAAGTGATCAATAGTGTCGTAAATGGTACCGATTTTGGTGGGTTCTTGAACCTCCTTTCTGGTGGCGCCCTGGCGAGTTTCTCGATCGTATTGGTGGGGCTTAGTCCGTTTATTACCGCCAGTATTATCACGCAGTTGCTTACCAAGGCTATCCCGAAACTAGAGGAGCTTCATAAAGATGGCGAATCTGGTCGTCGTAAGATCCAGCAGGCGACTCGTTTAATCAGTGTGCCGCTCGCGATCGTACAATCAATCGCCTTTATATTTATCCTTCGCCAAACAGTCCTAGCCGGCAATACAACCGCGCTGGCTGATTCGACTCCTATAGAGTGGGTTGTGGCCGTGACGGCTATGACGGCTGGTGCACTGCTACTGATGTGGCTAGGTGAGCTTATAACTGAGCAAGGTATTGGCAATGGTATCAGTCTTCTTATCTTTGCTGGTATTATTAGTCAACTGCCGCAAACATTAACTACACTCGGTACCTCACTTGCCGATACCTCACAGGGTGGTTTGAGCGTATTTGGATGGTTTACTCTTCCAGTCAACCCACTGGCATTCTGGGTGACAGTTGCTATTACTGTAGTGTCACTGATGGTACTCTACTTGCTTGTGAAGATTAACGAAGCGCAGCGGGTGATTACGATTAATTACGCTAAGCGCGTACAGGGCAATAGTAGCTATGGCGGCGTAAAAAGTATTCTTCCTATTAAGCTTATTGCTGCAGGTGTGATTCCAGTTATCTTTGCAGTTGCTTTCTTGTCACTTCCAGCCTTCGTAGGGCAGGTGTTAAAAGCCACGGGTGATCCAGCTTATTTAGCAATTGCCGATAACTTGATTCAATGGTTCCAGACACCAAACCCTGGTGAGTTTACTGGAGCAGCTGCAGCCGCCTTTATATATCCTGCAACTTACTTTATTCTTGTGATTCTGTTCACCTACTTCTATACAGGTATCGTTTTTAACTCGAATGAAATTAGCGAAAATCTACAAAAACAAGGTGGCTTTATCGAAGGTGTTCGTCCAGGTGTTCAAACCGAAAAGTACCTCAGCCGTACGGTTAATCGCTTGATCCTATTTGGTTCAGTTGTGCTTGGACTCATCGCTGTCATGCCGTTTGCTGCTGAATATCTACTGTTTAATATTGCCGGCGTACAGAATAGTAATCTGGCTATCGGTGGTACTGGACTTTTGATTGTAGTATCAGTGGCGCTTGAAGCACTACGTCAGATCAATTCACGTGCATTGATGGTGACATACGACGACTACAAATAGACGCTATCCTTGATATATCAATAAACCCTCAGTAGTTGAGGGTTTATTGATATATATTTATTTTTATGCCATAGTAATATGCGATTATTCGACGTCGAACAGCTTTGACCGTTCCGTAGAATGGTCAGGCAGAAAGTAGTAAAAAGTGGGCGTAATTAACAATCCTGAAGAGCTTGAAGCGGTTTGTGTGAATGAACTGTTGCCAGTAGTTGCAAAAGCGTACGGCAAAAAAGTCGAGGCATTTGCAAGGCACTGGCACGATAACGATCCGAACGCAGTACCGGATGGTGGACGCAATTATGCAACCTTCCGTGCATTCGTTGTAGATTGCAGCAAGCACCCCGCAGGGCGTTATCATGACGGTCCGTTTCTTTCTATCAAGGAAATGAAGAAGGCGGCTGAGAAACTTGCGAAAAAACAGCAGGTGCTCAAGGTAGCGCCTGATGGTATTCCTAAACATCCTAATGTACTATGGTTCAGACTCGCAGTAGAGCGATTTATCGAAAGTAGTCGCTTTGAAAGAAGACCTTCGGATCTAGTCAAACTTAGGGTGCTGTATCGTGGCGATGAAGGAATCTACCTTGTAGAACCACCCGCTAAGAAAACTGACTGAATAAAGATGCAGGGCGGTGTACTTACTTACTTTCTGCCCTCATCCTTGCGTTATCAATACGTTGATAGTGAAAGGATGAGTAGGTACTTTTCATTCAAAAATCAATGTGATATAACAATATGTGGCCAAGTAATCTTGTATCGACACGACACCGTCGCGCAGCAAGCGTGAACGGTGCTTTTTATTGGAAGGAAGTAAAGTGATCTTATCGCTGCCATCATTGACGTGCGTCGAGTGGCTAAAAGTGCGCGTGATCGAAAAGTGCGAAGACAAAATCGCCAGCATTAATACTCAAATTAATCATCAGCAAGTGGAGCTTAAGCGTATCAAGTTGGCTCGCGAAAAGTTGACTTGGGGGACGTGCACTATGACTCGGGACGCAGAGATGCAGGTCAAAATCGAGCAGTATGATGCACAGTCAGCGTCTATCTGTAAGAGGCTATCAAAACTTGAGGCCAATGTCATGCGTGCTGAGAGGCGAAGGGATAGACTTTTCGATCTCTCAGCCAATTCTAACCAGTAAAAATATAGCCACTACGCAGACCCACCTATGGATTGTGCGCAAATGAGCGCATAATCCATTCACAGGAGAGGGTTTGCGTGGTGGCTTTTACTATGCGTATCGAGCAAAGTAGACGGGTAATTGACATTCTGTAGCCGTCAGTTACAATAGAACTATCAACTAGTACACGCAGGGTAGCTAGCGTGGCATATTCTTTTATTTCACCTCTTTACGTATGTCTGTTTTTACTATATAATGGAGAACTGTAGTTTATGGCGAGTCAAAAGGAAGTAATCAAGTTGCAAGGTAAGGTAGTGGAAGCACTGCCTAATACGCAATTTAAGGTAGAACTAGAGAATGGCCATAGTATTATCGCCCACATTTCGGGGAAGATGCGCAAGCACTATATCCGTCTTGTACCAGGCGATAAGGTAGAAGTTGAGTTGACCCCTTACGATCTAACGAAGGGCAGAATCAGTTTCCGCTTACGGGATTAAATTAAAGGAAGAATGGAGTTTTTGAACGCTTATGAAAGTTCGTGCAAGTGTCAAAAAAATCAGTCCTGATGACCAGATAGTACGCCGTAAAGGTATACTACGTGTTATCAACAAGAAAAAACCTAAGAATAAGCAAAGGCAGGGTTAAGCATGGCTCGAAT
>CAMPHY010000041.1 GCA_946886125.1 uncultured Candidatus Saccharibacteria bacterium | reverse complement strand
GTTATTATCAAAAGTTTTTGAGCATACTAAATATTTATAAATAAACTAAGCTGCGTTTATCGACGCGATGGTCGGGGTTTGACTCTAGGCGATAACTAATTGTGTATCCAGTACATCGTTCGCCAGCCGTACCGCAATCAAAACTACCCCCAGGTGCTGCACGTCCTACGTAGCAGTAACGCTCTGGATCGGCAGACCAGCAATAACCAATTTTTGAATTTGAGCCGGGTGGGGACACAACTGATTCCGGTATTTTTAGTTGATTAGTGCGAAAAGTAGCATTTGTCACATCTGACACGGAAGGATAATAACTATTTTCAGCATAAAACAGTTCTAACGCTTGATGGAGCTGACGTATGTCACTACTGCGCTCAGCGTCACGTCCTCGTTCCTGGATGCCGTTATATGCAACAATAGTGATAGCCGCTAAAATTCCAATTACAACAATAACGATGAGAAGTTCAACGATTGTGAATCCGCTTTTGCTTTTAGACATACTTTGAATTGTAACTTCGTAAAGAGTAGATTACAAGAGACTGATGGGATCCAGCTCGGTTTGCCAATGCGTTGACGGAACATGCTGTAGGGCGTCGATAAGATGCTGTCTCTTCGGGGATTTTATAATAAGCTGCCAGCGGTACGTATCACGCACTCGTTCATAGAAGGCGGGCGTTGGGCCGAGTATTTGAACATCGGCATGTAATTTCGGTGCAAGCTCTTTGAGTAATTTTTGAGTGTTCTTAATTGCGGCAGCTTCCGTTTTGTAGACGCACGTTAACTTAAGTAGGTGCGTAAAAGGAGGGAAGTGATTTCGTCTTCGTTCGTCAAGTGTTGCTGTATAAAAGTGCGCATAATCTTGTGCGAGTCCATCGGTGACTGCTGGATGAGTCGGTTGGTAGCTTTGAACGACGACATTAGTAGGATGGTGTGACCGTCCCACACGTCCAATAACCTGGGCAAGAAGCTGGAAGGTGCGCTCGCTAGACCCGTAGTCGGGCAGACTCAGGCCGGCGTCAGCCTGAACGACGCCGACGGTACGCAACTTGGGAAGGTCAAGACCTTTGGCGATTACTTGTGTGCCAATAATAATATCAATCGTACCATCGTACAGTTCACGATATTTCTGCTCTACCGTATTGGTTGACTCACTGTCGCCATCGAAGCGCATAATATTTTTATTCGGATATAATTTTTGCAACTCCGATTCAATTAGTTTGGTACCTATTCCTTTATGAATAACATCGGCACTGTGACATTCGGGACAGCTAGTAGGGACCGATTCTGTTTGTCCGCAGATATGACAACGTAAATGATGCTTATCAGCGTGGAGTGTTAGTGGTACAAAGCAGCGTTGGCACGCTGCCGACCACCCGCAATTCTCACAAAGCGTAGTACTAGCGCTCCCGCGTCGGTTATGAAACACCAGCGCCTGTTCATCTTGCTCGAAAGTGCGGTCAAGTTCTGTGAGGAGCTTATCTGATAAAAAGCGGTGGCGCTTAAAGTGTGTACGTTTGGTCATATCAACCAGTGCGACAGTAGGAGCGACGGCGCCAGCTTGGGCGCGCTTAGTCATTGTGATAATCGGACGACGAGATGCTTCCGCTAGATAATAGTCGCTAATTGCCGGCGTAGCACTACCTAGCACGAGCTTTGACTGATGAAATTGACTAAGCATACTGGCAGCCCGCAGTGCAGAATAGCGTGGCGCTTGTTCTTGCTTGAAACTCGGCTCGTGGGCTTCATCTATAATAACAAGGCCAACCTTTTGTAGCGGGAGAAATAAAGCCGAACGTGGACCGATAACAACCCGCGGAGCATCACTATGAAGAACTTCTTGCCATGCAAGATGTCGTTCGGCTTCGGTCTGACGCGAGTGGGCGAGGGTGATAGCTGTAAAATGATGAGCAAATTCATCGACAAGCTGTGAGGTTAAAGCAATTTCAGGCACCAGTACAATGACTGATTGATCACGAGCAAGTGTACGCTGAGCGAGTTCGATGTAGACGCGGGTTTTACCGGAACCGGTGACACCATGTAGGAGAGCCGATCCGGGTGCCATTGTTTCAATTGTATCGATGGCGTGCACCTGCTCTTCTGTGAACACAATAGTTGTTCGATCTCGTAATGTTTCTCGAGGTGAAGGTGTCTTTTGTCGACGAGCTTTTTGTATACCTCTAGGGAGGATTGTCTGGAGTACAGTCGCTAGATGCGTCGCGTAATACGAGCTTAGCCACTCGGCAAGCTGAACCAATTCTTTAGGTAATGGGCGTGATTCAATGACTTCTACGATAGGCTTTGTGTCATAACTCGGTCGAGATACTTCACGAAGAATTACGCCGACCATGTTTTTTTTACCTACTTCAATTACAACGAGTGCACCAATAGTAAGAGGCGTTTCAGAGCCATAAGTGAACCACGCACTGTTGGCGCGTACGATTTGATTTGGAGCCACCTCATAGTAGTGCATAGTTATTAGTATACTGCTAAACTAAAGATATGTATTTTGAAAGTCGCGCTCAGGCTGGGCAAATTCTAGCGAATGAATTATTCGATAAATATCGTTATGAAAACTGTGCTGTCGTCGCGCTGAGTGACGGTGCGGTGCAAGTGGGTGAAAAAATTGCCGAGAGTCTTCATTGCGTTCTAACAATGTTATTGGTTGAAGATATCCAAATCCCTGGTGAAAGTCTTAGTTTTGGTGGCGTTTCTCAAAGTGGTGGTTTTACCTATAACGGCATGTTCTCGGCTGGTGAAGTGGAAGAATATGTCAGTGAATTTCATGGCTATCTAGAAGAGCAGAAGCGCGAGGCTTTTCAGAGAATTAACCGTCTACTTGGCGACGGTGGTGTTATTGATAATGATATGTTGCGCGATCACACCATCATTCTTGTTGCAGACGGTATTGATAACGGTGCCGCGATTGATGTTGCGATGGATTTTCTAAAGCCAATCCGTATTCAAAAATTAATTGTCGCTACTCCTGTCGCTACCGTACCAGCGGTTGATAAGTTACATATGTCGGCAGACGAGTTGCATATTCTTGATGTGAAACAGAATTTCATGGGAACGGACCATTATTACGAGCAAAATGATATACCATCACACGAAGATACGATAGCGAAAATTAACCAAATCGTCCTCAATTGGCGCTAAATGGGGCTTTTCAAACATGCCCAAAAAGTGTAGAATAAAAAGCAACAATCAGGCAAGGGACTAAACAAGGGAATATAGTGTTAGACGTTTTTATTACATCGAGAGTGCGACGAAAAATTGTAGTGGTATATGCGAAATATCCTGATTTCCATACTCACGTGCGTGGTCTCGCGAAATTGATTAAAGAAGATCCAGGTAACATTCAACGCGAACTGAAACGTCTCGAAAAGGTTGGATTTCTTACTAGCGAAAAGCAGGGGAATACCAAAATTTATTCTACCAATAAGCAATTTCCGATTTTTAAAGAATTACAAAGTATCGTTATTAAATCACAGCAGCATGCCGGTCGTCCAAAACGTTCAGCTACCGATCTTTAAATGGCATTATTTGATGAAATTTTAAATGCTCGCGGCTTGAGCGGTGAAGCCCGTGAGCATTTTTTGTTGCCTAACTACGAATTAAGGCATGACCCCTTCTTGCTACCTGACATGGAAGCGGCTGTCGAACGGCTGATCGCCGCTCGGGCGAATCAAGACAGAATAATGATTTATGGCGATTATGACATTGATGGCCTGACTGCAACGACTGTGTTACTTGATGCGTTTGAAAGCTTCGGCTTTGAATCGATCGATGCGTTTATTCCAAATCGTTTTGTCGAGGGGTACGGACTCACAATCGATGCAGTTGAAAAAATTGCCGCTTCTGGCGCGCAACTTATTGTAACAGTTGATTGCGGTAGTCTGAGTCATAAAGAAGTTCAGTGCGCAAACGAGCTCGGTATGGAGGTGATCGTGACCGACCACCACAATGTAGCTGAAACGCCACCGCCCGCTGTGGCAACAATTAATCCGAAGCGAACTGACCATAGCTATCCATTTATTGACCTAGCCGGTGTAGGTGTGGCATTCAAATTAGTTCAGGCTCTCCAAACCCGTCTCGAAGGATTACCGATTGGACAAGAAAAGTGGCTGCTTGATCTAGTTGCACTGGGCACGGTTTGCGATGTTGTGACGCTACTCGATGAAAATCGTACTAATGTATATTGGGGCTTGAAGGTGCTTGCGCAAACCAGGCGACCAGGCCTTAAGGCGCTCATGGCAGTTGCAGGAGTTGAGCCGGAAAAAGTAACCGCACGGAGCTTGGGGTTTGGACTGGGGCCGCGTATGAATGCGGCAGGTCGACTTGAAACAGCTACGCATGCGCTTGAGATGTTACGAGCAACTGATCCTATGGAAGCGCTCGAGAAAGCGCAGCGGCTTGATGCCTTAAATACGGCGCGTCGCAGTGACCAAGATGCGATTTTTAAAGCAGCTATTATTCAGGCGGAAACATATAAAGATGATCCCGTATTGGTGGTGAGCCATGCCGATTGGAATCACGGCATTATTGGTATTGTGGCGGCAAAGTTACTTGAAAAATACAAAAAGCCTACCTACGTGCTGCAGGAGATGGGTGATGAAACGAAAGGCTCGGCCAGAAGTTATGGTGATTTTTCAGCCGCCGATGCCATACGAGCATCCGACGATCTTATTATTAAAGGCGGTGGGCATAAGCTAGCTGCCGGAGTAACCCTACCAACTGTTAATATTGAGGCATTCCGTCGGCGTGTTAATGAGTTTTATCGTTCTAAGAACTTGTTCGACCAAGCAAAGTTATTATTACCAAAAGCAGACGTGGCGGTGCTGAATCTTGGAGAGATAGACGAAGCATTGCTGAGTCAAATTGATACGCTTGAACCTTTTGGCAGCGCCAATCCTGAACCTATATTAAAAGCAGAGCAGCTGCTCGTCGTGCATACTCGCACCATGGGCGCGGATGCGCAGCATCTGAAACTTGAGTTACAAGATAGCAATGGGATTACAATGCAGTTTCTGGCATTTAATGCACCGAAATCGTTCTTTGTTGAACTTGGCGAGCGAGTGACGGTGTGGTTTCAACCAAGCGTTAATGAATGGCAAGGAAGGCGAAGTATCGAAGGGCGACTGCTTCACCTTGAGATAAGCTAGACGTTCATGTTATCCTGAAAGCATACATAAGCAATATGAAGGGCATCATATGAAAAAACAAACAGGCTTTACGATTGTTGAACTCCTGATCGTTATTGTGGTGATCGGGATTCTGGCTGCCATTACTATTGTTGCCTATAACGGTATCCAAAATCGTGCGCATGATACGGCGGTGC
>CAMPHY010000040.1 GCA_946886125.1 uncultured Candidatus Saccharibacteria bacterium | reverse complement strand
AGTTTTGGTAATGTCGAACATGGCCGAGTTGATTCAACACTACGCTTCAAGCTTTCTATCGATGGGCATAGCTCAAAGCGAGTGCACTACTGGATTGCTGCCGGCACTTCTATGCGCGAAGCGTTGTCGGTACATAAGCAGCTACAAGACGAGGGTGTTTTCAAGCATCTTCATCGCACAGCAACATGGTGGCATAAGTGGTTACAGCCTGCGCTCGACGCCAGTGAGCGGGTTGATCCTGAACATCGAACACATTTCCTGCATAGTGTGATGATTTTAAAATCACAAATTGACAAGCGCGGTGCGGTAATGGCCAGCACCGACACGACCATGCTCAATTACTCACGCGATGCGTATGCATATAGCTGGCCAAGAGACGGTGCGTATGTCATCTGGCCACTGATTCGTATGGGCTACACCCAAGAGGCAGAAAACTTCTTTGCCTTCTGCCGACGAGGACTGCACCCAAGTGGCTATTTGATGCATAAATATAGGGCCGATGGAGCGGTTGGTTCAAGCTGGCACCCCTATGTACACGACGGTGTCGTAGCGCCTCCTATCCAAGAAGACGAAACGGCGCTGACACTATTTGTGTTTGCTCAGTATTACCACATGCATCCACGTCAAGCATTGCTCGATGATTTTTATCAGTCAATGGTGCGCCCAATGGGAGACTTCTTAGCTAGCTATATCGATGATGCAACCGGACTTCCCCGTCCTAGCTATGATCTGTGGGAAGAGGTATTCCTCACGACAACTTATACGACAGCGACAGTTTATGCTGCGCTTGTTGCCGCCGCTGATCTTGCTGAGGCGGCACATGATGCTGACCGAGCAGTAGCTTGGCGATCAGCAGCCGATGATATCCTCAGCGCCAGTCGCAAGCACCTTTTTAACAAGGACCGGCAAGTGTTCTATAAAGGAGTGATCGCCAAAGATGGTCAGCTCGTAAAAGATGAAACGATAGATACCTCTAGTGTCTTTGGAGCATTCATGTTTGGGCTGTTCCCGGCAGATAGTCACGAGATGATAGCCGCTATAGCTACCCTCAAACAGACCTTTGGGGTCAATGATGGTGCGCTTGGACTACCTCGCTACGAGAATGACCATTACCAGCGCAATCATGACGAAGTGACGGGTAACTACTGGTTCATCACTTCACTTTGGCTCGCGCAGTATTACGTAGAACAAGGTCGTGAAGAAGAGGCCAAGCCAATTCTAACATGGGTAAAACAGCACGCACTTACGACAGGCGTACTTGCCGAACAAGTTGATCCACTCGATGATACACTCTTGTCGGTCGCCCCTCTTACATGGAGCCATGCGGAATATATCTCTACACTACTTGATACAATCACGGAGGCTGAGTAACATGTTATCTGCACTCACCTCTCGATTACACTCGCGAAAAGTATTTCGTGAATTTGCCGACTCTACTGGACTTGTATATTTCGGGGACGTTAATGCTCACTCAGATGACCATCACGTCATTCGCGGCCTCACTCTTTCTCCACGTCACGTTGACCATCACTACAGCATCGGATCGCATAATGAGTACGACGTAGCGCTGACTAGCCGCCGGCTTACCTTTGGGCAAACACAAAGCATACAGTCCGAATGGTTGGTGCTTGATATAAACCTCAAACATTCTTCGGGATTGCCACACGTCTTCATTGGCGCAAATCAGCATAATGAACATTTTTACGCTCAATTGTTCATGACGTTTCGTCATTTACACAAAGCACAACTCGGAACATTCGAAGCATATACTCCTTTGTTCTCGGAACGCTATTCGTTATATGGAGCACCGACGCAACATATTGAGTTGGAGCGTGTTTTTACAAATCAAATCACTCACGCTATTGGAGAGCATTTTTTGCCATTCTCTATAGAAATAGTTGAGGGACATCTTTATGTGTACGCCGAAGACCAGCACATTAATGTTAAACTTCTGCAGAAGATGCTTCGCGACGGCTTATGGCTGAGCGAGTACCTCGATCACACACTCGCCAAATAAAAAACCTCTCGGTATATCAATACGGAGAGGTTGTTTTATTTAGCTCTTACGAGGCTTGATCTCGTTACGTCCGAGGTTCTTTTTCGTCTCGGTGTATGTTGCGTGCTGACGCGCAATTGGATCATACTTTTTTAGACTAATTTTTTCAGTCGTATTTTGTACGTTCTTTGTCGTGTAGTACGTTCGGTGACCACTGAGTTCACTGACGAGACCGACGAGCTTGCGCTTTGTATTCTTCTTTGCCATTATTTACTCGCTTACAGTTATTAAATCAATCTTACTTAGTCTAGCATAAAATACTATGAGTGGCTAGAGGTAGATGCATAAAAATGGAGCCACGATTGGGATTTGAACCCAAGACCCCTTCCTTACCATGGAAGTGCTCTACCACTGAGCTATCGCGGCGTACCTCGGACAATTGTACCAAATACCGATAGGTATGCCAAGGTAAGGCCGAGTATTATTTTTTACGACTGCGAGCTGTTGCTGCTACTGTAGGTCGACGATTAGAACCACCTAATCGAGCTAACACGGCAGACTCGAGGAGCGCCCATACGACTGCATTAATCAAAAAGACACTTGCCGTTACTAGTGCGAAAGATAGGATATTTTGACCTAAGTCAGGATTAATAAGACCAATAAGGCCGGCGGCAAGGACAAGTACGATTGTTACCGTTAAAAAGGTGTGTTGCAGCTTAGCTCGTCCGTCATTGTTTTTATGCCATAGTCGCATAGATTCAGAAAGTGATTCAAACATAGTAACTCCTCAATTGTTTACACTTACTTTATCATATAAACATCATCAAGTCAATTGAACGTTTTCCTACTTGAAAACTGTCTCAATGTTCGGTACACTTGTATCTGTACTTCGTGCAACATGCCGCTTTAGCTCAGCTGGTTAGAGCAGCTGTTTTGTAAACAGCAGGTCTACGGTTCGAATCCGTAAAGCGGCTCCATGATAAAGTAATGAACCTCGTTGCTTTATGATGGATATAGGCTGGAATCGTGTAGTGGCAATCACAGGAGACTGTAAATCTCCCGCCTTTCGGCTTCGTAGGTTCGAGTCCTACTTCCAGCACCAAATAAAATTAGTCCCTCGGGGCTATTTTTATTTGGTTTTAATAGTCTGTTTCTAGTCTTCTCTTTATTTTAAGTCTAAGAGATTTGGCGTAATGATCGTTATATCATGAGGGTTGTAAAGGTATTGTAAGATATTTCCTACATCACCACGCGACGAGGCTGCTTGACTCGCTTTGGTTGATCTTGCGGAATGATAAGCTTTGCAGATTTTTCTCGTAGCTCAAGCGCTAGGTCGGTCTGACCAGTGCGCTCATAGGCGTCCGCTAGAACATTAAGCGTCTGCGGAATAGGATCGAGCTCAACAGCTCGTTCAAGCGCACTAATCATCTTCTTCTCGTGTCCTAGCTTTTCCTGAACCTTAGCGTAGGCAATATGCCGGGCAGATAAATCATTTTCCATGGCAAGCGCTTGCTCGAACGCAAGGGCAGCTTTCTCGTAACTTTTCGTTTCGTAATAAATGAGACCAACGTTATGAAGACTAGAGGCGCTTGGCTCTAAACTTTGTGCAATCTCAAAACATTCAATAGCATCTTTAAAGGCCTGCTGTTTTGCATACAAGATACCTAGTCGGTTATACGCCGTCGCATTACGTTCATCGACGCGCAAAATAGTCAGCAGTGCTTTCTCGGCCCTGAGATACTTTTTCTCCCGCAAAGATTCTTGAGCAATTTCCCATAAACGATCAAGTTTATCAGATAGTTTTGCGGGGAGATCGGCAACCGCTTCAGACAGAGTTTGACGCTGGAATATTGCCCAAACACCAAAGATTGTGACCAGTAAAAGTCCTAACATTTCATATTAATTATAGCACAAAACGAGCAAGAAGGAGCCGTATGTTGCCATTAGACTCAATTCGCTGCATCGTCACAAGCAACTTTTCAAGCTGGTTAATCATAGCTATCTGCGGCTGCGTGTCTAAGCTGTGGCGGATAATCCGACTAGCATTCTGCAGCAGTAACAGCACTTTAGGCCGATCACTCTGGTATAGGTGTGCTATCATTACTTTTTCATAATCACTACCCTGAAGTAGTGTACGTGCATGCCGCACAATACTTACGCGCTCTTCAAAGTAGGTCTCGTTTGTTGCAAGTCGAGATATTTCAGCCGGTAAGCCTTCGGCCATAAACAACAACTGACTTCGCTTAGTGACATCCTTTACATCCAGAGCGTCTAGTAAGGAGTTCGACTGCCGAGGGGTAATACGACGAACTTCCTGGTGCTGCATTCGAGATCTGGTTGTAGGTAAGAGCCTTTGTGGTTCATGCGAAGCAAGGATAAAATGAGTACCTTCACGTGGCTCTTCGAGTAGCTTCAAAAAAGCGTTTTGCGCCTGTACAGTCATGCGTTCTGCATAATCTATAACAAAGATTCTCTTCGTCGCCTGTTTCGTACGAGTGTCGTTATACAAACGTCGAATACTATCTACTGTAATACTACCCTTTTCTAGGTCGACTACTTCATCTTTCTCTGGCAGGATGACCGTTGGGTGCGAACTATGCGACCGGGCCACTTCTTGTGCAATTGAACCAAGTCCAACGCCAACGTCGCCCGATAGGAGTAATGCATGTGGCAAATGATGGGTTATTTTCTGCAGTAGGTCTGCGGTGACCGCGTGCATCATTAGACTCATAGATTGGCGGCCTCACTAAAATGCTCTACAAATACTTGCGGCACTGGCGCATGAAATATTTTCCGTTCTCCGCCGGGAATAGTGATTTCAAGGCTCGCGGCATGTAGGTATAGACGATCCGCTTCTTTACCGTAGACACGATCACCTAATATCGGTGTATTAATGTGCTGCATGTGCACGCGGAGTTGATGCGTACGCCCAGTATATGGCTTAAGCTTCACCAAGGCTGTAGTTTCGTTTTCGGCAATCGTTTCATATACCGTTTGCGCCGTTTTTCCTTTTGCATCGACACGGAAGGTGCTCGGTGCCGACGGGTTTCGACCGATTGGAAGATCAAGCTTGGCGTGTCCTACTTTTGGTAAGCCATCAACGATAGCGACGTACGTTTTCTTAGCCCGGCGATCACTGAACTGTTTTTGGAGTAGCGATGCCGCCTCGGCGTTACGCGCACCTATCATGACGCCACTCGTATCACGATCAAGCCGGTGAATAATACCAGGACGATTACTATCAAGATTATAGTCGCTGTAGCGGCGGAAGAACTCACCCACGGTGAACTCGTCATTAAGCGCACCTTTTGCATGCGATAATACGCCGATAGGTTTATTAATGACAATCACGTTATCATCAATATATATAATCGGAAGCTCGTGTTCGGCAAAGTCGCTTGCATCGGGAATATCAATTGCAATTGTATCCGCTGCCGTTATATCGTGTTTTGGCGAAGATACCACTTCACCATTAACGCTCAC
>CAMPHY010000039.1 GCA_946886125.1 uncultured Candidatus Saccharibacteria bacterium | reverse complement strand
GCTCCGCGCCATAGGCGCGCCAGTGGCTCACCCACCAAACGTCCACGCCCTACAATCGCAATCGCCTTTTGCTTTAGCTCAACGTTATATCCCGTCACAAGCCAGTCAATCGCCATCGGTGTTGCGGGTTGATATAACGCATCTTTGCCAAGTCCATCAACATCTTTAGTGCCCAGGACCGCATCTACGGCTACTTGAGTTTCACTTACATCTGCTAGTGGGAGTTGGATAATAATGCCATGAACATTCGGGTCGTTATTAACCTGCTCAATTGTAGTCATTAATTGCGACTGGTCAATTTTAAGAATAACGACATCAACCAATATATCATCACCGTAACGCCGCTTAAGCCGTACATAGGTGCCGATTACCGGATCGTCGGTGGTTTGAATAATGGCGAGCCTAGGAAAGACGCCATGCGCTTGACGCAAAGCACGGACTTGGCGAGCCTGACGCTCTTTAATATACTCTGCAAGCTCAGCACCGTTAAGAATCTTCATTGCCTATAGTGTAGCAAACTACCCATTTGACCTCAAGCCGGAAGAAAAATACTAGAGCTAAAGTCCACGTAAGTTATTAATATCTCGATCAAGCGCGTCGATTGCTGTACGGTGACGATTCATTTCCTGTTCGCGCTGCTGCTGTAGATCTGTCAGCTTTGCTTCATCGACGACAAGAGCTTGACGCTCCTGCTCGGCCTGCTCCTCCATCTCATCAGCGTCGTGTTCAGCCTTCATGGCAGCGGCCTCAAAGTAAGGTTGCTTGCCACTATCATCATTCTCATACTGACCCGCTCGCTGACGGTCTACGTCGGCAAGTTTGCGTCGTCCATCGGCATCACGCGTCAGTTTTTCGATTTGCTTCTGGCGTTCATGAATATTCATATATCCTCCTCCACTTCTCCTACTGTATCTAGTGTGCGCCCATTTGCAATTGTTGACAAGTAGCTGTTAACGACGATAGATAGGATGTAATATCAGGGCCGCATAAATACCAAGTGCGATAACGTATCCACCGAAGCTATAACTCATCATCTCCCAGTACCCCGCATCACTCGAGGCACTTCCGTATAAAATAGAAACAAGACGATCAATAATATCGACAAGGCACATGCCAACAACAACCCAAAGAAATGAACGAAACACACGACTCAGGCGAGACACACTACGAGCTTTGACGGCGTACGCGGTCACAAAAAACATTAGCGGCAATACAATAGAGACAATAGTTGTAGTTAAGAATGCACTTAAATTTTGGTTAGTTGGATACTGCTGAATAGCTCTTGCGACAAGCGAAACGGCTGAAACAATAAACCAACTCACACTCACTCCAATAAATATTTTCTGTAAATACGCTGGAACGACTTGAGTAACGAGCTCACTACGATACACTGCCACGAGAACTATCCCGTAACAGAGTAAGGCTACGGCAGTAGGAGCAAAGACATGAAGTTGCATTGCCCAATCCCATGTAAAGGGCAGTGCACTCGATAGCTCAAAGAAGAGTGTCATTACAATCAGCTGAATGAGCACTAATGTAACTGCCATGAGTAACGCTGTAAAAAGCCTCCACGACATCATTTTTACCTTGCGCGCAGCCATGTATCCAAGACCGACACCAATAATGGGTAAAAGTATCGTTGTCAGTGCATACACGAGAAAGGGACTGAACTGCCATTCGAGACCATATACGCGCACCAAAAGCTGCACCATCATAACCGCTTCAATAACGAACGAAATACTTGTTGTCGCAATAAATATTTTTTGTAAGGTAGGCGAAATTATTTGTTGTATATCTTTTGTAATCATAGAGCCGCAGTCCTTTAAATTTTTACTTTAAATGATACGCTTAGCAGCCACCCTCTTTAGGTGTGGTAATTTGGGTGACATGCCACACAGCGTCATCGACGCCTTCATACACAGCTTCAACACAAAAAGCATTCGGATCAGACACGCCACCGCTACTTGTTGGCGCTGGCATTGTCGGCTTCATCACCCCACCGTTAGTTGGGGTCGCCCATGTGTCCCAAAAAGAAGAAACGGGGAATGTTCCACCAGCGGCTTGGAATCTACTAGCCCATTGATTCATAAAACTTTGTGCCTCAGTAGTGAATAATGACTTCTCTCCACCAACATATCTATTGACATAATCAGAAAGAGACGTTGTTGTAATAGGAGTATTAATATCGCCACCGTTCCACCCATTAACGTGCAGCTGCGTTTTACTATAAACTCTACATTCTGAAATGTAGTGCCGTCCATCAGCTCGCTGTCCTACACCCTCAGAAATTAATTTTGCACAAGTATCAAAAAATAACAAACCATTTTGCGAAGCAGTTAGATTACTGTACGTCGCATCGCCACCGCCCGTGTCTAATCTTAGAGTTACTTTATCAGATGCTTTCACGTCGGCTGGAAGCGATGTGGGAAACGCCCCCTCTTCGACTTGGACGAGCTTCATTGCTGTCGCTGCTTGTCGTAAATCACTAGTGAGGGTAGTATTGATACTTCTTTTTTGAATGCCATTAAAAGCTACGATAATAATTGCCGCCAATATACCAATTACGACGATTACAATTAGAAGTTCTACGATCGTAAATCCCTGAATTTTTTTTATTTTTTCTGATTTTTGTCTGAAATTTGTTTTCATTAGTTGATAGAAGTATGAACCATAAGCAACACAAGGTCAACGATAATCCGCTTATTATTGGCATCTATCACCTTTCGCTTTACAATAAGTACCACTAACCGGTAAATAACATAGCTAAGGACTTTATGGGACTACTAGGCTTTACAAAAATGACGTTCGTTTCTAAAAAACATGAAAAGGATGACGTATACTCATTTTATTTTCACCCACATAAAAAGCTGCACCATAAAGCCGGTCAGCATGGTCTGCTTATCCTGCCACATTTCCGCAGTGGACTATCCCTTAAACCTTTTTCGCTCGCTTCGGCGCCTGAGGATATAGAGGTGATGATTGGCACACATGTACACGCATCAAGTACCTACAAACAAGCACTTGACGAGCTTAAGCCTGGCGACATCGTAAGATTCTATGGTCCTATTCGCCGTTTTACACTCGACAAAAAAGTCGGTCAAGTTGTTTTTTTAGCGCAAGGCATCGGTATTACGCCATTTCGCTCATTACTACGCCATGCACACAACCAACAACTCAATATTCGCAGCACACTCATTCATGTTGAACGAGAAAATCACATCTATCGCACAGAGACGGAGCAGCTTTCAAGCGTGGCGCACTTCCCTACCGACCCAGAAATGTTTAATGCATGCCTTTTGAAAACAATTCAAGAGCAACCCGAAGCCACGTACTTCTTATCCGGCGCCCCCTCTTTCATTAAATCCGTCCGCAGCATTTTACTTACTCAAGGCATAACTACCCAGCACATCAAACAAGACTCTTTTTTAGGCTACAAGTAGCTACTACTAAATAAATTATAGGGATAGGTGGCCTTTACCCTTGTATATTCTGCTATACTACTCCCTATGCATAGCAACTGGTTACACAGAGATGCCCAACCCAAGAAATCAAAAAAACACGAAAAAAATAACGGCAAATTTGCCGCTAGGTCAGAGCGCCCACTCCTTCTCAAAACGCTCAAGACACAATCTCCTGTCATACTAACCATCCTGATTTCTGATCTTTATTTACATTATGCTTCCGGTAGCGATAGTGTTGTAGTCGTCGTTCTACTGGGTGTGCTCATATATACAGCACTTAAGGCTGGCTCAAAACAAGGCCTGATGAGCGCATCACTTATTGTTCTTTATAGTTACTACGTCATTATTAAGTTTACCGATGGACCATGGTTTAATTTCGAAACGTTACAAAACGGTGCAGTCATCGCTATAGCCTTCCCCCTCCTCGCCTTTGTGATCGGTCGTCTCAAAGAGCGTAACGATGCGCTCTTGCTGCGTGAGAAAAACGCTCGCAAAGAAGCAGAAGCTAGCGAAAGACAACTACGGTTTATGGCTGAATCAATGCCTCAGAAAATCTTCACTATGAAGCCTGATGGTGCGCCTGATTATTCTAACCCTCAATGGGAAGAATACATGGGAAGTCCTTCTCTGCAAGGAATAAGCAAGGATTGGGCGGAAGTGGTTCATCCTGATGATGCTATGGAGAATAATAATCTTTGGCGACACTCCTTAGAAACTGGTGAGCCCTTCCAGTTTGAACATCGTTTGAAAAGAAATGATGGCGAGTACATATGGCACATCACCAGGGCGCACGCACTGCGTGATGAAAATGGTGAAATTTCTGCATGGATCGGTTCGACAACTGACATTGAAGATGTCAGAAAGACACGCAAACTTGAGGCTAATACGGCTAAACTTATCAAGCAACGTACACAACTGATGGAACTAAATACCGCCAAGGACGAGTTTATCTCCCTGGCCTCTCACCAACTTCGCACGCCTGCAACTGGCGTAAAGCAATACGTTAATATGGCCCTGGATGGCTATGCCGGTGAACTTTCACCAAAATTACGAACCTTCTTAAAAAAAGCAAACGACAGCAATGAGCGACAACTTTCGGTTATTAATGACCTACTACGCGTGGCACAAATGGATGCAGGAAAAGTTGTTTTACGAAAAGAAAATATTGATGCTGGTGAATTGATTGCGAATATCATTCATGAACAAAGTTCAAAGTTTTTTGCTCGTAAGCAGACGCTACGGTTTAATAAACCAAAAAGGAAGTTGGGTGTAAAAGCAGATGCGACGAAATTACGTATGGTAATTGAAAATGTCATTGATAATGCCAGTAAATACACCCCTGCCGGAAAGAATATTACAATACAAATGAAGCGTTCGCATGGTTGGGCACAAATTACTATCAAAGACGAGGGTGTAGGTATCGCACAAAAAGATCTAAAAAAAGTTTTTCAAAAGTTTTTACGTCTTGATAACCCTATGTCGACAGAGGTCGGCGGAACGGGACTAGGGCTGTACTGGGTGCAGAAAGTTGTCGAGCTACATGGGGGAAATGTATCAGTAACTTCAAAAGTAGATAAAGGATCAACATTCACCATCTCTTTACCGCTCTCGTAATTAAAGACCACGCTCGTAAACTACTTGGCTCATTCAACGCGTCGTGCAAAAATCTCTTGTGTTTCGCGCATAAATATTTCGGCCGTTTTCGGACCTACGCCATAAAGTTTCTGTAATCGCTTTGAAAGTTCGGTCTCGTTGTTACTACTCTCACACATAAGCATTAGCGAGCCATCATAATCACGTATCAGCTGCTGCAGACACGTATGTAAGGCACGAGCCGTACTTTCGTCGTAGCGAGTATATTTCCCTTCGTCCAGTAGTTGGACTAATGTCCGATGCGACATATTCAAGATTGCCCAAGGTGTATCCAGCTTTCGTGCTATAAATACCTTCCACGTATTGGCTGCGACATTTGCCTGAATCGGCTTACCGAAAAGATATGCCAGCAAAAACCAGCGGAACATGTCATCATCCCCGCTCGTCACGTCGAGATTGAAATCTTCCGCATAATGTACAGGTTTTCGTTTAGCACTATTCTTTTTTATGACCATATATCTATCATAGCAAGAAGATTTTTACTAAATGATACGCGTACGATCATCTTGCGGCCAATTAACCACGAACGATGAGATAGGCGAGATAAGCAACATATAAAGCAATGAACACTATTCCCTCCCAGCGCATCAACTTATGCTTGCCGCTAGTGAACATGAAAAGAAAAAGTAGACCAGTAGCAATTATGGAAACTAGAATATCAAAGTTTAGTGCACTAGAAATTGGAAGCGGCAAAATAGTACTTGTTACACCTAGTACGAAAAATACATTGAAAATATTTGATCCTACAA
>CAMPHY010000038.1 GCA_946886125.1 uncultured Candidatus Saccharibacteria bacterium | reverse complement strand
CTATATAATACACTGAAGTGTGCGTGACTCGCAGCTGATTATCACATCACTGCCTGCGGGCAGTGTTTCTACCTCACCATCAAATTGAACTGGCAATGCTCGAGCGGTTTTGAACTTATACTCACTCGCCTGCTTGGGGTTCTTCAAGCCAACAGTTGATGCTTTGAAGATGTGAACAAAAATATCATGCCATGAGCCACTTTTGAGTTCGGCGATCTCAAATTTACCATCCATAACTGAGCTTTTGTCAGAGAGGTTCATGATTTTTGACATACGATCGATGTTACTAAAAACGATGCTATCATAGCGTATTGCGCGGTTATTAAATATAAGTTTAATGGGGCGGACTTTAAATAAGTTTCTAAAAACGAGCCAAATTTCATTGATAGGATTGAGCTTTGCTTTTGTAAGTTCTTCGCCAATCTGGGGTGTGATGCCAAGCCCAATGTACGAATGGGCATAACGACACCATGGTTTGCCATCGATGGTCGTCTCTAGGAGTAGCGTATCGATAGTCTGCACTTCACTTCGCGCAATTCTTTTGGTGTAATCAACAGCGCGTAGGGCAGTGTGGTGGTCATTGGCGTTACCCGCAGGTAGGACGCTCGTAGTGGCAGTTGTAGAGCCGCTTTTAAGAACACCATTAATGATTTCATTGTAGCCACCATCGCCACTAGAAGAGACAATCAGTGGTCGAGGATATTGCTTAGCGTATCTAGCCGCAAGTTCCTCTCCGTGCCCAGCGTACTTTGTGGGAATTAATTGAACTTCAGCAGCGATAGTTAGTTGACCAAGATCAGAAGCGAGTGCCTGGGCAAGCTTTTTACCGTTACCTGTGCTATTAGGGTTATAAATAATGACGATATGGCTGAAGTGACTCATAAGTGTTTATTAGTATACGCACATACTGCAAAATGTGCAGTAAGAAAAGAAACAGTGTCATGAAAGTAATTTGCCAGAAAAGCGAAAAAAAGTGATAAATCTAACTGCTCCATATTGATTGACTTGATACTCTAAGAAAAAGATGAGGAAAAGTTTAGGAGAAATATGAAAAAAATATTAATTGGATCAACGCTGCTATTCGCTACCGCTCTTCTTGTCTGCGGTCTTTATTTTGAAGAATATCCGTTGATGTGGTTCGCTTCAACCGATATTGATTATGCGTATATTCGAGGACTAATTGTCGCCGCTCTACTTGTTGTGGTGATTTCACGGCCGCCTCGTCGATTTTTAGTACGCTTCGCACTTATGGTTGCAGCCGGAGCATTATTTATAAGTACACTGAGCATGGTTTTTAATTACACAATACAAATACTAGACGCTGTGCTGTGTATTGAAGTTGCTATTATATTAGCGATCGAGTCACTAGAAGTTGGGCTGCCGCGAATGCATACCGTTAAACTGCAGCGGATTGTAAAGCGATCTAAGCAGTTATTTAGCTTTCAGGTCCCTTCACCTGCAAAAGAAAATTAAATTTTAGTTAAATATTTTACAGAGACTATCGTATCTACCAAGCTATGATAGCAGCAGTATCAACAAAGGAGGAATAACATGTTACTAGATATTATACTTTGGATTCTATTCGGCGCATTAGCTGGTTGGATTGCTTCAAAAGTGATGAAGACCGATGCCGAACAGGGCGCAATAGGAAATATTATTGTGGGTATCCTTGGTGCATTTATCGGTGGATTCCTTGTCCGTCTATTGACTGGCAATGATGTAGAAGGTTTTAGTATTACAAGCTTCATCGTAGCTGTACTCGGTGCGATTATTCTACTCGCTATCGTCCGCGCATTCCGTGGCCGTCGTTCACACGCGTAAGTAGTGTCTATTATGATCAATTAACGCTGGAGGGGTTGTCGCAACGTGACAACCCCTCTCATCTTTAAAACCCCTACAAGGAGAATGACTTTTATATGCCCGCTCAGGATGTAACGCTCGATTTTAATCAATTATTTAAGCTATTACCCGACGCCTATATGGTCATTGC
The DNA here is from genome assembly GCA_946886125.1 of uncultured Candidatus Saccharibacteria bacterium. Next base: position 3,942 of record CAMPHY010000038.1, on the reverse strand, counting down.
TCATAATGGAGCTCATTTTACTGTAATCGATGCCAGTGACGTGTACACTAAAGTAACTCATACGAGTCAAGAAAAGCTTCTAGGGCGAACGCTAGACGATGAATTATGTGAAGAATTGGGTATACACGCTGAGGAAATGCTTGCTTCACTTCGCCGAACAAGTGATGAGCAAGTGCTTCAAGAAATGGCAGTGATCCATACTCAAACAGGAACGCGTAAAGTATGTTACTGGAAGCCAACAAATTATCCAGTGCCTGATAGTAATTATATTATCCATACACTTCACGATGTTAGCGACTTAGTAACGACTGAACGTGCTCTTGCTGATAATGAAGATAAATTACGCTTCATGGCTGACTCGATGCCGCAACTTGTGTGGATTACTCTGCCGGATGGGTATCATGAATATTATAATCAACAATGGTATGACTATACGGGCACAACACCGGGGGCAACTGACGGCGAAGGCTGGAATGATTTATTTCATCCTGACGATCGGCAGCGTGCAAAAGCGAGTTGGAGTAACTCGCTTAAAACTGGTGAGCCATACGAAATTGAATATCGACTCTATCATGCGCCTTCGAAGAGCTACCGTTGGGTAATTGGACGAGCTTTACCGTTCAAGGATAGTAATGGGACGATAGCTAAGTGGTATGGCACATGTACTGATATTGACGAGCAGAAGCGCACCACGCAGATTCAAGCCTTTTTAGCCAAGGCTTCAAAAGAATTGGCTTCATCACTGCGATATACGCAGACACTGGAAAATGTTACCAAGCTGTGCGTCCCTGAAATTGCCGATTGGTGTACGGTCGATTTTTATGATGAAGAAACGGGGTGGGAGCAAGTAGCACTGGCTCATGTTGATCCAGAGAAAATTAATCTAGTTAAAAAATATCGTGAAATTAATCCGATCAATATTAATGATCCGACTGGTGTGCCGGCCGTGATTCGAAGCGGCAAGCCTGAGTTTTACCCTGTTATTACAGATGAAATAGTTGAAGCTTCTGTGGGAGATCCTGAAAACAAGGCATTCATTAAATCTCTTCACCTCCGGTCGATCATTATTGCACCAATTTCTGTGCAGAAGAAAGTGGTAGGAGCTATATCATTTGTGTCTTCCGACTCAGAACGTCTGTATACGCAATCGGATTACATTATGGCAATCGAGCTTGCTAGCCGTATCTCGCTCACCATGACCAATGCCACTTTGTATAAAGACTCTCGTGAAGAAAATAAGCAACGCAGACAACTTGAAGAAGAATTAGTGATAGCTAATGAGCAATTAGAGGCAAGAGTACAGAAGCGTACTAAACAGCTGCAGCAATTAAATGACGGTCTTGAAGCTGAAATTTTAAAACGACAAGAAGTAGAGTTAGAATTGAAAGCTAATTCTGAAGATTTGGCGCGAAGTAATCAGGAGCTCCAGGACTTTGCCTATGTAGCATCGCATGACCTTCAAGAACCGCTACGTAAGATCCAGGCGTTTGGCGACATTCTAGAAAGTGAATACGCTACCAAAATCGGTGATGGCATGGAGTACTTAACGCGTATGCGGGCTGCTGCTTCACGGATGAGCGTGTTAATTGAAGATTTGCTTTCATTTTCACGCGTTACTACCAAAACACAGCCTAGTGTTGAAGTTAATCTCAATACGCTTGTGACTGACGTAATAAGTGATCTTGACGATCGTATTAACCGCACACAGGGTGAAGTGAAGGTAGGTCAATTGCCAACTGTCTGGGCTGATCCTACTCATATGCGTCAGCTATTACAAAACCTGATCGGCAATGCTCTGAAATTTCATCGAGAAAATGTGCCGCCTGTGGTAACGGTTGAATCTAAGGAAGTACAAAAGGGTGATGAAATGTATGAAATTACCGTTACCGATAATGGTATCGGATTTGAAGAAAAATACCTCGATCGTATCTTTTCAGTATTTCAGCGACTACATGGACGAGGTACGTATGAAGGGACGGGAATTGGGCTTGCTGTATGCCGTAAGATTGCCGAACGATATGGTGGTACAATAACAGCAAGCAGCACTAAAAATAGTGGCTCAACATTTATATTTAAAATTCCAATCAAGGCAAAGGGAGTTGAAGATGACAACGACACCGAATAAAGATCCTATCTTAATTTTAATGGCTGATGACGACGACGATGATTTTTTGCTTACAAAAAAAGCGTTAGGCGAAAGCAAGCTACTCAATACGCTTGTGCGCGTTAAGGACGGCGAAGAATTGCTCGATTATTTACACGGCCGTGGTGACTACGCCGATAAGGCACCTGAACGTCCTGGAGTTATTTTGCTTGATCTTAATATGCCACGCAAAGATGGTCGAGAGGCGTTAAAGGAAATTAAAGCAACACCCGATCTACAAGATATTCCCGTCGTTATCTTCACGACATCAAAAGCTGAAGAAGATATCTATCGTTCGTATCAGCTCGGTAGTAACTCATTTATCACAAAACCAGTCACCTTTGAGAATCTGATCGCAGTCATGACTGCTCTCGGTAATTACTGGTTTGAAATTGTGGAGCTGCCGCAAACCCGTGACTAAAAGACCTACTGATGCCAATATCAGAGTTCTGCTCGTCGATGACGACGAAGATGATTATTTGATTATTAAAAATGTTTTTATGCGTATCGTTGATTCGCCGTTTGAACTTACTTGGTGTTCTTCGTACGAAGAGGCGAAAGAGTATATCGCTTCGCACAGTCATGATGTCTATCTTCTCGACTATCGACTCGGTAAGCACACTGGGCTTGAGTTACTCGAATTTGCTCAAGCCCATAAACGATCTGAACCATTCATTCTCCTTACTGGTGTCGGTGACAAAAAAATAGAGAACCGATCTATGAAATTAGCCGCTGCAGACTATCTAGTCAAAGGCAGTTTTAATGCAGAACTATTATCGCGCACCTTACGATACGCCCTTGAGCGTAAACAAGTAGAGGAACAGCGTGTTCAGCACTTGATTGAACTTAACCGCACAAAAGATGAGTTTATCTCGCTCGCTTCACATCAGCTCCGCACTCCAGCCACGGGCGTCAAGCAGTATGTTGGCATGCTTCTTGAGGGGTTTATGGGAGAGCTGAGCGACGCTCAGCGCACGACACTTGTAAAAGCCCAGGAGAGCAATGAGCGACAGCTGCGAATCGTTGCTGATCTTCTTAAGGTAGCTCAAGTAGATGCGGGTAAGGTGCATCTGCGGAAAGAACCAGTTGATATAAATCATTTGGTCAGTGATATCATCAAAGAACAGCATGTCAATTTCGAAAACCGCAACCAAACGGTACAATTTACACCTACTGATTCAAGTCTTATGCTTGAACTCGATCAAAGCACTATTCGCATGGTACTTGAAAACATTATCGATAATGCCAGTAAATATTCTCCTGAAAATAGTCCTATTCAAGTAAGTATAAACGAGGATGCATCAGATGTCTGTGTGCGTGTGATTGATAAAGGAGTAGGAATTAAACAGAAGGATCACGACAAACTGTTTGAAAAGTTTTCTCGTATTGATAATCCCCTTTCTACCCAAGTAGGCGGGACAGGGCTTGGGTTGTACTGGGCTAAAAAAATTATTGATCTTCATATGGGCAGGATTGAGTTTGAATCTCGTCCTCAAGTGGGAACAACATTTAAAGTGTGCTTGCCTAAATCAGCTGCATTAGATTATCCTATATTGTAATCTAGATTACTGTTTTTAAATACCGCAATCACGATAATATAGTACAAATGCAACGAGGAGCCCTATGACAAAACACCCTAATATTCTTGTCGTCGAAGATGACGCAGCCCTAAACGACGCTTATAAGGTGATCTTAGAAACAGCTGGATACAATGTACGTACCGCTTTCAACGGTGAAGAAGCCCTGAAACTCGTAGCCGAAGAAGAGCCGACAATTATTTTTCTTGATCTTCGTATGCC
>CAMPHY010000037.1 GCA_946886125.1 uncultured Candidatus Saccharibacteria bacterium | reverse complement strand
CAGGGTATTCAGGCGCAGACATTAGCAAACGTTTATCTTGCATTGGCTGCCGACTTGACGATTATTCCAGTCCTTAATAAAATCGACCTACCAGCCGCCGATGTGCCACGAGTAAGTGCTGAAATTATCAACCTGCTTGGTTGTGACGATTCAGATATTCTAAAAATTAGTGCTAAGACTGGACAGGGCGTATTGGATGTTCTCGATACGGTCATTGAGCGCGTGGCGCCACCGGCAGGACAAGTTGAAGCTCCGACCCGAGGTCTTATTTTTGATAGTTATTACGATGATTACCGTGGTGTTATTTTGTATATGCGCGTCATGGATGGAACGATTAAAAAAGGTGACACAATTGAGATGCTAGCGACAAGTGCTCATGGATTGGCACTCGAAGTTGGTGCCTTGAGTCCACGCATGAAGGCCGAGGCTACAATTGGTACGGGTGAAATTGGCTATATTGTTACCAATCTAAAAACAACGCGAGAAGCAAAAGTAGGTGATACTGTTACTGTTAAGCGCAATCATGCCGATAACGCTTTGCCGGGATACCAAAACGTCAAACCGTTTGTGTACGCTGGCTTTTTCCCTGTTTCCAACGAAGACTATAATGAGCTTAAAGATGCCATTGAAAAGTTAGCTCTAAGTGATTCTGCGCTGCAGTATGAACCAGAAAATTCACCTGTCTTAGGCTTTGGTGTGCGAATTGGCTTCCTTGGGTTACTCCATATGGATATTGTTCGTGAACGTCTGGAACGTGAGTATAACCTTGATCTTGTTGTTACTAATCCAAGCACTGATTACCAAGTGCACATGGTGGGTGGTGAGGAGATTAGTATTAAATCCGCCAGTGACCTTCCGAACGTCACAAAGATTGTTGAGATTCGTGAACCATGGATTAAAGGTGAGGTGATTGTTCCGAAAGACTACATCGGTGGAGTGATTCAGTTGATCGTATCGAAACGAGGTCAGCAGAATAATTTAAGTTATATTGATGAGCGTGCACTTATTAGTTTTGAAGCGCCACTAGCTAATTTGTTGACGGATTTTTATGACCAGCTTAAGTCAGTCACAAGCGGGTATGGTAGCTTCAATTACGAACTCGATACATATCGCAGCGAAGAGCTTGTGCGAGTTGATTTTTACGTAGCAGGCGAAATTATCGATGCATTGAGCGTGATGGCTCACCGTAGTGAGTCTCAAAGGCTTGGCCGAGAAGTGGTTGAAAAGCTAAAAGAAGTTATTCCACGTCAGAATTTCCAGGTGGCATTACAAGCGGCAATTGGCGGTAAGTTTATTGCACGAGCTGATCTTTCGGCCTATCGAAAAGATGTTACAACTGGCCTTTATGGCGGTGACGTATCACGAAAAAAGAAAGTACTTGCCAAACAAGCAAAAGGTAAAAAGCGCATGAAGCGTTTTGGGAAAGTTGATATCCCGTCTGAAGCATTTACCGTAATGTTGAAACGAGACTAATAACAGGAGTAAATGATACATATGGATTTAGCGCAAAAAATTGCCAAGTACACACCAAGTCAATCTGCTCTTGATCTGGTTACTCGAACGAAAATTGCCCTCTTGGTGGGGATTTCAGGGGCTGGCAAGGATACGATAAAAAAAGAGTTACTAAAAAGTAATGATTTTCGTGATATTATTTCACATACCACTCGCCCTCCTCGTCGTAATAACGGCGTAGCAGAGGTGCCGGATGTTGATTATCATTTTATCGATATTCCCGTCGCCACTACAATGGTAGATACTCAATTATTCATTGAAGCTAAATTAGTTCACGGGACTGTATATGGAACATCAGTTGCAGAAGTCCAGGCCGCGCATGATGAGAAAAAAATAGCTATTACTGATGTTGATGTTCAGGGTGTGGATGAATATAAAGAATTGTCGCGCAGTGTTATTGCGATGTTCGTTCTTCCGCCGACGTACGAGGTGTGGCGAGAGCGGCTTTCAAAACGGTATGAAACGCGTGAAGCCTTTGAAGCTGAGTGGCCAAAACGCCGCGACAGTGCTATTAAAGAGCTGACTCATGCGCTTGAGGTGCCATACTATCATTTTATTGTAAACGATGATCTTTCGCGGGCGGTGATGGCTGCCAGTGAGATTGCCCATAAACCAGATGTATTTCACCGTAAAGACGATGAAGCACGCCTAATGGCGCGAGATCTTTTGGTGGCAATTCAAGCAACGGTTTAGCACTCTTGTTGCATGAGTGCTAAGTTTTGGCTATAATGAGGATATGACTGATCGTCAAATTCAAATTTTAGCTGCAATTATTGAACAATATGCTGAAGTTGCTTCGCCAGTTGGCAGCGTAACGCTTGCTAAATTATTTGGCGTATCAAGCGCAACTATCCGAAGTGAAATGGCGCGATTGGAAGATATGGGTTTTATCGCCCAGCCGCACACTAGTGCAGGCCGGATTCCGACTGATCGTGGGTATCGTTTTTACGTCAATGCGCTCAATGAAGCGCATGCCAGTGAGTCGCTCGCTCTCATGCCAGGTAAACTTGATCGTAGTGCGAGAGCGATTGAGGCGCGCGTTAGTACGCACGGCAACAGAGCTGATCGAGCCATTCGAAGTGCGGTTGATAGTTTGGTTGATTTGACGCAAAATTTAGGCTTGGCTACTATTGGTGACGAGCTGTATATGAGTGGCATTGGTAATTTATTTTCTCAACCAGAATTTATGCGTGGCACAAACCACGCTCAAGACGTAGCGCGACTCCTTGATAATCTTGATCCATGGCTGCGTGAAGCGGCACCTAATGAACCGCTAAACGTATATATTGGTGCAGAGAACCCGATTGGCAAAACGAGTGAATCGACATTAATTATCAGTAGATTCCGTTCGCCATATAGCGATCGAAGTTATATCGGTGTGCTTGGCCCAACTCGACAGAGCTATGGCAAGGTAATGCGCCTTGTGCGTCATGCAGGAGCGATGCTCGAAGAAGTATTGTAATAAGATTTAAATAACAAGAGTATTGATATCGGAAGAGGAAGTATATGCCAAAGAGTAATAAACAAGAAGAATTAGAGCAACAAGTTAGTGAGCTTACAACTGACGTGAAACGTACTCGTGCAGATTTTGAAAACTATCGTAAGCGCGCTGAGGCCGACAAAGCTGCGACGTATCAGCACGGTCAAGAAGCTGCGATCCTAAAACTCCTTCCAGTTATTGATAATATTGAACGGGCAGTCCGCTATACACCAGAAGATTTGAAAGATAATACCTGGGCACAGGGAATAGCTGCATTGGTAAAAAACCTAGAAAAATCACTCGAAAGCTTAAGCCTTAAGCGTATTGATGCTCAGACAGGAGTAGAATTTAATCCTGAACTCCATGAAGCAATTCAGTTTGATGAGGATGCGACGGGTGATAAAGAGGTTATCGCTGAAGAACTACAAGCTGGGTATACCTTAAATGGCGCACCAATTCGGCACGCCATGGTAAAAGTCACTCGGCAATAACGATATACTACGCAAGCGCGTCGATTATTGCTCGAGAAAAAGCAGGGATATCATCTGGGTTGCGACTGGTAATGATGTTTCCATCAATTGCCACTTCTTTATCTACCCATGTTCCACCTGCATTTCGAATATCATCTTGCAGTGTAGGGTAAGACGTCAGCGTATGGCCATCAGCTAGGCCGGCCGAAACCAACACCCAAGGTGCATGACAAATGGCAGCCACTGGCTTGTCGGCATTGTACATCGCATTGACAAAATCACGTGCTGATTCGTCCATTCGTAATTGGTCCCCGTTAATTGTTCCGCCTGGCAGGACGACTGCATCGTATTCACTTGGATCAACTTCATCTAACGTTTTATCAACTGGGAAACTGTCACCGAGTTCGGCATGGTTCATACCATGTACTTCATCGCTATCGGGAGCAATCAGGTCTACAAGCATGCCTTCGGCTTCGAGCTGTTGACGGACATCGGTCATTTCTACTTGTTCAAAATGATCTTTCACGATCATGGCAATTTGCTTTTCATCGGTCATACTTACCTCCTTTATTACCTGTTTCATCATAGCAACCCGTAAAAACGAGCGTATGTGAAATATATAACTAATCATCAATTTTCTTTATTAGCACTCTTGACACGAGAGTGCTAATTTTATTACAATAGTGATATTGGCAATCTCATATGTAGAGTGCTAAAATATATATAGATATATTTGACGAATTAGCGAAAGGAAATGAATATGGGAAAAATTATTGGTATCGACTTAGGTACAACAAACAGTGCATTTGCCTACATGGTAGCTGGTAAGCCAGAAGTTATTGCTAACGCTGAAGGTAACCGCACAACTCCAAGTGTCGTTGCGATTAATAAGAACGGTGAGCGCCTTGTGGGTCAAGTAGCACAGCGTCAGCGTGTCACAAATGCAAGTAATACGATTTATGGCGTCAAGCGTTTAATCGGTCGCAAGTTTTCTGATAAAGAAGTGCAAAAAGATCATGATATTATGCCCTACGATATTATTAAAAAGGGTGATGGCGTAGCAGTAAAGATGGGTGACAAAGATTACTCTCCAGAAGAAGTCTCGGCTATGATTCTCTCAAAGATCAAAGCTGACGCTGAGGCCTTCTTGGGTGAAAAAGTCACCGAAGCAGTTATTACTGTCCCAGCATACTTTGATGATTCTCAGCGCCAAGCAACAAAAGATGCTGGTAAGATTGCTGGTCTTGAAGTGAAGCGTATTATCAATGAGCCAACTGCGGCAGCACTTGCCTATGGTCTTGATAGTAAGAAAGATGAAAAGATTGCCGTCTTTGACCTTGGTGGTGGTACCTTTGATGTGTCTGTCCTTGAGCTAGGTGACGGTGTATTTGAAGTACGCTCAACGAACGGTGATACGCACCTTGGTGGTGAAGACTTCGATAACCGAATTGTGAACCACTTCCTCGATGTCTTTAAGGGCCAAGAGGGAATTGATCTTAAGGGCGACAAGGCTGCTATGCAGCGTCTTAAGGATGAGGCTGAAAAAGCGAAGAAAGAGCTTTCTTCAACTCCTGAGACAGAGATTAACTTACCATTTATTACGGCTGACGCCGATGGTCCAAAGCACTTTGAATATAAGTTAACTCGTTCGAAGCTTGAAGAGCTTGTCGGTGATTTGATTGATCGCTTAGCCGACCCTGTCCATAAAGCGCTCAAAGATGCTGATATGAAAGCAAGCGATATCGATGAGATTGTTCTTGTTGGTGGTATGACTCGTATGCCTGCTGTGGTTGAAAAAGTAAAAAGCATTTTTGGCAAAGATCCACTTAAAGGTGTAAACCCTGATGAAGTAGTGGCTATTGGTGCAGCCATTCAAGGTGGTGTACTGGCAGGTGATGTCAAAGATGTACTACTGCTTGATGTGACACCGCTATCCCTCGGTATCGAAACGATGGGTGGAGTAACGACTAAGCTTATTGAGCGTAACTCAACTATTCCAACAAGCAAGTCGGAAACGTTCTCGACCGCCGCCGATAATCAGCCGCAAGTAGAGATCCACGTCTTACAAGGTGAGCGTGAAATGAGTGCGGATAATAAATCACTTGGGCGCTTTACACTTGATGGTATTCCAGCCGCTCCACGTGGTGTGCCGCAAATTGAAGTGACATTCAGCCTTGATGCTAACGGTATCCTTAATGTCACCGCAAAGGATAAGGGGACTGGTAAAGAAAACTCTGTCACCATTCAAGATAGTGGCAATATGAGTAAGGAAGATATCGAAAAAGCACAAAAAGATGCTGAAGCCCACGCCGACGAAGATAAGAAAAAGCGTGAAGCCGTCGATGCTCGCAATACACTAGAAAACGCGGTTTACCAGGCAGAAAAAATGCCAACTGAATATAAAGACAAGATCTCTGATGAGGACAAGAAAGTCATCGAAGAGGCGGTCGCAGAGGCGAAGAAGCATCAAGAGTCTAATGAAAAAGATGAACTTGAGGCTGCTGCAAAGGAGTTGCTTGAAAAGATTCAGGTAATTGGCGCGAAACTATATGAAGCTGCATCTAAAGAGGAAGCACCTGCCTCTGAGGATGGTGACGATAAGAAGTCTGACAAAGATGAACCAGTTGAAGGTGAAGTTGTCGACGACGAAAAGAAAAAATAGTTTTACTATATCGTAGAAAGAG
>CAMPHY010000036.1 GCA_946886125.1 uncultured Candidatus Saccharibacteria bacterium | reverse complement strand
GTGATGGAGATAATTATGTATTGAGCGCCTGGAATATGGTTAATGATCCACAAACTGATACGATGTATCGACGGGTTGGTTTTCGAGAAACCCGAACGGTCACGGAATTGACTCAATCTTATCTTTGTAATCATCCAGCGATTGGCGGTACTTTAGGCGGAGTTTATTATGACGACAGAGATATGTATAAACATTCCTATACCATTTCAAGTATTACGAACTGTAATGAAACGCCACCCGCAGGAGCTTAATGTATGAAAAAAATACACATGGGTTTTACAATAGTCGAACTGCTCATTGTTATCGTTGTCATCGGTATTCTAGCGGCAGTTACAATCGTAGCGTATAACGGTATCCAGGGAAGGTCTCAGGACGCCTCTGTGCAATCTGACCTTAGGCAAATAGGGACAAAAATCGCTATGTATGCGGTTGAAAATAGCGCTTATCCCACAGGCAACCAGCTTGTCTCTCTAAAGCTTTCAGTTTCAAAAAATGCATACCGCACCACTTTTCCAGATGGAAGTCTTATGTATAATATTCTGTATTGCTGGCCGCCATCAAACGACCCACATAATTTTTCCGTCATTGCCTTTAGTAAATCTGGTAAAGCGTTTCAATATAAGAAGTCGGGTGTGAGTGAATATACTGGTCCGGATTCGGGTACGGTGGCAATTTGTGCCGCCTCTGGAGTGACTGTTGCAAGTGGTAGTATGGTGGATTGGTTTTATAAAGGAACTTGGGCGTATGTCTAATCGTAAAGCACAAACAGGCTTTACGATCGTTGAACTGCTCATTGTTATTGTAGTGATAGGTATCTTAGCAGCAATTACAATTGTGGCGTATAACGGTATTCAGATACGGGCAAAAAATGCTCAAACGCAGTCTGCAATGAATAGCCTTGCAAGAAAGATTGAAATATACAACGCACGCGAGGGAAGTTATCCTTCAACTGGTGGATTGACTGTATCGCGTACCGATGACAATTGTCCGAGCGGCTCAAGCCAGGTAGATTGGGTACCAGGTGTTGATGACCTGCCACAAAGTAGTCAGCCATACAGTGGTGTAGGGGGGAGTACGGGGTGTTATATATACTCGAGTGATGGTCAGAAGTATGTTTTAAGTGCTTGGAATATGGTTCGAGGTGGGCCGCAAAAAGAGACAATGTATCGACGAGTCGGGTTTCGTGAAATGGTTAATGTGCAGTATTATCTTTGCAACCATCCAAATATTGGTGGTTACGCCTATAGCGCTAACGTGGATTACTATAAGCACTCGTATACTATTTCAAACATCACGAATTGTAATGAAACGCCACCAGCTGGTGCATAGTTAGTTCCATCCTTTATACTTAGCAATATATGAAGCATAAATATGTCGTAGCTGTTAGTGGTGGAGTTGACTCGGTTGTCTTACTTCATCAACTATGGAGACTTCAACCATCTTCTCTTATCGTTGCCCATTTCGATCATGGTATTCGCAATGACTCTGCTGATGATGCTGCGTTTGTAGAGCAATTAGCGGCAGCATACCATTTACCGTTTGAAACCAAACGTGAGGAGCTAGGGGGCGATGCAAGCGAAGAGCAGGCGCGTACGCGGCGTTATGCTTTTTTGCGGCAGGTAGCACAAAAGCATCAAGCTACTATTGTGACGGCCCATCATGGAGATGATGTGCTAGAGACAATTGTCATTAATATCATGCGTGGTACGGGGTGGCGCGGTTTGGCAGTGCTTGATTCGGATATAGTGCGCCCTTTGCTTGCTGTGACAAAAAAAGATATTCTCGAATATGCGTTGGAGCATGGACTGGAGTGGCAGCAAGATAGTACAAACCAAAGTTTAGAGTATATGCGCAATAAGATAAGGGCTCAATTAATTCCGGCATTCAATGATTCGCAAAAAGAAGCTTTGCGCCTATTGTGGCAGCGACAATTAGAGTTAAAGTATGAAATCAACCACGAGGTGCAGCATCTATTAGGCGAACAAACTGCTTTTTCAAGGTATTTCTTTACGGCAATCTCTGTACCAGTGGCGCTTGAGTTGCTACGTGCTGCGTGCTTGCAGGAGGTGAGCACTAGTCCAACGATTCCACAGCGTGAACGAGCGCTTCAGGCTATTAAAACATATCCAGCGGGTAAAATTTGTCAGGTTGGTAGCAGTGTGCAGTTACGGTTTGCAACAAGAACATTCTCTATCCACACAGACTAAAAAAATGCTATTATTGTAGGAGTGGGATTTTATGTCTTGAATTACTTAGTTGAAAGGAAATAATACTTTTTTATGGCAAATAAACAACAACCTCCAAAGAAGAAGGCGAATAACTTCATTCGACTCAGCTTATTTTGGGCAATTTTAGTATTTGCGGTTCTTACGGCGGTAGCAATTTTTTCACCTCAAGATAGTTTGAAAGAGGTGCCTATCTCAAGCGTGATCAGTCGTGCTAATGATGGTGAAATCGAAAAAATCAAAGTTGAGGGTAATAACCTCACAGTCACCCCCGAAGGCCAAGAGGAGCCAACTGAGAAGTCAGTTAAGGCATCTGGCAGTAGCCTTCAGGAGCAGGGACTAAATGAGGATGCTCCTGTAGAACTTCAGGTCGTCGAGCCGTCACAAACTGGTGAGACACTGTGGAACTTGGCGATTATTCTGGTACCAGTAATTCTTATTATTGCCTTCTTCATGTTTATGATGCGCCAGGCGCAGGGACAGAACAACCAGGCAATGGGCTTTGGTAAGTCCAAGGCGAAACTTTATGGTGTTGATAAAGAAAAGGTAGTCTTTTCAGACATCGCAGGTAACGATTCTGCTAAACAGGATCTTGAAGAAGTTGTAGATTTTTTGAAGCACCCTAAAAAATATGAAACGCTTGGAGCGAAGATTCCAAGAGGTGTGTTGTTGGTCGGTAATCCTGGTACTGGTAAAACAATGCTCGCCCGTGCCGTAGCGGGAGAGGCGAATGTACCATTTTTCTCAATTTCGGGTTCTGAATTCGTTGAGATGTTCGTTGGTGTTGGTGCCTCACGCGTACGTGACTTATTTGCCAAAGCGAAGAAGAATGCTCCAGCTATTATCTTCATCGATGAAATTGATGCCGTTGGTCGCAAGCGCGGTAGTGGTATGGGCGGCGGTCATGATGAGCGTGAGCAGACTCTTAACCAAATTCTTGTCGAAATGGATGGATTTGAAACAGGGAGTAATGTGATTGTACTAGCGGCAACCAACCGTGCCGACGTGCTTGACCCTGCTCTACTTCGCCCTGGTCGCTTTGATCGTCGAACAAATATTATGTTGCCTGAGCGACGAGATCGCGAAGCGATTTTGAAGGTTCACTTCAAGAAAAAGCCAGTCGATGAAACAGTTGATATCGGTGCTCTAGCGGCAAAAACTGCGGGCAGCAGCGGTGCTGATCTTGCCAACATGGCAAACGAAGCGGCAATTGTAGCAGCTCGTCATGATCGTAAGAAAATTAGCAACGCTGATCTAACGGAAGCGTTTGAAAAAGTAGCAATTGGCCCTGAACGTAAGACAAAAGTTATGAACGAAAAAGAAAAAGAGCTGACCGCCTATCATGAAGCGGGGCACGCCATTGTCGGGCATATCCTGCCTGATAGTGACCCAGTACATAAGGTAACAATTATTCCACGTGGCGGTACGGGCGGCGTAACATGGTTCTTGCCACCAGAAGATAAAAGCTATACGAATGTCTACGAGTTTAAGGATATCTTAGCTCGAGCTATGGGTGGACGTGTGGCTGAAAAAATTCTGTATGGCGCAGATGGTATTACTACTGGCGCTGGCTCTGATCTTCGCAAGGCTACTGAAATTGCTCGCGATATGATTATTGAACAGGGTATGGGTTCTAAGTTGCGCGACCAAGTGTTCCATGACGATAATGGTGGTATGGTGTTCGATAAAATGACACACGAACGACCATATAGTGACGATACGGCAAAGGAGATCGACAAAGAAGTCGAGATGCTTATAAAAGAAGCATCAAAGCGAGCAGAAGTTGTTATCCAGGCAAACCGAAAGGCACTTGATGATTTAGCTAAAGCATTACTCGAGCAGGAAACTCTCGATGAGGCGCAGGTTGTCGATATCTTAAAGGCTGCTAAACTCCCCAAAGAGGCTAAGCTCTACTAGCTGACTGATGGACTATGAGTCGAGTACGCCAAGCTGTCCTTCGGGCGAATAAAAAAGTAACTGTCAAGCTCGCAGCAATATTGCTTGCGGGCTCGACGTTAATCGGTGCTTTACTCGGGTTTTATCGAGACCGTCTCTTAAACAGCACATACCTTGAGACCTATCCAACGGGCATTGACGCCTATACAGTCGCTTTTACGATACCTGATTTCATGTTCTTTATACTGGTATCGGGCGCACTGAGCGTGACGTTTATTCCGGTATTTAATCAACGACTCAGCAAGGGTAATAAAAAGTCTGCCTGGGAACTCTCGGCCAGCATGATTAATTTGCTAGCAATCGTAACGCTTATTACGAGCGTACTTATCATGGTGTTTGCCGAACCCCTCGTGCGCTATGTAGTCGGTCCAGGCCTAAGTGAGGCAAGTACGGCCCTAGCGGTAAGTATGATGCGTGTAATTGCCATTAACCCCTTCCTGTTTGCGATCGCAACAGTTATCGCCAGTATTCAACAAGCAGTGGGACGTTTTACGTTTTATGCCTTAGCGCCGACAATTTATAACATTGGTATCATCATTGGTATCTTTTTCTTTACAAATGGTATCAATCTGTTTGGTTGGCAAGTATTTGAGGGTGGTATCATGGGAGTCGCGCTTGGTGTTGTTCTTGGTTCGATTTTGCAATTACTTGTAAGTAGTATCGGTTTACTTGGGCTTGGCTTTGACTATCAGTTTAAGATTTTTTGGAAAAACAAAGGTTTTCGTCGTGTGCTTCAGTTATTGCCTGCTAGGTCAATTGATCAAGGTATGGACTATATCGTGAGTATCGTAGAAGTGAATTTAGCATCGCGTTTGGCTGCAGGTACGGTACGTATTTACCAGCAAGCATCAACGCTTCACTTTGCTCCAATCAATCTAATCGGCGTGGCGATTAGTACGGCGGCATTCCCGAGCCTAACTGAACGCTTAGCGGAAGGTCGTTTCGATTTATTTAAAAAAGAACTGATCTCTGTTCTACGGGTTGTGGTATGGATTACATTACCGGTAGCAGTCGTTACCTTCTTTGCGCGTGGATATATTGTTAACTTTTTAGTTAATGGTGGTAATGCACTGATGGCAAACCTTCTTGGAGTTTTAGTAGTAGCCATTTTATTCCGTTCTATTTATCACATTGCGTCACGTAGCTTTTATGCACAACAAGACACCAAGACGCCTCTCTATGTATCGCTTGTTGCGATCGGCTTGAATATAATTTTGGCGATATGGTTTACACTTACTCTTGATATGGGAGCTTATGGTCTTGCTTTGGCTGCATCTATCGTAGCTGCGGTAGAGGTGATGATCTTATTTACCATCATGGGGAGGCGTATTAAGGGTCTGTTCGATGCCGTGTTTGTTCACGCGGTAGCGCGTATGGCAAGTGCAACTGGATTTATGGCAATTTTTACATATGCCAGTGTTCAGATGTTCCAGCTTATGAGTGATGATCAAAGCTTTTATGTGACATTTCCAAAATTTGCACTAATTGTCGCAATAAGTGCTGCGGCGTACATATTCTTTAGTCATTTACTTGGACTCGAAGAGGTAAGGCCAGTAGTACGAAGAATCAATAAAATATTCTTCAGTTCGCCTCGTAGCAAGTAAGCTGTTATAATAATCCTCTGAACTATGAATCAAGAACAGATTAGAAATTTTTGTATTATTGCTCACATCGATCACGGTAAGTCGACGCTTGCCGATCGTATGCTTGAGCTGACGGGTACTGTACAGAAGCGTGATATGCAATCACAGCTGCTGGACACGATGGATCTTGAGCGTGAAAAAGGTATCACTATTAAACTTGCTCCAGTGCGCATGAAGTATAAAGATCATGACTTAAACCTTATTGATACTCCAGGGCATGTTGACTTTAGTTATGAAGTGAGTCGTAGCCTCGAAGCTTGTGAAGGGGCTATCTTAGTAGTTGACGCCAGCCAGGGTATTCAGGCGCAGACATTAGCAAACGTTTATCTTGCATTGGCTGCCGACT
>CAMPHY010000035.1 GCA_946886125.1 uncultured Candidatus Saccharibacteria bacterium | reverse complement strand
TTAGTCCGTTGACAAGTGAAAGAATAAGCAGCTAACCACGATGCCAGCATAGGATTGATATCCTGCGACAAGAGATGACTCGTCGTCGGATCATTTGCAGCTTTTGTTGAAAAGAGTTTCTCCAGTTGCTGTTTCCCGATTACTGGAGTTGCTTGTTCCGATAGGTCCTCCTTACTGATACGGTACAGAGGTTGGTTGAAGTGAATGGTGGAAGTATCCACCAAGGTTGCAGCAGTAAGAGACTGGTCACGCAAGTCTCCTTTTACATTCAAGTTATTCCTGGCGTGATACTTGAACTCAGCAAGACTGGTAACATTGCTCCCCCCGCTGGCGGAGGATTTAGAAGACTTTGATTCGGTATCTGTCCTGACCTTCATAGCCATATTGGTCCTCATTAAAAGAAAAAAGAATTGAAACACTTAAGTTAATTATCACTCACATTACTTAACTCTCGCACTCGGACGGATTCAAACCGCCTGCCGCTACTCATTTGTACACCGGTTTCATAAACACATCACGGATTGACTCGAACGATGGAGGTTTATAGGTAGCAGGGATCGAACCTGCAATCGGTAGCTTGTGTCCTCAAAATACCTGTCAAGGAGAGTTGGTAAAGGTGGATGGAACTTTTACTTGGCTAACTTTTAACCAAGTCGGCAAGCGTAACGATTAAATACAAAGGATAATCATCGGAGTAGTACTTCATGACGAACATACATACAGATTTGGAGTCTGATTACTTACCTGAACACGAATGTCTTCCTCTTATCAGGAGGATGTTCTTTTGCCCTACCTTCGGAACGAGTTTGAACTATTAATCGTAGAACAGCTTGTAAGCGCGTATGAGGGCCACTTTCCTAAACCTATACTACCCTACCTAGAGCTATCCTATCGTGCTGTGGTGGGCACTACAGGAGCTTGTAGGCATATCAGTCGACAGAGGGGCCGATTGTTTGCCATATTGTAGGACTCGAACCTACACAACAGAGGTTTTATGTCAATGCCTCAGAAGCATGTCTTCATAAACGTAACCCACTATCTCTATCCATTTGATTTATCTATGGCGTTTGATTTACTAGGCATAAGGTCCGACTAATACCTGACGTGATTAGTTAGCCAGCCCACTTCACTGGCACAATTTAGTCATCTTGTTTGGACTGTCTTGCCAATTTAGTACACTTGTTTGTGCGGAAGACTGCGAACGACGTTCCCCATGTAGGGTAGTGTCGCTATGTGGTGCAGCGAGTCGTTGAAAAACCAAATTAAAAACGACAAAAGATACCTACATAGAACTTAAAGATTCTACCATCTAAAAGTAGTAGGTATGTGTTGTCGATCTAAAGCTCTCCTGCAAAGGCGAGGATAATTAAACAAGCAACAAAACAAACCAAGAAGCCTGTATATTTACTCTCGTAGATTGGTGCCATTGATTTAGGTACGTCTTTACATGCATACCACTTGCAATAGTACACAGCACTGGCAACCAGACTGATAAGAAGTAAGAATTTAGCAGTTAGGATGAAGAAAGGAATAAAGATTTCCATAGCTCTACTCCTTAGATGTATTGTCAATGATCATGGAGCACACAACAATCTTGTCTTTGTACTCCTGAATAACTGAATGGACTACCAAAGAAGTAACAAGACCTGTCATCGCAATGATAGATATAACTCCAGTCAGTATCATCTGGCCTATGCTTTTTGGTAAAGCATTAAACAAGAACTTAGCAACCATAGCTAATTACCTTTTAGTGTATCCTTGCCATAACAATAGCAAGACAGTTAGTATTAAGCCGGCAATAAGTACGTCATAAAACATACATTAACCGGCAACCTGCCATCCTTCCGGATGATCGTCAGAGTAGTAGCTATCAGCAATCTCACGCTTACGCTGATTCTCTTGCTGCACTAACTCCCAAAGATTCTGACAATGTGTACATGTACAGAATGCGGGGTGGTCTTCCAGACCTGTTTGTGATTCGATAACATCGTTATCCATATCAATATTATCGTTGTTCTCCTCGTACTCGATTCCCATACTTCTTCTCCTTCTTGGCTTTGTTGTCGTTACCCTTCCATAGATTCTTTTTAACCTTGTTAGCAATCCGTGCTTCTCGGTTGGAATAAAACATATCACTAGTTCTACCTTGCATTAACCCATCTCCTCATCTACGATTGCTTGTAGTTGTTCACGAGTCATATTTATCTCACTCAAAGACACAACACTAATAAAACTGACTCCAAAAGGAACGAGCATCACTGTTTGTCCGTCCCTATATTTAGATGCGGCTGACTTTACAACGATGTTTTTATGCACGTCCGTAGGATCCCCTTCAAATTCTGTAACTTCCCATTTTTCTTGGTTTTCATCTTTCTTGGAGAGAAGATAAGATTTATTTTTCATTACGTTGAGCCTCCAGTTTCCTGATCTCTCGGTTTAACTTCTTGATTACAGACCTTCGCTTAGCACTAGAGCCAAACGAATCAACTCCATTGGCCCACCTCTCCCTTTTCCTTCTGAGGTATTCTAAATCCTGCTCTAACTTATCCATAACTAATCTCCTCGAAACACTAGGAGACCTTTTTAACCATCTCCAATTCTTTTGTATAGTATATCAATTTATCTTTATACTCTTGATTATCAGCATCTTCCTTAATGAGATCAGTGTACTTGTTAATTTGATGTGAGATCCACTTGTAGTAGGGGGTATCTTCTACATTTTTAGACATAGTCTTCTCCTAGTTAAAAGAAAATATATTTAATACAACCACAAAAACAAATGATACTAAACCAAGTGAAAGGTGTAGCCCTCTCAAGGAAGTTGCACCATTTGTTTTTGAAGCTATTCATAATTAATACCTATTAATATTGTCGGACTGGCTGGAGTCGAACCAGCATTTCCCTACATGTAGTGAGCGTCTTAGGGGGTAGGGCGTATTACTCCTAATTTTTATACGACAGTCCGAATTGGATGAAAAGTTAAGCTACTTGAGCAGCAGCCAGACGTTGTGCTTCACGGTGTTCGGCTTGAGCTTCAAGAAGCCCCTGCTTAGCCAGACGCCGTCGCTTGGTGGTATCGGTGAGTTGTTGATCGACTGATTTCATCTCGTCACCGCGAGACTTGGCAAGGTTGTTGATGGTGTCGTTGTAGATGGCGGTGATTTCATTTCGAGACTTACTGGCAGTTAGCTTAGCTTGCTTTCGCTTCTGCTTATAATAGGAGTCGATTTTGTTTTTCTTCAATTCCAGCTCACGCCCTTCCGCTACCAATGCATCGTACTTCTTCTTTGTTTCTTCTAGTCTACTCATAAATACACCTCCTTAGGTGTTTAGTGGGAAATAAAAAAGCCCGCAACCTTCCAGGAGAAAAGAAGCGGGCCAAAAGCGTCACCTTGGAGAGTGACAAAGAAAGTTAGTATTACATAATGGGCTGCGTTAACAACCCATTATAGATTACCAACTACTTATTTACAGGCCGCGAAGATGTGCTGGTGTTTCCATGCCGGGCTCAACTGCCGCAATTGCATCGTTGAGTTTGACATCACCGCCAGTAACCAGCATCATTTCATCACGGATACCGCGAATGCATGCTTTGTCAGCGTCGGAGTAGTTCTTAAACGCTTTGGTGGCGCTCATACCTGTGGATGACGTGTTTGATTGTTGGGACATAATTTACTTCCTCTTCTTTTGGTGGGTAATCTAAATAATGATGAGCCAGATAATAATCAGTCTCATCGATGAACTCGATCTCTTCGATCGAATACAACTCTGCATCCTGGAACATATTGAATGAACTTGGATACAGTTGTTGTTTGCGGTCAATAGCACAAAGAATCTCGAAAGGATCGTTGCCCTCTTTGATTACTTCGTGCTGATTGAAAGATATGCCTAACCATTGTTTATTAGTCATAGCTAATTAACTCCTAATTCTAACTCAACAATTTTAAAATTAGCCTGTGGATATACCCTATTATAGGCATCCTTTGCTTTCTCCATAGACTGCCTTGTAGATTTATGGGCAAGCAAAGGATTTCTTGTGAAGCGGTGATATGTTTCAAGATGGTGTGGCCATGGAGGTAGCTTTCCTTTTTCTTTCCCAATGTGATAATACCATCCACACTGACTTACTAATGAAAACCTAAACTGACTTCTACGTTTAGTCATTTTTACTTTCCTCTAAAAGAATGTAATCATGAAAGAATATCGAACGCTTCCCTATTTTGTCGACGTAGTCAACCCACTCATAATACATATCGGAACAATCTCCTTTTGTAAAAACAGGAGTATTATGTTCCTGGTTAATAGTAATTAAACCTCCAACTATAAAGGCCAGTAAGGAAGTTATAACTGAGAGTAAGGAAATAAACATAATTTGATTCTTATCCATCTCTAATTACCTCTTCTTGTAATAAAGGAATATCACTATCCAGAATAATACCTAGGTCTCTTCGTGCTCCTTCGATAAAGCCGTTAAGAAATAGATAGTTAGGGTGGTGTCGGTTGAGGCATCTTGCCTTGATATACTCGCATATATCTTGCAAGTTCTCATTGATAGGTTTGATATGAGAAAGGGACTTGAGAATAGTGGCGGTGACAATTCCTTTGTGGAATATAGAGTCACCGTCATCATGATAGTATGCTTTGTTATTATCCATCCATCTTGTTGTAAGCATGAATAGATGGGCACCTAATAAGGCGTAGTAGGTATGATGGTTGAAAGATGACTTCGTTTGTTTTGGCATAGCTAACTACCTATAGTCGGAGTAGTTGTTAAAAATAAAATGGGGTGACGGGCAAGACTCGAACTTGCGACAATTGGGATCACAGCCCAAGGCTCTACCAACTGAGCTACCGCCACATAAAAGAAAACCCCTGCCCGTTGCTATGAAATACCGGCGAGAAGTTGCGGGCATCATGCTTTAAACGGGACAGGGGTTTTACAATTGCTCGTAATTAAACGAGACTTCATTTGGCTATAACGAAAGCCATCGTGAGCACACAAGTACACCAACTTGATAGCAAGCAGCGCTTCAAAGAACTAATAAGAGTTCTCCACACTATCCGGGATATTTTTAACTCCGGATTGGTCTTGTGTATACCCAGACATAAAAGAACTGCACCACTATCAAGTGGTCCTATCTCTTCACGCACATCCAGTGACTCCGAGATAGTGGTGCAGTTAAGCTAATATGTTTCGCTAGAATCTCACTAGCTCTTCAGTGGGTTTACGCATTGTGTACTAGAACTTCAAGCCTAGTAGCTAGACGAATAGTTAACAAGCTTTGCCAACTAGCTGTTTTATAGCCAGTGAATGCGACTAAATATCTTGGCCTACTAACATTAGAGAAGTCTGTCTCTAATACTTTACCTAATTGTTGAGTAGTCCTATGCGCCACTATTCGACCGGTTAAGTCTAACAGGCTAGACATTGCCATAACCTCCAAGGATTTTATATCAAGGTTTTAAACGTTCCTTTATCTCTTCTAAACTCCTGTCTATTTTATCTATAGCTACATTTATCTTGGGGGATTCTCTATCAAGTGCAGCTAGAGCTAGTTCCATGTCACTACAAATAACTTCTAATAGGTTTTTCAATTCATCCCGTTGTCGTATTATATCGTCCTTAGATAACACCTTTTTAGTAACCATAATGTGAACCATATAAGTTATTGACAGTAGACAATCACCTGTTACCAAGTGACTGTACATTATCAATAGATAAGGTGGCGCATCCTTGCGCCTTATAACTCGTTTAATCTAAACGAGTAGTACGGCAACCATTAACCGTTTACTACGGCCGGCTGTTCATCCTCGCCGCTGTCATTATCGGCCATCTTATCTGCAATGTTGATTTGGGCAAGATAAGACTCCGCCTTTTCCAGCGCTTCTTCAATTGCTTTGTACAGCTCTTTGTACACGGGATCATCCATGTTTTTAGCCTTGCGTACTTCGGCCAGTTTATGCGCCAACTGCACAGCTCGGTGTACATCCAAAGACTGTTTGTCTTCTTTCGAGAACTGGAAAGTCTTGTCCTTGTCCTCGCCTTTCGCCTTTTTCTCAGGGGCAAACTTGTAAAGATCACCATCCATCAAAGACTTAATAACCTTTTCCTGTTTGTCACGAGACAAGGTAGGGAACAATTCCTTGTCGTATGTCGCCGCCCATTGCTGGTTAGCTTCATTCAACTTGTAAGACTTGATAGCGAAAAAGTCTTTGACAATTAACTTCATTACCTTCGCCATTGTCTTATTGCCGGTATCAATGTCAATACCTTTGATCAAACGTGCAATCAGATCACCGTTGCGGTCATTCTCAAGGAAGTGAATCAAAGCTTCCGCAAGTGCGCGGCCACCTTGTTTCCAGCTACCCTTGACAGTACCAACAAAGCTATCAATCAAGTCGATACGCTTGGTTTGTGTTTCGGCGTTGTTACCCGATACCGCCACGTTTGAGTACAGTTCTGTTAATGTTTTATCAGTGCTCATAAGTTTCACCTATATTTAAAGCATATATCTGCGCGTCATAGTAGTTAACGCGCCTATGTTTGCCATAAACGAAAAAAAGGCCGGTCAACATTACGTCAACCGGCCAGCTTATGAGACTAGTATAATAATATTACTAGCCTCTCAAAGAGGACTATTGTTTATTAGCTCTTGAG
>CAMPHY010000034.1 GCA_946886125.1 uncultured Candidatus Saccharibacteria bacterium | reverse complement strand
TCAACCACATAAATGCCACGACAGCAAAAGCCGGCCAAGCGAATGAAACCATATATAGAGCAGTCACTCCGACGAATGCTGCAACCCCCGCTTGTACAACGACTAAATGACGTTTTGATCTTGGCTTAAGAGCAAGCAGCCAAGCTATATATAGACCGGTAATAATGAGCTGCAACAATAACCCAGCTTCGTTGTTTGCCGCCACCAAAAAGATCACAAAGCTAATACTTACAATTAAATCAACGAGATTTGCTTGAATATTAGCGACCCAGTATCGTGGTCGCACCGCCAGTACTCGCCACTTAGACAGAAGTACTAATATAAACGCCGGCCAGGCTATACCCGAGACCTGCACAACAACTAAAATTGCAATCGCAAGTGCAATATTTAAGCCGTTATAGATTAAACCACTAAGAAACGACTGACGTTTAACAACTTTGAGAAAATCCATAATTCTTCTCAATTATAGCATGATTACTGACTGTTTGCAGAACGTGGTGCACCGAATATAACGACAAAATCTGTCTCAGCAGCCACTGTAAATGGCAGCGGCATTGATTCGATATTCACGTTAAACACTTGCTTCAGCTTCGCCGCAGTTGCAGGATTACCATCGCTTAGCTGGTAGATCTCAACATCATCGTACGTATCCTCAGGAGCGTTGTCGAATGAACTAACGATAAACCCACGTTCTTCTAAATTAGTCGCTTCTGTCTGGGCGACACCGGCAGTCTCCGATCCGTTCAGTACTACAACATTCGCCTGCTCTTTTGTAACAGGATCGCTAGAAATTTGCTGGCGAATATACGACTTAATGCCACTATAGTCATAGAGACCAAGTATCGGCTGAACGATACTTTGCCCGTCAATCATACCAGTTGTCACAACAGGGTTTTCTTCGTCAACTAAGCTAATTGATTCAATCTTCTCAGGCGTAATATCAGTTCCAAGAGACATGAGTCTTTGTATTTCACTTGTTTCAAAATTTGTACGCAAATTATCACCTAGCGCATCAATAAGCCCTGTCACTTTGCCGAAGTTCGTCAACGTGCCAGCACTCACCGCTTTATCACGAAGCGCAACTAGCACCTTTTGCTGATTTTTTTCGCGGTCAAAGTTCCCGTTTGGTAATCCATATCCACCAGATGCGTTACGCGCACGAGCGAAGGCTAAGGCGTGCTCACCGTCCATCTGTACCGTCTCGCCATTCTCATAATTAACAAAGAAACATTCATAATTACAGCGCCAATCAAAATTACGATCTAATATACCTCGAGGATCAGGGCTGTCTATGGTTACCGTCACACCACCTACAGCATCGACAGCATCCTCAACTACAGTATGATTAACGTGAACGAAGTATGGAATATCGAGCCCAAGTACTTCACCAATTTTGTCTCTTAGCGCTACTGCCCCAGCCTCTTCATTTTCACCACTATTAGAGCGACATTGGTAGACACTATTGATACGGCCTGAAAAACCTTCTGGGCATGGCGTCGTGTCATCGTATTGCACATACAGGTCACGCGGAACACTCACCATATAGGCATTTTTCTTTTCCTGGTCAATTGACAGCACCATCATTGAATCAGTTAAATACGCACCCTCATGCTGCAAGCCGCCTTCAATATTATCTTCATTGGTACCAAATATTAAAATATTTGAACGGCCATTTGCGTCAGTCTTGAGCGGCTGATTCTGAAAAATAGCGAGTGGATTGCCTTGGAATATACTCGATCCAGCCAACCACGCACGTATCCCTACATACCCTGCTCCCAGTACCGCGAAAATCAAGAGAATAAGTAAAATTCTTTTAATGACACGACCGCGCGTCAACGGTTTTTTAGTTTTCGCTCCACGGTGCTTGCGAGTGCGCCGTTTCTTCTCCTCGACAGGTTGATCATCAATTGTACGCAGTGACTCGTCAATCTCGGCTCGACTAAGCGTGCCGGGACGACTTACGACATGCCCCGCCATCTGACTAGCACTATGCAACCCCCTCACAGATGTGGTGGCATGAGGTCGTGGTGACGCGTTGCGATGCAAATCACCAAGCTGCTGACCGGATCGTCTTGAAACAAATCCGTCGATAGAAGTTCGTTCACGTTTCATAATTACTACTCATCATTATACAGAAGGAGCCTTAATAAAAGAACCATTAAATCATAACCGGTTTGCTTTCTGCCGCTCTCAAAAGGGTGTATAGTAAGGAGCGATGGAAGCTAGTTTTTTACAACGCCACCCTTTTATAAAAGATACTCTGAGTATTATTGTCTTTATTATATGTGTCATTGTCGGCACGCTGCTCATCAATAGCTTCGTCTTCCGCAGTTTTAGTGTCGTCGGGCCGAGCATGGAGCCAACTTTCTACACCGGCGACCGATTAATTGTCAGTCGCCTCCCTGTTACTTGGGCGCAGTTACAAAACGAGCAATATGTTCCTGAAAGAGGTCAAATTATTGTATTTAAAAATCCAAATTTTAGCCTTGGATCCGTCGATGAATATGTCATTAAACGAGTGATCGCCTTCCCTGGTGAGCGTGTCACGGTACAAAATGGCATCGTGACCGTGTTTAATGAATCTTCACCCGAAGGATTCCAACCAGCTGAAACGCTCGACTTTACTGATCAGCTCAGCGGACCTACAAGTGGCCAAGTTGATACCGTCGTTGCGACCGATACACTGTTTGTCATGGGTGACAACCGTGTTGATCAGTTTTCATGCGACTCACGCGATTGTCTCGGGACAATTCCCTACTACGACGTGATTGGTCCAGTAAGCTTACGGATCTTCCCGTTTGATGCAATACGCCTGTTTTAGTATTTGGTAGCTCATTCACTGCCTATAACTTCCCAGCCTGTCATTCTACGAGATAAGACACGGCGAAGTAAATCCAGTAGAAAAAATGTTGATACTTTTCGTGGATAATTGATTTAATTATTTTTCGAGTAATTGCTGTATGCGCTGAAATTCTTTATCTGAAGAGAACTTAATCACTATTTGGCCAGCACCTTTAGCATTCGTCTTCACGCTTACATCCGTAGCAAGGTGCCTTACGAGCCGTTTCGTATCTTCTTCATACGGCACTGTCACAATCTTTTTTGGCGGCGTAGCGTCTGATGATTTCTGTTTCTTAAGCTCAACGATGAACTGCTCAATCTTGCGAGCACTCCAGTCTTCTTCCATAATTTTTGGCAATATTTTATTTACAATAGATTCATCAAGACCAACAAGTGGTCGCGCCTGACCTTCGTTTAATTTACCCTCAAGAAGCACTTTGCGAACATTCTCTGGCAAACGAAGCAATCGAAGCGTATTGCTAATCGTACTTACCGACTTACCACCGACACGCTGGCCGATTTCATCAAGCGTAAGGTTAAATTGATCACGTAATTTTAAATAAGCAGTAGCTGTTTCGAGCGCGTTTAAATCACGACGCTGAAGGTTTTCAATTAAAGAGAGTTCGAGCTTATGCTGGTCACTCAAGGTTCGCACCAGTGCGGGCACCTTATCAAGCCCTGCTTTCAGTGCTGCACGGTAACGCCGCTCACCTGCCACGATCATGTACCCACCATCGTAAGGAATCAGTACGATTGGCTGTAAGATGCCATGAGCGGAAATTGAGGCGGCTAGCTCATCTAGGGCACCTTCATCAAAGTGACGACGCGGCTGACCTGGATCCGGCTGGATCTGGCTCAGCTTAATATTGCGCAGTTCAGAGACCTGCTCGTCTTGATGCGCAGTTGGATCAAATGACTCGTCTAAAAGATCGGTTGGAATCAATGACTCAAACCCACGCCCCAATCCTTTTTTCATTCCTTTACTCACCGACACGATCTAACACCTCCTTCGTTACTGCCTTATATGCCCGAGAACCTTTTGAGAAACGATCATACGCACCTACCGGCAGTCCGTGACTTGGAGCTTCTGCTAGGCGAATATTACGTGGAATCGGGTTAGCAAATACCTTACCGGGAAAGTGCTTCTTGATTTCTTCGTGTACTTGGCTACTTAGTGTCGTACGACTATCCATCATGGTTGGCAGCACACCAATCAGCTCAAGCGTAGGATTCATGCTTTTACGTACCAGTTTCATCGTCTCAAGTAGCTGTCCGAGCCCTTCAAGAGCATAAAACTCCGCCTGAACGGGAAGAAGAATATACCTGGCTGCGATCAAACCGTTCACCGTCAACAGACTCAAGCTCGGCGGACTGTCGATAATCACAAAATCATAGACCGGTGCGTTATCAATAGCATTCTTTAGCCGTGTAAATCGGCGCGTCGCCTGGGCAAGTTCTACTTCGGTGTTAGCTAGATGTGGCGTTGAAGGAGCGAGGAATAAATTCTTATGTTCTGTCGGCAAGATAACATCACTTAACCGTAATTTCTCTAAGACAACATCAGCCATTGTCCCCCGAAGTGTTTGCTTATCAATCCCTAGGCCACTCGTCGCGTTACCTTGAGGGTCAAAGTCAACTAAAAGCGTGCGTTTACCTGCCTTAGCTAAGAAATAGGCGATATTAATCGCACTGGTCGTTTTACCCACCCCACCTTTTTGGTTGGTCACTGAAATAACTGTTGCCACTGTTTATATCTTCCCTCTTCGTTTCCTCTATTGTAGCACGAGCGGAATCAAAATACCTCGCCTTTTAGAGCGAGGTATTTTGGAGAATTACTTGATTGAAGTGATTTCAATCTTTGAGTATTTTTGGCGATGTCCGTTTTCTTTATGAACACGCTTTTTAGCTTTGTAGCGGATCACGCGAATTTTATCACCTTTTACAAGGTCTTCAACGACCTTAGCGACTACCTTCACACCTTTGACAGTTGGTGTGCCGACGGTAGTTTTATCGCCATCAATCACCAACAGTGCATCAAGCGTGAGCTCTTTAGTTCCTTCCGGGAGGAGGTCCACCAGGAGGGTCTCTTTTTCAGCGACAATAAATTGTTTGCCACCGATCTTAACGACTGCTTTTGACATTATGATTCCTTTTATTATTAATCAATCAGTTGTTCATTGTAACAGATACGGACGTATCCCGCAATAACCTCTAAAAAGTACAGGCCCGCTCCCGAAGGAGCGAGCTCATACTTCAGAAGCGGACGGGTGATGAAGACAGAGGGCGCGTGGCACGGCTGAGTTGAATTGGAACCGCCACAGCAGGTTTCATCAGGTCAGCCACCAACCGACGACGTTCGCGCACTTGCCTGATTTTGATATCACGCACCATTTGGTAGAGGCATACCAGTTCATACAGGCTCAGATTGCACTTGTGACGTAACGGCGCAATTGTCGCGTCGTCACGGTGGGCGCTTGCTGCGTCAGTAATCAACTGCGACACTCGATCAAGCACCGGCTTGATCTCACCAGACTTCGCTCGCGAAATCACTTCAGTGTCATCGATATCGGACATATCGATAACCATACGGAGTTCATCCACATACTTTTGTGCTGTCATTTTCTACCTTCTATCATCGTGCGACGGCAATTTGCCATACGCAATGATTAAGATTATACCACAAAATTAGGTATAATTCAAATAACGGCTTGTCCGAAATTAACTCCCGCAAACGATATTGTTTGCTTCTAGCCAACTCTCGACGCTACCACCATCGAGATACTCCCCTTTTGCTTTTATCACTTTTATCGTACCGCCGTCACGAACGTAATGATTAAGTGGCTCCGTGATGTAATGCTCACCGCCTGTTTCAAGCTGGCTGTAGCGTAACACTTCTTGTAATGCCTCGTTATTGAGTACATATTTACTAACATTTATTAACGTACTCGGCGCGTCTTCCGGAGTTGGTTTTTCTACAATCTGAATAAAGTCATTATTTTGGTTTAGCTCAAGCACACCATATCGGTTCACTTGTTCGCGCGCTACGTCAACGCCGAGCATCGAGCAACCACCCTCGGGTGTTGCAGCAAGCAGTCGTGCTACTTCACTGCTACCGTCTTTGTTGTAAACAAAGTCATCACCCATCAACACCACAACGGATTCTTTCGCATCCAACTGTGGAACTACTTGTGCCACAGGAATTGCCGTACCATATTTACCGCCACTTGGCTGTACGACATAGTGAAAACGAACGCTCTTTGGTGGAGCAACTAACGGGAGCATCGACTCCTTGCCATTTGCCTCAAGGTAGGAGTTCAAGGCTAGATTATCACCATAATACGCTTCGAGTTGCGTACTGCCTTCACTGACAACAAAATAGATATCTGTGATGCCTGCTTGAACACAGTCTTGTACCACATAATCTACCAGCGGACGATTACCAATTGGCAACATACATTTTTCAACCGCCTTAGTAATTGGCAGCCGACGTGTCCCCCAGCCTGCTACAGGAATAATTGCTTTAGTAATACTTGTCATTAGATTTGTCCTCCACTATATAACGCTATCATTACAATCATAAGAGACATCATGCCTCCCGCCTTCACAATACCGTGATGACGATACCATGATTGCCGTAAATTCTTTGGCAACTTCTGGCGATAGGTATGCGCCAGTACCGCTATGCCCGTAATCGTCGTAAGCAGTAGTAATGACCCAAGAAGAGCTGGTGTCATTGATTGTACCGCCACCCCTAAACGTGTCAGTGGTCCAAGTGATTGTGCAGTGCCTGGTGCGCTTGTTTCAGCTGCCGTCGCCACGCCCGCTACGCCACTACTGGCTGGCTGGCCATACATAGCCACAATGACTGTCGTAGGTTTTTCATCGAGCACGCCATCGACAACCGCGAAACCGACTTGGGTATATTCATC
>CAMPHY010000033.1 GCA_946886125.1 uncultured Candidatus Saccharibacteria bacterium | reverse complement strand
CCGCTGAGCTACGGGTGCGTATATCCGTACGCGAGGTACAGGGGTAATTATAGCATAAATTACATAGTGTGAGCTATACTAAAACAACATGGAGATTCATACCAATATCCCACTCAAGAACTACACCACAATGCGTCTTGGCGGCAACGCTAGGTTTATGACAGATGCGCACACCCTAGAAGATATCGCCACGATTTATCACAACGCAGCAAAACAACAACTTCCAATTTTTATATTAGGTGGAGGCAGTAACATTATTGTTCGAGATGAAGGGTTTACTGGTATTGTCATTCGTAACCGTATTTCTGGTTTTGAAGTACTAGCAAGTGACGCTCAATCGAGCACTGTCAAGATTGGCGCTGGTGAAAATTGGGATGAAGTTGTAAAACGTACTGTTAATATGAACTTATCGGGGATTGATGCTATGTCGGCAATTCCAGGTACTGCGGGAGCAGCACCTGTCCAGAATGTCGGCGCCTACGGCCAGGAAATTGCCGATAGTCTTGTATCACTCGACGCCTATGATAGTCAAAAAGATCAGTTTGTAACACTTGAAAATAATCAATGCGGCTTTTCCTATCGTCATAGTATTTTTCGCGGTGAACAAGCAGGGCGCTATGTCATTACATCCATCACCCTAAAACTTTATAAAGCAGCACCTCAGCCACCTTTTTACGCAGCACTACAATCATACTTCGACGAACGCGGCACCACCCTATTTACTCCTCAGGTGGTGCGCGATGCTGTCACCGAAATTCGAGCAAATAAACTTCCCGACCCTAAACTCATTGCAAATACTGGTTCTTTCTTTAAAAATGCCATCGTTGAAGACTGGCAGCTAACTGAATTAAAAAATACCCATCCCGACATACCCACTTACGACATGCCCGATGGACGCTTCAAAGTACCAACTGGCTGGCTAATTGAACAAACAGGTCTGAAAGGGCAAGTACTTCACGGTATGCGTGTACACGATAAGAATGCGCTTGTTCTCATCAATGAATCGGCCACCAGCTACAGCGACTTAGCAGCCGCTCGTGATGAAATTATTGGCGCAGTTCGCGATATGTTCCATATCATAATCGAACAAGAGCCGCTCGAGCTTTAAGCTTGTAGTTTTCGCGTAAAACCCTTATGCTATAACTATGGAGCGTCAGCGTGGCTTTACCTTGGTGGAGATACTCATCGTCATTGTTATTATGGCTATTTTAATGGTACTTGCTGTCGTCAATCTTAGAAGCGGCCAGGCCGATGCGCGTGACGTCGAGCGAAAGACAGATGTCGCCAATATCGCTCGAGCGCTAGAGGTATATTACGACTCTGGCCCAAGTACCAGTAATACACCGGCAGCTCGCTATCCTTCAACTAGCCTCGTCACTTACAGCGATGATGAATTTACGATGAACAATCTTCGAGATATCGATCGCGATTCACTGATTGCGCCCGGTAGTAGCGGCACCGCAGGAAGCGATTTTAGTTTAATAGCAGCGACCAACACCCTTGAAACAACTACCGGTATTCGTCCACTCCCGACCCCAAGCACTTACGTATATCAACCACTCACCTCAGATAATGTACTTTGCATAAGTGGTTCTCAGGAGTGTCGTCGCTTTAACCTTTATTACCGCCTTGAAACTGACAGCACTATACATATGGTTACGAGCGATAATCAATAATGATGCAGCAAAATTCTCAAACCGGTTTCTCTGTCGTTGAACTTCTCATCACCTTATTTGTTGCGGTGGCATTTGTAGCAACAGGCTACCAGCTCTATAGTGTCATCGTTGCCGATGGCGGCGAAGCACGCTTTCGCGCCCGCGCCAGTAATCTTGCATACGAAGAGCTACGTAAAGCCACCGCACTCACACCAACATGCTCTACGACAGCTGCAAGCACCCTTCTCCCGGCGCCAAGTGGACATGGCCTCGATACACCTACTATTACACGCACACTATCAGCACCCCAAGGCTGCAATGGAAGCACTTGGAGCGACCGTATTATGCGAGTTGAGATTACGGTTGCATACGGCCCTAGTACCGAACGACAGGAGGTAAAACATGCGCTTTACGTCGCCAAATAAACAAGCTGGTTTTACGCTCGTAGAAATGCTCGTGGTAGCACCAATCGTCATCTTGGCACTCGGTGCGTTCATTACCGTGATGGTGACACTCACCGGCCAGGTACTTAAAACCCAAGCACAAAATAGTAT
The DNA here is from genome assembly GCA_946886125.1 of uncultured Candidatus Saccharibacteria bacterium. The sequence goes on along the minus strand of CAMPHY010000033.1, from coordinate 5,494 downwards.
GGTGTATAGTGCGCAAGATGCGCTTAACGTGATCGAGCGCGACGTAAAACTAAGTGGCGCGTTTCTTGCCGGCAATGAAATTGCTGGACCAAGCCCGCAAGGATACACTAACGGAACTGCACCGGTCAACAGCTTTACGAATGTAGGTAGTAATGGCAACATGCTCATACTGCGCACTTTTGCCACAAACATGAACCCAATGGAAGCAGCTCGAACACCCGTGTACACTAATATGCCAAGCGGCGATTGTAGCGAAAAGACAACGAACAAATTACTCACCTACAACGCCGTCTACTTCACTAAAACTAATAGTGACGGCACAAAAACATTATGGCGACGTGTCATTATGCAGCAAGGCCGTGGTACACCTGGCCTTTGCGACACACCATGGCAACTACCAAGCTGCGCACCGGGTGTGTCCGGCACAGTTTGTAAATCAAATGACATACGACTGCTCGATAATGTCAGCGAATTTAACATTGATTACTTCTCAAGCCCAACCGCAAGCGCTCCAAACGGAGGTGCTACAAGTACCATTAATACGCTTGCTGCTCGAGCAGCTATCATGGACGGTATCGAAACAATCCGTGTCACTCTTTCCGCCGAAACGACCGTCGCTGGGCGACCAGTTGACCATACCGCCTCAATACGTGCGAGTAAACTAAATACTGAAAGCGACCCGCCACAGAATATTTTCCTCGAAATACTTGATCACCCAAATAGCGTCACGGTGGTCGCCGGGGAAGACGTGCGCTTCGAAGTTGACACCAATTACAATGACGTCAATTACCAGTGGCAACGCTCTACCAATGGTGGCGTTAATTGGTATAATATCGGCGGCGCAACCAGTAATTCATACTCTCTTTCAGACGTAAATATTGATTGGGATAATTATCGCTACCGAGTGGTCATCTCTGATGCTTACGATACGCTCACATCAAACTCGGCAACGCTTGCTATCAATCGTTGGGGCTCAATTGGATTCAGGACCGGTTGGACAAATTACGGTAGTACTTACAACGGAGAAGGTTACACAAAAACCGCAGACGGACTCGTAGTTTTAAAAGGGCTCATTAAGCATACTGGCTCACCAGCTTCAGGTGATATTATTGGTCAGCTACCGGTTGGCTATCGACCAAATGGTACGCTTATTTTCGTAGGAGCGAATTACCCGTACGCGTCTGCTCGCGTGGATGTTTATGCGGATGGTACCATTCGATTCAATGACGGTGCGGCCGACTGGGTGTCGCTGGAAAATATTCGGTTCATGCCAGCTGGTGGCCCGCACAACTTTGTCAATATGACTCCACAAAACGGCTGGGAAAACTATGGCGGCAGTTACGCAGATGCTCAATATGTTGTTGATGGTGCGGGAAGAACCTATACTCAAGGACTCGTTCGCTATGGAATAATGACAAACGGTACAGTCATGGCCGCACCCCCTTCCAGCAGGCAAACGAATGATTATTTACATATTCCGACTCGCGGCAACGCTGGCTTTGACCTCATAGGATTGGCAAATAACGGAATACTCGCCAAAGACAAAGGAGCAAATGGTTACGTAAGTATTAACAGTCTCTCCTATCCAGGTTCTTTCGCCGGATGGAATACGCTTAGCCTACAAAGCGGATGGGCATGGTACGATGCGGGTGGCGGGCAGTTCAGTACACCCAGCTACACTAAAGCAGCTGACGACCTCGTTACATTAAAAGGTCTCGTTCGCTCAGGTAGCACAGGATCAGGCACAGTCATCGCGAACCTACCAGCTGGGTACCGGCCTAAAGAGCGTGTACTAACAGTGAATGTAACCAACTCTGTTGTTGGACGTGTCGATATTATGCCAAACGGCGACGTACTCTTCATGACAGGATCAAACGCATGGTTCTCCCTTGATGCCATCTCATTTATTGCCGAACAATAACAACAAAAAGCTTGTGTTTAAAATTGAGAAATAGTATAGTTATGAATGAAATAACTAACTAGGGGGCACTTAGAAATGAGTCTTCAAAATATAAAAAATATGAAATCACAAAAAGGTTTCACGATCGTTGAGCTATTGATTGTTATCGTCGTCATCGGTATCCTTGCGGCAATTACCATTGTGGCTTACAACGGCATCCAAAACCGCGCAAAAGCTACTTCGGGCCAAAACCTCGCCAGTCAAGTAGCTAAAAAGGCGGAAGCCTATAATACGATTGAGAATGGCTACCCTACAACTGTAGCGGCTTTTGCGACGGTTCCAGAATCCAAACTCGATAATGCTGCCGCTGTCTTAGGCGCAACAGTAACTGCCGCAACTGCAGATAGCGGTAAGGCTGTTGGCTATGTAGCAACTGCTACGGGTGGATGTGTAAGCTGGTGGGACTATGCTGCAACCACTGCCGTAGCTAAATACATTCGCGTTGGTGCAGGTGGAGCTGGCTGCTAAAAGCAGAAATTCATAGATTAAATAAAATATCCGGAACAATTTGTTCCGGATATTTTAAGCTTTCGAATATTTTATTGACTCAACTGAAAGTTCTGTAAAAAATATCCGACTTCTGATTTAAGTGTACTTAGTGTAGTTCTATCGTCACGCCCCTCAATCGCCCGCTTCATCCACTCCGCAATCTGTTCCATATGCTCTTCTTTAAGTCCACGTGTCGTCATCGCTGGCGTACCGAGTCGTATGCCACTCGGGCGAAACGGTGGCAATGGATCATCCGCTACAGCGTTAGCGTTGAGTGTCAATCCAATAGCATCGAGTGCTTTTTCAACGACCTTACCATCAATACCAAAGCTTTTGTAGACATCGGCTAGAATTAAGTGATTACTCGTACCGCCCGTTACAAGCTGGAAACCGCGCTTTTGTAGTTCATCGGCTAGCTTTGAAGCATTTTTTACCACTTGCGCAGCATAGTCTTGAAACTCTGGCTGCAAGGCCTCACCAAAAGCCACAGCCTTTGCAGCAATCACATGCATATGTGGACCGCCCTGCATTCCTGGGAAGATTGCGCGGTCAATCAGCGTTGGAATATTTTCAAGTGTTTTTTCCGGTGCTTTTAGTGGATTCCCTGCTATACCTTTTGAAAGAATCAAGCCGCCCCGGGGACCACGAAGCGTTTTGTGTGTGGTCGTGGTAATCACATGAAAGCCATAGTCAAATGGATTTTTGCTGACGCCACCTGCAATCAAACCAGCGATATGTGCCATGTCGGCCATAAGTAATGCGCCAACCTCATTACCGATAGAAGCAAACTTCTCATAATCAAGCTCACGCGGATATGCGCTGAAACCTGCCAGAATAATTTTTGGCTTGTGCTTAAGCGCAAGTTGACGAAGCTCGTCGTAATCGATTTCACCTGTGTCGATATTTTTCATTTTATAACGAATGAAATTATATAGTTTTGCGCTACGAGTGACTGGCGCACCATGCGTCAGATGTCCACCGTGCGAGAGATCCATAGCAAGTACTGTATCCCCTGGTTCAAGCCAAGCACTATAAACCGCTTCGTTAGCTGGCGCGCCGGAGTGTGGCTGCACATTAGCATGATCAGCTTTAAAGAGCTGCTTGGCACGATCAATTGCCAGCTGCTCAATTTTATCTGTAAATTCTTGGCCACCGTAATAGCGTCTTCCAGGATATCCTTCAGAATACTTATTAGTCAGTACACTCCCAAGTGCCGTAAGCACATCTTCACTTACGTAATTCTCACTTGGTATCAGCTCAAGACCTTCACGTTGTCGCTGCTCTTCAGCAGCAATCAATTCTGCAATTGTTGTATCTTTCATTACACCCTCTCCTCTGTTAGTTCATTATAGCATTATTGACTTTATATCATAAATGATATATCATAGGAGGTATGAATTCAGATGCTTACCTTGCGAAAATCGGAACATTAATTCAAGAAACACGTCAAGCTAAAGGCTTTACACAAGCCCAGTTAGCCGAAGCACTTAACACCAGCCAAAGCGCTATTAACCGTATTGAAAAAGGCAACCAGAATATCAGCTTAGAAATGGTAGCTCGCATCAGTGAAGTACTCTCCAGTGACATTGTCACTCTTAACCAATCTGGTAAAATCAATTTTCGCGTTGATGGTGGCAAAAAACTATCAGGTGATATTGAAGTAAAAACCAGCAAGAACGCTGCTGTCGGCCTGCTTTGTGCCGCACTCTTAAACCAAGGTAAAACCACCCTTCACCGCGTGGCGCGCATCGAAGAAGTTAATCGGATTATTGAAGTACTTCAGAGTATCGGCGTAAAAGTACGTTGGCTTAATGAGCAAAATGATCTAGAAATTATTCCGCCTAAGCGTCTTAAGCTTGAGTCTATGGATATTGCGGCAGCCAAGCGAACCCGTACAGTCATCATGTTCCTCGGACCCCTCCTTCACCAATACCGTGATTTTAAACTTCCCTTTGCAGGTGGCTGTAACCTAGGTACACGGACAGTCGAACCACATATGACGGGCCTCGCACCATTTGGTCTTAACGTAGAAGCGACTACTGACTATTACCATGCTACTGTCAAAGAGACACCGGTTGATAAGACTATTCTTTTGACAGAGCGCGGTGACACCGTGACGGAAAATGTCATTATGGCAGCGGCGCTGTACGAAGGCAAAGTAACCATTCGAAACGCTAGTCCAAACTACATGGTGCAAGATGTTTGTTTCTTCTTGGAAAAACTTGGTGTCAAAATTGAAGGTATCGGTACTACAACTCTTACAATTCACGGCGTCAAATCAATTAACAAAACAGTCGATTACTACCCTAGTGAAGACCCAATCGAAGCAATGAGCTTTATCGCCGCTGGTCTGGTGACCGATTCTGAAATCACCATTAAGCGTGCGCCAATTGAGTTCTTGGAAATCGAACTAGCTATCCTAGAAGGTATGGGCCTCAATTATGAACTGAGCGATGAATACACCGCCCGCAACGGCGCAACCCGACTGGTTGACATCAGCCTCAAACATTCCAAGCTTCGCGCAAGCATCGACAAGCTTCACAGTATGCCCTTTCCTGGCGTCAACATGGATAACCTACCGTTTATGGGACTTATTGCTACCGCTGCCAAAGGCCGCACCCTTGTGCACGATTGGTCATACGAAAACCGTGCGATTTACTTTACCGAACTAACAAAGCTCAATGCAACGATCGAACTTGTCGATCCACACCGCGTCTATATCTCAGGTCCAACAAAATGGAAGCCAGCTGATGTAGTGGCACCACCCGCCCTACGTCCGTCTGTTGTTATACTACTCGCTATGCTTGCTGCGCCAGGTACTTCAACCCTTCGAGATGTTTATTCTATCAACCGTGGCTACGAAGATTTTGCCAACCGTCTAAATAGCCTGGGCGCACAAATTGAAACACTACGAGAGATTTAGTCTCGTCATTGCAAAGAAAAAAGAGATCAATAGTCTGATCTCTTTTTTCTTTGGTGCGGGTGGGGAGAATCGAACTCCCGTCTCGAGCTTGGAAGGCTTGCATACTAGCCACTGTACTACAC
>CAMPHY010000032.1 GCA_946886125.1 uncultured Candidatus Saccharibacteria bacterium | reverse complement strand
ATCAACAAGAAAAAACCTAAGAATAAGCAAAGGCAGGGTTAAGCATGGCTCGAATCGCTGGGGTAGTAATCCCATCTGAAAAGCAAGTGCAGATCGCTTTGACGTATGTATACGGCATCGGTCCACACTTCGCATCGACCATCCTTGCGGCGGCAAAAGTTGAGCCGACCACTCGGGTGAAAGATCTCACCGAGGCTGAAGAACAACGTATTCGCGAATTAATCGATTCTGATTATACCGTGGAAGGCGACCTACAGCGCTTGGTGACAAATAATATTAAGCGTCTAAAGGATGTAAACGCCTACCGCGGGCTCCGTCACAAAGCTGGTCTTCCAGTCAACGGACAACGAACCCGTACGAATGCACGAACTCGTAAGGGTAAAGCAGTAGCAGTGGGCGGTACACAAAAGAAGGCAGCGTCTAAGACGTAGAAAGGAATAAGATTATGGCAGATGCAAAAACTTCAACTCGTAAGAAGCAGCGCCGATCAGTTCCTTCTGGTCAGCTGCACATTCAGGCAACGTTTAACAATACAATTGTGACGTTTACTGACAAAAAAGGTAACGTACTTGCAGCAGCAAGTGCTGGTGCTTGCGGTTTCCGCGGCAGCAAAAAAGGTACTGCGTACGCTTCACAAGTGGCGGCTGAAAAAGCTGCTGAAACGGTGAAGTCACTTCATGGCATGAGTGCTGTTGACGTTTTCGTCAAGGGTGTTGGTCTTGGACGTGATGCAGCTATCCGTGCTATCGGTGGTTTTGATATTACCGTAGACAGTATTAAAGATGTGACTGGCGTACCTCATGGTGGCGTCCGTCCACGTAAGGCACGAAGGGCTTAGGTTATGGCAAGAGATACTTCTCCAATCGTCAAACAATCTCGCCGCGAAGGGTATGCGCTTCATCCAAAAGCACATAAAATCATGGCGAAAAAATCTGGTATTCCAGGTCAGCATGCACATGGTCGTCAGGGCAAGCCAAGCTTGTACCTTACGCAACTTCGCGAAAAGCAAAAAGTTCGTCGTACGTACGGTCTTTTGGAAAAACAATTTGCTCGTCTCATGAGCGAAGCGACACGCAATAAAACTGGTCTTGCCGGTGAAAACTTGCTACAGCTCCTTGAACGACGTCTTGATAACGTTGTCTACCGAGCTGGTTTTGCAACCAGTCGTCGTGCGGCGCGTCAACTTGTCGGCCATGGCCACTTTATGCTCAACGGCCGTCGTGTTGATATTCCATCAATCCGTGTTCAAGCTGGTGATGAACTTGTTGTTCGTCCAAAAAGCGCAAAATCTGGTTACTTTAGTCAAATCGATGACGTTGTCAATAATTCAGTCCAAGGTCCACTTAGTTGGATCAAGAGCGATCACAAAAAGCTCAAGATTGAAGTGACAGGTCTTCCGAAGCGCGAAGAAGCCGAAGTGGACATTAATGAACAGCTAATCGTCGAGTATTACTCACGCTAAACGGGTAAGGAGCCTACACTATGTCAAAAGTTATTCACAATCCTGCACTGGCAAATATTGATGAACACACCTCAACAAGCGCTACTTTTGTAATTGAGCCACTTCACGCTGGTTACGGCAATACTCTTGGTAACAGCTTGCGCCGCGTTCTGCTTTCGAGCATTCAAGGCGCAGCAATCGTTGCTTTCCGCATTGAAGGTGCGACTCATGAGTTTACTACCGTTGCGGGTGTTAAGGAAGATGTCGTTGATATCATGCTTAACCTCAAGAACGTTCGCCTGAAAGTTCACTCTGACGAAGCAATTGAGCTCCGTCTTGAAAAGAAGGGCGCTGGTGTTATCACTGCTGGCGATATTAAAACATCAGCCGACGTTGAAATCGTTAATCCAGAGCAAGTTATTGCTACCATTGATGACCCAAAGAAGTCAGTTACTATCGACCTTGTCGTTGAAGCTGGTCGCGGGTATCGCACAATCGAAGAATCGTCTGAATCTCGTCTTCATAGCGACATGATCGCTCTTGACGCTGTATTTAGCCCGGTTCTCCGTGTCCGCTATAAAGTCGACAATACACGTGTTGGCCAGGAGACAAACCTCGATAAGTTACTTCTTACAGTCGACACCGACGGCTCAATTAGCCCACGTGACGCCTTTGAAGAAGCTTCAGCTATCCTTGTTAACCAATATACTGCGCTTGCAGGCTCAACGACTGTTGAAGCTGCGCCAGCCCTTGGCCAAGAGGTAAGCGATGAAGCGAGCGAGCTGAATACTTCAATTGAAGAATTGAACCTAACAGCTCGTACTGCCAACGCTTTGATCAATAACGATATTCGTACTGTTCATGATTTAGTTACATTGACTGAACAAGATCTACGCGAACTAAAAGGTTTTGGATCAAAGGCATTGGATGAAGTTAAAGATAAACTAGCGGAGCTTGAACTGTAATGCATCGACACGGTTACAAAGGGCGCAAATTTGGTCGCGAACGCGACCAGCGCCGCGCGCTACTCAAAGGCTTGGCTACAAGTCTCGTCGAGCATGGCAAGATTGAGACAACGCTACCCAAAGCTAAAGAGCTAGTACGTTATATAGAAAAAGTTATTACTAAAGCTAAAAAAGGTGATCTTCATAATCGTCGACAGGTTATTGCCGCGTTATCAACGCAAGCAGCAGCCTTCAAACTGGTTGATGAAATCGCCCCACAGCTGAGCGGTCGCACAAGTGGACACGTACGCGTACAACGTACACGTGTACGCATCGGCGACGGCACACAGATGGCGACGATCGAGTTTGTCGACGAGCTTAAAAGCGTGCCAAAAGAGGAGGTGAAAGCGTAATGGTTAATGCAAAAACCTATTCACAGAAACCAACTGAAGTAAATCGCCGGTGGATCTTGATTGATGCCTCACAGGCTCCTCTTGGTCGAGTTTCAACTGAAATCGCTAAGTATCTGATTGGTAAATATAAGCCTACGTATACTCCACATATCGATGCTGGTGATTACGTGGTTGTTATCAATGCAGAAAAAGCTGTTGTGACCGGTAAAAAAGAAACTCAGAAGATTTACTACCGCCACAGTGGATTCCCTGGCGGAATCAAAGATGCTTCACTTGCTGAAGTTCGTGAAAAGTTTCCAGAACGACTTATTGAAGCTTCAGTTAAGGGAATGTTGCCTCGCAACAAACTTGCTGCTGAGCGACTTAAGCGCCTGCGTGTATTCCCTGGTGAAGCACACACTCACACGGCACAAACTCCTGAGAAAGTAGAGGTTAAATAATATGGCTGATGCTAACTATTTTTACGGTCTTGGTCGTCGTAAATCAGCTACTGCCCGCGCACGTTTGTACGCAGGTAAAGGTAAGGTAACTATTAACGACAAAGATGCTAGCGCATATTTGTCTGATAATAAAACATTGCTTGCTGAAATTACCGACCCACTTGCACTCGTAAATAAGCAAAAAGACTTTGATGTCACTATCAAAGTAAAGGGCGGTGGACTAGCTGGCCAAGTTGATGCTATCAAATTGGCAATTGCCAAAGCACTGACTGTCGGTCACGCCGACCTACGTCCTACACTGAAGAAAGCCGAGTTCTTAAAGCGTGATCCACGCGAAAAAGAACGCAAGAAATACGGTCTTCGTTCAGCTCGTAAGCGTGAACAATTCTCAAAGCGTTAATATCGCTTATAGACAACGAAATCCCTCTCTGGAAACAGAGGGGGATTTTAGTATTCATGAGACGTATTGTATACTTCGAGCATGCATAAGAAAAACCAATGGCCACGAAATCTTATAACTTTTCTTGCTATAGGCTTGCTTATAATCGTATCGTTATTGATAGGGAGTATGAGATACAAAAACCTTTCTAGTCCTGCGAGGATAGCGGCTGTACAGCTTGATGAGTATATAGCACGAAATGAGCTTGAGAAGCTACATCAGTATAACCGTGTGGAGTCTGCGACCGTAGAGCTGCCTAGTTTTGAGTACTACCTTCTTTCTAACGAGAGTGATATTGGAATTACGAAAAATAGTTTAAAGCGCGAATTACAAAAGCTCGGGTATCAAACAGACGTAAAGTTGTATGAACCTGGCGAAGAAGTTGAAGCGGGTTGTAGCTTTACCTTTTCGCCGAGAGATGATGACCGCTGCGCAGCTATAGGATACACCACACGCGAATTAACAAGTTCGACCTTAAATAATAATGAGCCATTTTGGATAGTGACCGGTGTGAATCAAAGTAGGCAGATGTATGTTCGCGCAGAAATAACCGATAATACATTTAGTTCTGGTTCTAATGATGAATTCTATGGTAGTCATACAATCGCACCCGGACGTAGTGTGATCTCAATTGTATTTAGCAGTAAAAAGAGCGAATAAGTAAGTGTCCCGGTGAATGAATTCAACCGGGACATTATTTACTTATGAAGCGAGACGCTGAAGGTCTCGATCGATATGTCGCAGACTATCTTGTTCGTTGTATCTGCGACCAAGGTAGTAGATGCAGGCTGCTCGGTATTTGATGGTGAGACCGTGACGCGAAGGCCTCATAATCTTCCACAGTAACCGGCGTTGACTTCTCTTGCTAGTGTTTGTCGAAGCGAGACACTTCAGCCAGTACAGACGACGAAGCGTATCACCGAGAATAACTTCGGGTGACATGACTCTGCTGCGGCTTATCAAGCTACGAGCGGATAAAAAATGATCTACCGCCATATGATAATGTCCGTCCCGGTAGGCTGCAATACCGCTATATACGTACTGCGTAATTGACTCACTCACACTATTCCTAACTGTCGATGGAAAGCCTCATAAGCTTAGGTAGTATAATACCATAAAATTAACATATTTCAATATGTCGATGTGTGCTTCGGCACGTGTTATGATAAAAGCCTTGACCGCGTACCTATAGCGCACTGTATACTAAAGAAGGTCATGTGAGTACTGGTGGAGAACCTTTTTACCTACAGACCTATACAATAGTTGGTATACACACTGGCGTTACTATAAATAAATGCTAAGCGTCCCTACTAATCACTACATATTCAATTCGCTACTTCAGGTGATACAGCAAACGTCCGGGCGGTGACTGTTTGTCTCCTCGTAGCTAACCCTTAAATGCCGCAGCTGACCAGTTTTCTTGTTGTCAGTTTTTTTATTTTATAAAAACATTTTTATCTACTACGGGAGTCAGAATATGACAAAACAAACTACTATTAACAGTCCAGTTACCATTACCGCTATCGGCTTCAGCCGGAACATGCAAGCCTATCCAAGGCGTATGGAATTCAATGGAGCTTCATATAACTTCATTGACGCTGGTCTTCGAACGGTCATTCGAAGCGGTGAGCGCATTGCACAGATCCTCACAATGAGTGACGGTGCAAGCGATTACCGCTTAAGAAGTGATAATCGAGGCGGCAGCTGGACGCTACTGAGCATTAGTCAGTAGCTAGAAAAGAGGGGATTGCCCCTCTTTTTTTATTCTCACGACATAAATTACTTACTTTTGTATACTTAAAGAAGTGTTCGATAAATTTATTCATAATTGGTTAGCTGTACCATATAGGTTACATGTATATACAAAACGTAGCGTCAAAAAACCGCGTGCAACCGTACTGCTGTTGCACGGCATTGGTAATTCGGGTGCTGCGTGGCAGGAAGTGGTGAACAGTATACCTCCTGACGTGCGCGTCATCTCAATCGATCTTCTTGGCTTTGGCAAGTCTCCGCGCCCAAAGCGTGCCGTGTATGACAGTCGCACTCAAGCGCGGGCTGTTATCGCGACTCTCATACGGGCAGGGGTAGCAGGTAAACTCATTATTGTTGGCCATTCATTAGGTGCACTTGTAGCGGTTGAGGTGGCAAAACGGTATCCCGCTATCATTAAGTCATTGATACTGTGCAGTCCACCTTTTTATAACAACGATAACGACACCCGTTTCTGGCTACGGCGCGAGCAGCAATTGCGAATGCTGTACCGCCTTATTCAGCATCATCCCGAGCAATTCGTTGCTATATCGACGCTAGCTATGAAGTATAAGCTGGTCAATAAAGCGTTTAGCGTGACGACAGATGATGTAGAAACATACATGGAGACACTGGAATCGAGCATACTGAATCAAACCGCCCTGGAGGACGCCAGTCGGCTCAAGAAGCCGATAACCATTATCCATGGCCGATTTGACTCATACGTCATTAGAAGCAATCTCTCTTACCTTCAAAAGCATAATCCGCTTGTCCGGCTGCGTGTTATTGCAGCTGGACATGAAATAAGGGGGCAATATAATCGAGTCGTTAATCAAGAACTGAATAAGCAGTACGATACACCAAGGAAATTAAAGTAAGCAGACTCCAAATACTGGCCAAGGCCTGACTGTTAACTGAGGCGGTTATCAGGTATAATACGTACAATATGAGTAAATCTGTCATTCTGACCGGAATTCGTTCCAACGAAGAGCCAACACTTGGAAATTACCTCGGAGCTTTTGTTCCTATGGTAGAGATGCAACGAATGTATGCCGATGAGTATCAAATAAACATGTTTGTTCCTGATCTTCATAGCTTTACAACACCAGTTGACTACGAGTCACTATATACAAATACACTCCATAACCTAAAGTATTTTGTTGCTGCTGGTCTTGATCTTCATAATTCAAACACGTTCCTCTACAGGCAGAGCTTTATCCCGGCCCACAGTGAACTGACTTGGATTTTAGATTGCTTTACATATGTAGGCGAAATGAACCGTATGACGCAATTTAAAGAAAAATCAGGTGAACACAAAGAGAGTGTTACCATGGGATTATTCAACTATCCTGTTCTTATGGCAGCGGACATACTTCTTTATAACGCAAAATATGTCCCGGTTGGCGAAGACCAATTCCAGCATTTGGAAATTACACGTGATATAGCCACTCGCTTTAACAATAAATTCGGCGATGTATTTACGGTACCAGAGCCAACAAAGTCGCAAACTCACTTCATTAAGCGTGACAACGGACTACGCATCCGCAGCTTAACTGACCCAACAAAGAAGATGAGTAAAAGTTCGCTAGACACAAAATCAAAGATTTTACTTAATGATTCACCCGATGTTGCTGCAAAAAAGATCATGAGCGCCACGACCGATAGTTATGGTGATATTCAATTCGACTGGGACAAGCAGCCTGGTGTAACCAGCCTTCTTCAGATACTGGCGCTACTCACTAATCGCCCGCAAGCAGAGGTTACTGCTGAATGGGCTGGGAATGGTCACTATGGTGATTTCAAAAAGGTTGTTGCCGAAACGGTACGGTCATTTTTAATCGATTTCCAAGCAAAGTATAATTCTGTCACTGATGAGCAGCTACTTGCAAAACTAGAGCAATCCGAGCGCGACTTAGCAACGACTGCTAACGCCACGCTACTTCGTGCTCAACAAGCTGTCGGTCTTCGTCCGGGAAGTAATTAGTATGGTAAAGGTTTCTAGCTCAGATATCATCGCTATTTTACGTCGGTTTGAGCTTGCCGATGACGATAACGTACCGCGTCATGTAGAAATGGTGAAGTTTAGCCATCCGTCTGAGACGAATACGCTAGTGTCGTTTCGTTACAAAAAGCACTTTTTCTATATTCTATTTGATGATACCGCAGAGGACGACACACAGTTTGTTCTTCAGCAAATCGTAACCGATAAGCAGGATGTTATGGGGCGGGTGCTTGAAAATCCAAACGATCACATCACCACTTATGCGCTGCCATTTAAGGGTAAGGAGTGCTACTTATTTGAAGTGCAGTCAGACAAAAAGCGCCTCGATGTTGAGCTTGCCGAAAGGTATCCTGAAACATCACGCAGTACCTGGCAGAAGCATATT
>CAMPHY010000031.1 GCA_946886125.1 uncultured Candidatus Saccharibacteria bacterium | reverse complement strand
TACGTGGACTACAAATCGGTACCGTACTCAGTTTGACTGGAACGGTTATTGCCGATGAGCGTGCGCCTGGTGGCGCTGAGTTACACGATGTAACAGTTGCCGTTGAAGTGCCAGTAACTGACGAGCCGCCAATTGAAATTGATAAGCCGATTAACCATAAATCGGAAAACCTCGATACGCTGTTTGAGTACCGTGTGTTGAATGTACGCAATCTTCAGGAGCAAAAAATCTTTAAGATTCGCGCAAGTCTGACGCGTTATATTCGTGACTTTTTAGATCATCATGAATTTGTAGAGATTGATACGCCAAAGCTACTTGCAGAGGCTACTGAGGGTGGTGCTGAAGTGTTCAAGCTCGATTACTTTGGTAAGACAGCTACATTGGCACAAAGTCCGCAGTTTTATAAACAAATTATGGTTGGTGCATTTGAGCGCGTGTATGAGATTGGCCATAGCTACCGGGCTGAGCCGAGTGCGACAACTCGTCACTTAACTGAGCTTACTATGCTTGATATCGAAATGGGCTTCGTGGATTCACACGATGAAGTACTCGATATGGTGGCAAATATGACAATAGATGTTCTGCGACGAGTTTATGACGAGCATGCCGCTGATCTTAAAAGTTTAAATGCGCCTCAATTGGTGCTGCCTGAAGATGGCAAGGTGCCGCGATTTACGATTGCTGAAATCCATGACATGTACACCAAGGCAACTAAAAATGACACAACTGCAGAAAAAGATTTAACGCCCGATGAAGAGCGTTGGATTTCTGAGTACGCACGTAAGCAGACTGGCTCGGACCTGGTCTACGCAACGCATTTTCCGGAAGAAGCCGCTAAGTTTTACCATAAATTAAATGGTGATGGTACGGCTGCATGGGGCGACTTGCTGTATCGTGGCTTAGAAATCGCTACTGTACCACTACGCGAACATAATTATGAAAAAATGATCGAGCAAATGACAACTGCTGGACTGGATGTTGAGCACGAAGGCTTTAAGTACTACTTGCAGGCGTTCAAATACGGTCTTCCGCAGCATGGCGGTTGTGGCTTTGGTGTCGATCGTTTGGTGCAAAAAACAGTTGGCTTATCGAACGTAAAAGAAGCAACACTATTTCCGCGTGACATTAATCGTCTGACGCCATAATGTTGCCTGAAAAGCTCTTTTCAACACTCGCAGCAGCTAATGTGCGGTATGCGGTTTTTGGAGGTAGTCAGGTAGCGCTAGTGACGCGTAGTCGTACGCCAACTGATATTGATATTATTGTGCATAATGACGATTTTCAAAAAGTCTCATCACTTTTTTCCGACACTACGACTGAGCACGCCGCCGATTTTCCAGTACAAGCAAGAGACGGCGAGAAACTCACTTGTATAGCGGACACTATTACGTTTCGCTATGAAGATTATGCAATTGATATTATGGCAAACTGTCGGTTTCAGGTTGCAGATGGCAAAACGTTTCCTGTCTTTTTGACGGATCTCGCGATGGCTCATCGGAGCGAAAGCCATGGTGTTTGGCTAATGAATTCAGTTGATACGCTGCTCATTAAGTCATTTATGCGACGCGGTAGTGACCAGGGGAAATTCGACTACGAAGACGGCAAGGCTCTCTATGTTACTGATGAGATCGATGGAGAGTATATGAATGCGCGTTTATCTGAAGTGGGGCACTACCAGCCGAGTCTGACGTTTCTAAAAGCGGTACAAGGGCATACATCGGCAGCAGCAGCTGTTGATGTAACTCACCAGGACGATCGGCATCAACGGCACTTTTTAGCTGCCTTTTTCTTTAGTCTTGTGTGGGGTGTACTAGGAGTCGATCGTTTTTACTTAGGGAAAGTAGGTACGGGTATCATGAAACTTCTCACGCTCGGTGGAGTAGGGATATGGGTTATTGTCGATCTGGCTTTGATTATGTCGGGCGCTATGCGTGACAAGCAGGGTAATACTCTGCGCGAATATGAACGGTATAAGAAGTTTGCAGTAAAGACAGTGTTTATATACGCGGTTGTACTTGGCGCTGTACTATTACTTTCAGGGGCGACGGCCATATTCATTATCTATCAATTCGTCCTTATGACGATGCAAAACGGCCCCTTAGATTTTGAGTATCCAACCTCTTTCGACATACCTCCACTTGCACTATAGCTTTCACCTACTTGCTTTTATGTCAATAAAATGCTAATGTATACATAGTTGACCTATCAACACAAACACAATTACTAACACCATCGTTGCTTTTTCTGTGATATATATCACTGAAATACACTGCGGCATCTGCAATAGTAGGGTCACAGTGGTAACGTAAAAAGGAGAACGAAGATGGAAATGCAGACAATTATCACACTTCTGACGATCGTTGTGATTTTGCTTTCACTGGTAATTGTAGCGTTACTAGCGGTAATGATTGCGGTACTAATTAAAGTACGCAAGCTTGCCAAAAATATTAACCGAGTCACTAACAACGTGGCTACTGCAACCGAATGGCTTGCTCCCGCTAAAATATTTAGCCAAGCTAGTCGGATGTTTAAGCACCGTAAATAACAGGAGGATACCTATTATGTCAAAAGCAATCAATGTTGCCGTAGCAGCTGCCGTAGGATTTGTTGCAGGTGTACTATTTGCACCAAAAAGCGGTAAAGAAACCCGTGAAGAAATTAAGCATAAAGCAGGTGATCTCAAAGAGACTGCTACCGATAAGACTATGCACGTAAAAGGTGCTATGAAAGATGGGTATCAATCACTCCGTGAAGGCGCCAACCAAGTAGGTGGTGAAGTATCTGAGTTTGCTGATCACGCTAAAGCTTCAGCTAGCGCATTAAGCCAAGATGCTAAAACACGTGGAAGTCGCATCGCCGATACGGCTCAAAAAACGACAAAACGTGCTCATAAAGACGTTGACGAGCAGCTTAAGTAGCAGAAAGCCTATGGCTCTAATTCAAACCAGTCACTTCTGCGAGGTGACTGGTTTTAGAGAGTGATGCTGTATGAAGCGATATATTATTTACATTCCTGGTTTGGGAGATAATTATGATGGTATGCGCCAAGTAGCACTCCATGGCTGGCGCTTATTAGGAGTGCGCACAGAACTTATTCCGATGAAATGGTATGACGGCGCTAGTTATGAAGATAAATATGAACGAGCGTCTGCGGCAATACGGAGGGCTGTCTCGCGCGGATATAGCGTGTCGCTCGTGGGAGAAAGTGCCGGCGGTAGTATGGCGCTCAACTTGGCTGCTGATCACCCAAGTGTTATGAATGTGCTGACGATTGCCGGTGTGACACATCCTTCTATTCGCGTATCCGCGACTACCCTTAGACGCTCACCAGCATTTGCGGTGTCAATTAAACAACTTGCTCGTTCACTGACAAAACTTGATACTGCCCGCATTATTACTTTGCGTGGCATAAAGGATTCAGTGGTAAATGAGCGTTATAGCGGTGTGACGGGAGCGAAAGGCTACGTAGTGCCTATGGTAGGACATCTGGCGACAATTACATTTTGCCTTACGCTCTGGAGCTACGTCGTCGTGCGTATCATCAAGACTCATTCGTAATAGGGGTGTTATCGAGTGATCGCCAGATATACCAACTCGCGACTGACTCATATGGGTGCCAATTATTCCTAGCAGCAATTTCTATGATCTCTTCTGCGTGAGGTACATGATCAAGTTGGTACAATTGCTTGATGCCATTTTTAATACCGAGATCACCAACTGGCAGTACGTCTAGTCGCCCCATGCAAAACATCAAAAACATGTGTACCGTCCACACGCCTATACCTTTGACGGTGGTGAGCTCGGCTATAATTTCTTCATTGGTGAGTGTGGGAAGTGAATCAAACTGTATCGTTCCGTCAATTATTTTCACAGCAAGATCATGTATATATTCGGCTTTTGGTCGAGAAAGCCCTACCGAGCGAAGTGTTTCGATATCTTTTTCGATAATCTGCTCAGAAGAAGGAAATGATCCTCCGAACAAGTCTTTAAACCGGCCTTCAATAGTCGCCGCTGCTTTGACGCTTAATTGTTGGCTGATAATACTGCCAACAAGAGCGTGGTAATAATTGGTATGCGGCATAAAAGTTGGGTGCGGATATGCTCCTATCAAGTCTCGCAATACTTCATCATGAGCACTGAGGTGATCAGTCGCTTCTTGCAATAAGCTATCCATTACACTTCCATGGATATACTAAGGCGCTTGTAAGTAATGGCATGTTCCTCTGCAATAGCGCCAACCACACGATCGACAATTTGTTGGCCCTCCTTTGATAAAATGGCGTCATGAGTTGGAAAAGCAAAATTTGGCTTTGCGGCAATGAGAAAATCAATTACTTCGCTGATTTTTACCCATGGCGCAGCAACAGGGAGGGCAAGTGTCTTGATAGGCAGATTTGGTAGCGTCAGTGCGTCGCCGGGGTAGTAGAGCGTGTGATTAATGAGCACTCCAAGATTGGCGATAGCTGGCATGCTTTTATGTATTTCTGCATGTGTGCCGCCGAAAAACTCCAGCTCAAACGCGCCGAGCTGCAGAGTGTCTGCAGGTTTTACGGCAATACTTTGATGGTCGGGCATAGTAGCAACTATTTCTTTCGTTGATATAAGCGTGGAATGGGGGTTTTTTGCATAAATTGCTGCGAGTGTATCGGGGTCAAAATGATCGCCATGCTCGTGAGTGATGACGATAGCGGTAATAGTGCTATTTGGAATAAAATCTTGTGAAAATCCACCTGGATCAATCACGAGCGTCTCGCCGTTTTGTTCAACTGTAAAACAGGCATGACCATATTTTGTTATTTTCATACTCCTCCTTCAAACCATTCAAGGTACTGCTGCCTCGCCTTGGCAATTTTCGGCTCAATCACGATCTGGCAGTACCCGCTTTCAGGCTGTTTATTGTAAAAGTCTTGATGTTCTGACTCGGCGACAAAAAAACTTTCGAGTGGTGCAATTTCTGTAACTACGTTTTGTTGCCATACTTTTTGCGCTCGGTCACGAGCAGCTTTAAATGCCACTTGCTGCGCCTTATCGCTAAAAAGAAGCGTCGAACGGTATTGGGTGCCAATATCGGCGCCTTGTTGATTGAGGGTGGTGGGGTTGTGCAGTAAGAAGAAAAGATCAAGTATGACATCAGAGGGAATGACTGTTTCATCAAACGTTACTCTCACCACCTCTACGTAGCCAGTCCTGCCTGAGGCGACGCGGTAGTAATTGGGCGAACGTTCGTCTTCACCATTACTATATCCACTTTCAACATTCGAGACACCTTTCAGCCGTCGAAAAACGGCATCAATACACCAAAAGCAACCTCCACCAACTACATATGTTGTCATATATCTAGTATACGCCGTTATACTGGGAGAGTGAACCGCTCTGAATTTCAAGAACTAGTCTGGCGAAAAAGCCATGAGCTATATCGCCCTATGCCGTGGCGTACTGATACGCGGCCGTATTATGTATTGGTAAGTGAATTGATGTTGCAGCAAACACAAGTAGATCGAGTGGTGCCAAAGTTCCTTGCGTTTATTGAGCGATTTCCAGATGTTGAAGCGTTGGCCCAAGCAAGTCTGGCTGAGGTACTTATGTTGTGGCAAGGGCTTGGCTATAATCGACGTGCAAAGTTTCTTCATCAATCAGCTCAATATGTATGTCAAAACTATGCCGGTATATTTCCTCAGACAAAACAAGAATTAATACGTTTGCCGGGTGTCGGCCCAAATACTGCTGGGGCGATTTTAAATTATGCTTTTAATATTCCGACGGTATTCATTGAGACAAATATACGTACCGTGTATTTTCACCATTTTTTCACGAGCGTCGAATCAGTACACGACAATCAAATCACCAAAGTACTGTTAGAGACGCTCGATACTGAAAATCCCCGTGAATTTTATTGGGCACTTATGGATTATGGCAGTTGGTTAAAAAAACAGGGTGTGGGCAGTATTAAGCAGAGTCGACATTATAAAAAACAATCACCGCTAGAGGGAAGCGTTCGTCAGGTGCGTGGCCAGATCATACGTGTGTTAACTCAAGGTGATATGAACGAACAAAGCTTAAAGGCTG
Organism: uncultured Candidatus Saccharibacteria bacterium; assembly: GCA_946886125.1. The sequence goes on along the minus strand of CAMPHY010000031.1, from coordinate 2,177 downwards.
TTATCAAGAGTGACGAGCGGTATGAAAAAGCACGAGACGGCTTGCTTAAAGACGGCTTAATTTCCCTAAAGAGTGAAAAACTTCATTTGACCAAATAGGCGTACATAAGAGATAATAATAAGAATGAAACGGCTCAGTATTGCTCTTAGTGTACTTATCGTTATAGGCGCGGGTATCTTAGGTATGGCGCACGTTAGCAACGCTCAAGGTCAGCAACCTATGGACGAGGCGCATATCGAACGTATTCGAGCGAATTGCACAACAGCAAAGACTACGCTCGATCAACTTCACGCTAACGGCGGTGTGCTACGGGTTAACCGCGGTCAACTGTATGAGTCAATTTTAAATAAGTTGATGACCCCACTAAATAGTCGATTGACGCTCAATCAACTCGACAGTTCCGATCTTGTGCGTATTACAGCCGAATTTGATGATCAGCTTGAGACGTTCCGGGAAAGTTACCAGGCGTATGAAATCCAACTGTCCGGTACGCTTGATATTGATTGTCAGCAGCAATCGGTTGCATTTTACGATGCCGTTCAGCGCACGCGTGAACTTCGCAAAGAGCTCCATGCTGATGTAGTTGTATTGACGGAGTCAATCAAGGCATACCAAGCTGCATTTGAAGAGTTTAAAGAAGCCTACGTGACTGAAAATCAGGAGGCGAATAATGAATAACGATCTCCATCATACTTCCGAAGGGGCGGTGACTGGCTGGCGGCAACATCGTTTTCTGCTACTAGTTCTCGGTGCGATCGTTGTAGCAATCGTGTTGGTCAGTGTAGGGCTGACACTCTATCGCACAAGTGGAGCTGCTCAACTTGACTTGAGCCGTCCTGGTTATGAGGATGTCCGCGAACAAGCAAAGCCAACTGGACGATATGAGGGTTTTTCAAACTTCGGTCCTATTAACGAAGAAGTTCTTACGACATTTGAGGAGCTATACGCAGAACAGGCTGAAAACGCAACAGCTGTCGACGCTTTTGGTGGTGATGTACTAAGCGATGAGGCGCTCAAAATTAACGCTCCATAAAACTGCGGCAAGTGATACTTACTTTTTGCGACCAGGACTAGCAAATGCGGGTACGACGGCAAGTTTAATTGATTCTTTTTCAAATGTATCAATAAGTCGACTGCGCATCTCTCCAGCTACTGCCCATTGGTCTGATGGCTGTGTCTTGCCAGCCACCGTCAATTCAATCGAGGAGCCAGTTACTTCGCCCATAAAAACATAGGTCGGTGCTTCAATAATCTTATTTTTCCAACTATCTTCTTCGGCAAGCTTCGCGCCAGTCTCGTTGATTAATTTGATGACATGGTCAATGTCGGAGACTGGGTCAACCAATAGAGAAAAGCGGGCCATACTGTACCCCATCGTCTTATTAATAACATGCATGACCATGCCGTTAGGGAAATAGTGCACATCGCCATCAACATCGCGCATAACGGTAGAGCGGGTACCAATTCTTTCGACTGTGCCGCTAAAGCCTTCAATATCCACAATGTCACCCACCCGGTATTGATTTTCAGCAATAATAAATATGCCAGATAGAAAGTCTTTAATCAATGATTGTGCGCCGAATCCAATTGCAACGCCAATAATACCAGCACTAGCAAAAAGTGGCGCAAGGTTGACATCAAATAGGGTAGTAAAAATAGAGAACCCTGCGATGACGATAATCGCCAGGCGCCACATTGACATGAAGAGTGCCGACAGTGTGTTTTGACGCTTCTCTAGGTCTTTGCGATGCCATTCGCGGTGTCGCGCAGTGCTTTTAACAATTTGTCGCACGACACGATCGAGGAGAATGCGACCGACGTAATAAAGAATGGCTGCAGTTACAGCAATGACGAGGAGATCTTTACCGCTATTTAGAAGCCATGTTTCGACATTAAGGTCTCTATACCAATCTGCAAGCATTTCCATATCTGTTAGTATAGCACGTAAGCACGGGCGTTATAAACGGCGGGAGGTGCTTGTGTTGAGCTGTTGGCGTAACCATTCGTCGATACTACCCGCACCCATGCCAAGGACCAGTGCGCCTGATTGACGAGCCGTTTGTATCTCTTTCCAGAGTTGCTCATCGAGTTCTGAAATGGTAATTGACGAGCCGTTTGTAATATTGGTAGTCAGTTCCTCTGGCGTTAAAATGGGCAAGCTAGGGTCTTCGCGGGAG
>CAMPHY010000030.1 GCA_946886125.1 uncultured Candidatus Saccharibacteria bacterium | reverse complement strand
TATTTATACAAGTGTTACGTACTTAAGAGAGTGGCCCTTTCGGTGGAGGGGTGTTGTTTCTAATTGCGGTAACATTCTCTAGGTTTTTCGCAATAGACGTTGCAAGACGTGGGTCTGTCAAAGCTTCGTGAGCGTTATTTACAAGCTTTTGCTTATGACTGATAGTTAAATTCGTACTCGTACTGGCGGTCTCTGCTATAACATTTAGCTCGTCTTTTGGTGTTGACGCTATCTTACTGGCAGAGTAAACATTATCCTTGATAGCGTTCTCAATCATTGTAGTAGATGAGGATTGTTGTCCTTGTTTCATTGCAGCCAATTCACCCTGTGTAGCAAAAGCGGGTCGCTCAGAAGAATCTTTTAGAACATCTGAAAGCGCAATTTGCTTCTGATTATCCCAAGAGAGTGAGCTGTCTATCATATCTCTTACTCCCTTAGTGTCACCACTATTTACGATTTGTTGCATGGCAGCTGTCTGTAGGGACAGGTCGTTCGTAGCATCTAATCCATTAGCGTTACCACCTAAAGAGAGGGTTCGCAACGCATTCCTGTCGAAATTCTTTATGATGGCAGTTGCAGCGCTTACCTCTTCAGCTTCGAGCTTAGAGCGAACAATTTCCGCCGATCCTTCTGCGCGGTTAATGGCGCCTTCAGTTCCACCAGCGGTCATTTGATCACGTAAGCCTTTTCCACCTAAGCGTCCACCAGAGATGGTTGATAATGTTTGCTGCGCGGTTCCGACGTTATTGTTCGCTGTTTCTTCAGCGATATAATCAGTTTTTCCACGAGTAAATTCACGTTGTTGGTTTTGGTCAATTGCTTCAATGCGCGCGTTTCGTCTTTGGAACGCACGACGAGGGCTAAATCGTCGCGTACTGTTGAAGGCTTTGTTGTTCATGCGATTTTGCTCTCGCTTCCTAACACCCTCGGCACCTTTACGCATACGGTCGAAAGGTCCTTTGTTTGGATTGTTGATAACCCCACCGAATCGGTTCAGTAAACCTCCAGCTGTTTTCATTACGACAGGCGTAACAAATAGTGGGATTATGGCGATCAACGCACCCATTACCTGGACTGGAAAGCTTGCAACTTCACTTGCCATGACAACTTTTGAAGCGAGCGCAGAAGCACCGAATATAATGGCAATAATCGGGAACATAAGGAGAAGTGTTACCAATAGGGTGCGCCACTTAGAAAAAAGGTTTTCGGTATTTGGCAATAAGAAAGCGACGAAAGCGAGTGGTGAAATTACAATCAAGATAATGATAAGCGCTTGACGTAATGTAAGTACTAAAAATACCGTTACAATTGCCACTAGCGCAGCAATCAAAGCTGGTAGTAATATTGATAAACCTGCGGCTAAGCCTATGCCTGTAGCTAAACCACCAGCCAATAAAAATCCAACTATTCCAACCCATCCTTCCCCTGTTTTGAAGTCATCATTAAAAGTCGGCGTACTAATTTGACCACCTAAACTATCAAACAATTGGCGCATAGAAGCTCCAATAATATTTGATAGGTCTATAGCTATGGCACATAAGTAAAACGAAACATTGACAAGTATTGCAGCAACTACAAGCCGAGGTAGCATTTTTTTAATGCCATAATTACCTATTCCCATGCTTGTAAGCTGAGAGAAAATGATAATCAGGAAAGCAATAACAAAAGCTACGTTCGCTAAGTTGCGCATTATTTCCCATGCTTGGTACGTACCATTCTCGTCGTCGTTAATATCTATATTGAGTGGCTGGGTGGTGAGTAGTTCGCTGACTATGGTATAGGCGCCGTCGACAATATCAGCCATAAAGCCCATCACAGGACAGATAATCCATCCTATACCATCAATTGCGCAAGATGATACTTCATCTTCACCTCTTCCGTCGCTTTCAATACTGCCCGTGTTGACATTTGTCATAAAACTTTCTGGAACCGAATCTACTCTAGCCTGAGCAAGATCGGCAGCAAGTGATATGTTACCCGGAAAATCCTTACACGATATCCTACTTGGAATATCATAAGGAGTAGCTTCGATTACATGTGTGCTCATATTCTCGCGGCTGGCTGAATACACAAATTGTACATCTTTATATGTACGAGATGCTGGGTCGTATTTTTTAATTGCTACTTGCCGCATGTCATTTCCGACACTGCCGCCGTTATGCGGCTGTGGCTGACAGAATTTTATAAAACTTGTATACAATACGTTTTGAAAAGTTGCTGGTCCGTAATTTTCACTGAGAGGAGTGGTCGAGTCAAATACTTTTTGTCCTACCGCGGCGTCGAAAGCCGCTCTTTTACTGTCAAATGTACGATTTGACAATGAACTTATATCTAGACTTCCTTGACCATTTTTGCAGCTATTTCTGTTAGTTACAGTTCGTTGATCTGTAGATGGATTCATGAGATGACAAATAAAATCACGATGATCGCTATACCCGAATGCTTTCAATGCATCCCCTACCCAACTAGGGTCGTCACCTGATGCTTTATCTGCACTTGTCGAACAGTCGTCTCTTCCATCCCAGTCACCATCATCTGTTATAAATTGTGCACCTAGGGCAACTCCACGATTGCCTAGGTATAATTGCTGATTCAATTCTTCAGTTGTAAACTCACTTGTAGAGACCATTGCTTCTGCTATACATTGTCGAAGAGCGTAATAATATCCTACTTTAACCGAAGCATCCGATATGTTAGCGGGTGCAGCAAGCACTGGCGTAGACATAAAAGGAATTGCTACTACTGAAGACAAAAGAATAAGTAGTGAAGCTAGAGCTAATCGTGTTTGTTTAAGCGTAACCATGTATGTTATCATTAAACACTATTCGGTGTTTTTTTGAAACATAAGCCTATTAAATAACCACTACATTAAATAGTAGTGGTTATTTACATATAGCAATACTTATTCGGCTATGTTCTGAAAAGAGGGGTCGCCTTCCTTTACAGAGAATGTAATACGCCATGTGAAACGCTCATTGCCATTAATGTCTGTAAAAGATTCAAGTTTGTATGAGGTTTGGGATAATTCACCTGTTTCAGAATTAATCTCATTCGTAAGTGCTGAGTCATCACCGCTTTTGTGTGACGCTTCGACAATCTGATCTTCTATTAGCAGTCCACCAGGATTTTCGGACAGGTGGGAGTCAATATTATTGAAACCATCTGTTGATGGAGCTATATATAGAGACATCAATTTACGAGCTTCGTCTTTATCCAAGCCTGTTTCTGGTAATAATAAACCGTTTGCTATGGAGTTAGCTAGACCAACATGGTCTGAAATTGCTTGCCCTGAAGCATCGGCGGATGGTTTCTCAAGGCGATTAAGATAACTTTCGTAGCCACTATTTTGCTCTATACGATATAAAGTTCGCTCTTCATTGTTATCATACAGGTATTGAGCGTATTTGAGCTGTTCTTCAAGCGGAAGTTCACGGAATTCTTCTACTGACATTGCATCATATTGCTGAATTTCAACCTGTTGCTCAGCGCTGAGAGTTTCAAATAGTCCACTTTCTACTACTGAAGTTGGTCGTGTCATTAATTCTTCTTCTGTAAAAATAGGCTGATTGTCGAGTACTTCAGTACTTCCAGGAGTTGGTTCGGCGCTAGGCTCGATACTAGGTGCTGACGTTTCTCCTTGACCGACGACAGCAGGTCCTGCAACATTTGGATTTTGTTTACTTTCACCTTCTTCGGAATTGTTCTCGCTGCTAGAGAGGTGATTTGCGCCTAACGCAAGCCCAGCGCCTAGGCCAAGTGTACCTATTGTTGCTAATACTTTAGTGCGAGTCGACCAGCCTTCTTTGATATCTTTCACTTCTTTGTCGTCATAGAACATCTGTTTGACTTCCGTTTTGCTCGGAGTTTCGATGTCGGCTTTTCGTGATGGGTTGGCTTCGGTGCTCATAATGTACTTTGTTCCTTGCGCGCTTATATGGTCGCTTAAAACTTGTTTATATGTTCATAACTATACACTATATTCATTAAAAAAGCAATAGCATTTTACTTTTATCTATTGTTTAACACTTGCCACGATACTTGTTTTATCGTATTTTATAGATAGTTATGAACATAAAACAAACAATTATAAGTCTTGCGGTAGTATTCGGATTAGGGTTACTTCTATTTATAGCTCCTGAGGCGTATGCCCAAACTACCTGTGGTGAGGTAGAAACGGCAATTATTAGCTGTGATATTGATGAAGAGGATGAGGCATCTGGTGACGTGGAGCGTTCAGGGGTGTGGGTGTTACTGGAAATGGTCATTACGATCATGACCGCTGGTGTAGGTGTGTTAGCGGTCGGTGGTATTGTCTATGGGGCTATCCTCTATACGTCTGCTGGTGGTAATTCTGAACAAGTGAAAAAAGCTATGGGGATTATAACTAACGTTGTTATTGGACTACTGGCATTCGCACTTATGTTCGTTATTTCGAACTTCTTGATCCCTGGTGGTATTTTTGACACCGCAAAGACATCTTCTAGTAGCGTACTTGCTTCGTATCAGGGCAGCATGGTGACAAATGGTGTTAATACAAACAAGACTGTTATAAAAGGATAATATATTATGAAACATATTAAAAACTGGTTGCTTGCACTTATCTTTGCTACTTCTGTAGGCGGTACTGTATTTGCAGCCCTCTCGCCACAAACTGTTGCAGCTGAGTGTACTAATGGCAATATACTTACTATTCCGCCTTGGTATGACGGCTTAACCGTTGAAGATGAGAGCGGAAATTGTGTCATTGAATCACCTGAAGTAAAAGGACTATCTGCCTTTATATGGACGATCGTATTAAATGTGATTGAGATCATGTTGCAGTTAGTAGGTTATATCGCAGTTGCCTTTATCCTTTACGGTGGATTCCTCTTCTTAACTAGTGGCGGTTCAGCAGAAGGCGCAGTGAAAGCTCGAAAATCTATTTTAAATGCCGTCATTGGCCTGGCAATTTCTGTTTCTGCCGTTATCATCGTAAACTTAGTCTCAGGAGCAATTAGTACATGAACTGGTTAGTATATATAGCTCAGACATTGAATGCCGACGAGGTTGGTATTCCCCGTACGTCAGATGTAGCAGTTTTTGATGGCATCTTAAATGTGGTGTACTTTTTAGGCGGTCTTATTTGTGTGCTGGTCATTATTATTGCTGGATTTACTTACGTCACTTCTGCCGGTGAATCTAATTCGGTTAAAAAAGCCAAGAGCGCTATTTTGTATGCTGCTATCGGAATAGTCGTGATTTTGCTGGCGTTTGTTATTACTCAATTTGTCATAGGAGCTTTTTAAATGAAAACAATTAAACAGATAATTATGAGCTTAGCTATGGTATTTGCTGCTAGCATGATGTTAGCGCCCATTACCGTATCCGCTCAGACGTTAGCGGATGATATATATGATACCTGCGAGTCCGAAGCTAACGCAGACAGTGCTGTCTGTGCTGGTCGCGAGGGGCAAGCGGAAGATGTGATTACTCCTGTTATAAATACCCTCCTCTTCTTAATAGGAACGATTGCGGTGATTATGATTATTGTTGGTGGTATTCGCTATACTCTCTCTGCAGGTGATACATCTAATGTGGCTGCGGCAAAGAACACAATTCTTTATGCAGTCATTGGATTGATTATTGCTATCTTGTCATTTGCAATTGTCAATTTTGTGATCGATCAATTTTAACCCTTAACAAATATTGGTATATCTGATATAACTTTAAATAGATTCTATTCTATAACGAAAGGAAATAAAGAATGAAGAAAACAATTAAAACGATGCTAGCAGGCTTGCTAGTAGTTCCTGCCCTAGCGCTTGGCGTTAGCGCGTTTACCGTAGCACCTACTGCGTTCGCGCAAGGTTGTGAGACCGGCCCTGCTGGTGGTATCAATGCTGGTATCGACTGTGGTAATACTGAAGATCAGCCAGATGAGCTGTTCGGTGGTGATAATAGCATCTTTACGACTATCGTAAATATCTTGCTATTTATCATTGGTGCTATCGCGGTAATTATGTTGATCTTCGGTGGTATCCGCTACACTATTTCTGGTGGTGATCAATCTGCGGTAACGTCTGCTAAGAATACGATTCTCTATGCAATCGTTGGTATTATCGTCGCCGTACTCGCCTTTGCGATCGTTAACTTCGTACTCGACGGGATCATTGAAGGTACCGCTTAGTACAATCCTTTTTAAAAATAACCCGTCTTGGCGGGTTATTTTTTATTTCGCACTAAACAGATATGTTACCTATTAAAAACGACCCGCTCGCACCCGGGTCGTTTTATGTTGATCGAAGCCTCTTTTAGTTAGAGGACTTGGATCTTCTTCGCTTGTTCTTGCTTTACCTTGATAAAGGTAATAGCGAGCACGCCGTCTTTAAGGACTGCTTCTACTTCATCTTCTTTTACTGGCACAGGGAGTGCTAGTGTACGACTGAATTCGCCCCAATAGCATTCTTGAATGTGCCAGTTTATTGCATCGCTGTCGTCACCGCTACTGAGCGTACCGCTGATAGTTAAAATACCATCAGAAATACTGACATCGAGATCTTCTTTGTTTACGCCTGCAGTGCGGGCTTTAACAACTAAGCGCTCCTCAGTTTCGTACACGTCAACTGCGAGTTGGCCAGGAAAATCATCCTCGGCTTCTTCCCAATTGTCTTCAGACGGTGCTGAAGTGTTTGGTGTACTTGTTGTTAGGTCTTCGTCGTTTAGGAATGCTGCAGCGAGTTCGTCCTCGATGAGCAAATCGTCGTTTTGTTTCCGGGCCATGATATCCTCCACTTTTCTCTAGGCTCTATTGACAGATAGTCCCTATCAGTATAACCAATACATACCGTATAATCAACTGAAGGAGTGCCCTAAACGTAAATAACACAATGCTTGATATATTGCTCATGATTGTCGTTTTTGACCCCTGTTATAATTGCAGTAAATACATTACTTTGTTGGGTATTCATTGTAAATAGGACATCATTTACAGGCCATATGGACACCTCTTGACGTGTTGACGACCCGTGTGACGAGCTGGTGGGCATACAAGGGGTATGTGCCTTATTTTCGAGGCTGATGTGTGGCTTGGCGGAATGGCGTATAATTAACAAATATAAGCTTGAATCAAGCGTGCATAGTGGATGAACACTCACTGAGCTTATAGCAGTAATACTACCCGACCTTCCCTTTAAAGTAACTGTCGTTCCTGTAATTATTAAAAGTATGGCTCAACGAATATAACCTGTTCTCTTCGCTGAGTGATACATGCGTAACAGCGTGGTGTTGATCGTGCAGTATGTTTCTAGCACGCAAAGAAAATATTTACGGCAAGCAAGGTTGATATGTAATAACTTTTACTGTTCGATGACGTAGTAATAACTGGTGTGATTATGTATTATGCTGCACGAGATTTAATAGAGGTAGATATGAGTGAGGTGAGATGGTGATAATTGCAGGACAACCTCTCGACTAAGGAGGAATAATCTGATACGATAGTCTTCGGAATTACGGAGAGGTGACCGAGTGGTTTAAGGTACTTGTCTTGAAAACAAGCGTAGGGCAACTTACCGCGAGTTCGAATCTCGCCCTCTCCGCCAAGAAAAATACAGTCCAGTTGGACTGTATTTTTCTTGTATATAGTATGGTGAAAGCTATATATTCGTTCCGTTCCCTGTACCGCCGCCAGTTGTCCCTTGGAGAAGTCCTTCTAGAACGAAGTTAACAATAGCAAATGCTAAGACAGCTACGATAATACCGACAATTGCATACAGTATAGTGTTTTTTGCTGCGCTCACCGCACTCGAGTTACCTCCAGAGACAGCATAGCGAATACCACCAATAATGATCATAATCACACTAATGGCACCGATTAAAAAGAGAAGGATATTTACAACGGTAGTAAATACTCCCTCGTCACCACCAATATTAAACAAATTTGCTGGTTGATCATTGCCGCGAGCCGCTTCGGCACCTTCTTGTACTTGAGCTTGGACGAATGGAGTCTGCGAAAGAGCAAGTGCGACACTCGCGCTACCAATGATAGCCGCTGCCATAAGTGCAAAAATAAGTTTTTTCATGAAATACTGTCCTTTGCTTACGTAATATAGTGCTAAGTATAACGTTTTTAGCTTAAAAGTCTACACGTCAGCCCCTGTTATATGTTACAATTATCCGAGTACGGAGAGGTATATCTTGTACGTACAATACCCAGCGTGGAGGGGTACCCAAGTGGCTTAAGGGGACGGTTTGCTAAATCGTTAGTCTGGGGAGACCTGGAGCGGGAGTTCGAATCTCCCCTCCTCCGCCAAATAAAATAGAGTAATGCGGCTGCATTACTCTATTTTATTTGTTTAGATGAGGTAATGTTCGTAGATATCCTGCAGCTAAATCTAGTCTGACTTAATACCGTGTGCTATAACTATAAGCACTATGAAACGTTCAAAAACACACAAACAAAAAGGT
>CAMPHY010000029.1 GCA_946886125.1 uncultured Candidatus Saccharibacteria bacterium | reverse complement strand
TAGGTAATGGTGTCGAGTGACAAATCTCCTGCTGTAAGGACGGTGTTTTGTTGAGCAGTGGGACGGCGCAGGAGCGCACGGACACGAGCGAGCAACTCTTCGAGAGCGAAGGGTTTTACGAGATAATCATCTGCACCGGCATCGAGGCCGGATGTTTTATCCTGCGTGCTGCCAAGAGCGGTCAGTAGTATAACAGGTGTGTGAATGTTTGCTTCGCGCATAGCGGTGACGATTTTTACACCGTCATATTCACCTGGGAGCATCCGATCTATAATGGCAGCATCGTATGGTTCAGTCGTTGCCATGGCATATCCATCATCACCATCGTAAGAAATATCGACGGCATAACTTTCTTGCTCAAGAGCGCGCTTGAGTGCGCGAGCAATCTTATGTTCATCTTCGATTACTAATACTCGCATATACACTTATAGTATACGCCTATTCTGATAATTGCCTTAGTTTTACCTAAGTAGTTGGATGCTTCTGACTCCAGGCTTCCATATCGCGGAGAATCGGCAGTAGGTCGGCGCCTTTTGTCGTCAAGCGGTATTCGCAACGACTGGCAGAGACGGTGGGTACTTTTTCAATAATATGCGCTTGTTCGAGGCTCAGCAAGCGAGCGGAGAGTGTACGCGGGTTGATACCACCTACGAGATCTTGAAGTTGGCAAAAACGAACCGTCTGCTCGTTGATGAAGAAACGTAGTAGCTGAGGTGTCCATTTATCCCCCAAGATATCGGTGGCCGCTTTGACGCACCCAATAGTAGTTTCAGCGGTAGTCATATAGTATTACTATACATTATCTAGTGACATGCGTCAAAGAAGCTAAGGTTATTTAATGAGCTCTTGACCATTGTTGGTACGGATATGATCCATACTGAAATCCCAACTCGCATCCGTTTTCTTATGAGGGTTAAAAATGTAGAGCGGATCAAATATTTCTTTTGTATCTTTAAAAAGCTGATACACTTCATCGCCAAACATAGCCGGAAGCCATGGACCGCGCACCATACCATCATTATGCTCACCAGCAAGTGTGCCACCATATTTAAGCACAAGCGGGACAATGTCGCGCATGACTGGCTCCAGCTTAGCTTGGTCTTTTGGATTGTCGATACTCATAAGTGGGATGATATGAAAGTTTCCATCACCAAAGTGGCCGGCAATTGTTGCTGGTAGTTTATATTTACGGATAATCTTACGAAGTTGAGGTAGGAATTCAGGTAAATACTTTGGTTGCACTGCCAGATCGTCGATAAAAGGAGAGGCGTACTTGTCGTGGACACGTTGACGAAGCAGCGCGAGACTTGCCCGACGTATTTGCCAGAACTTACTACTTGCCTCTTCGTTACCAGCTACTTCCATGCGAAGTTTGAAACTTTTGAGTGAGCGTTGGAGCTCGTCAATTTTCTCAGATACTTCCGCTTCAGTTTTGCCTTCAAACTCCACCATTAAGACCATATTAGGCAAATGACCTTTAAATTTTGCTACTGATCCTAGGAGACTTGTTTGTTGTTTAAGCCATTCTTTAGCGCCTAGCTGTTTACGAAAAACGTTGAAGTATTTTACTCCCAGCTCAAATGTAATATCATCAAAGCCTTCGAAAGTGGCGGGATGATGTTCCATGACAGTCGGGATGATGTCTCCTAACTGTGAGATGTTCGGAAGATACAAAATCAGCAGCCCCGAGTGCGGTGCTTTCGGAATGAGTCGCATTTTAATGTCAGTGATAATACCGAGCGTTCCTTGGCTGCCAGTTATAAGGCGGGTTAAATCAAACATAGCCGTGTCCCTATCCCATACGCTCCAAAGATTGTAACCCATAGAATTTTTATTAACGTGTGGACGGGCATTTTTGATGACGTCATAGTTGTCTTCGATCAGCTCGTATGTTCGACGATACAACTCACCCTCGTAGTCGCCTTGCGCCATTTTAATCTCTAACTCTCGCTTATTGATTGGTGCGACGGTATATTCTTTACCGTCACCAAATACTACTTTCAATTCAGTGACAAACTGCTCTGTGTTGCCGTATCGCAGAGATTGTTCACCGCCAGAGTTGTTGCCTACCATGCCGCCAATGGTGTTGATCGCTCGGCTTGCAGGCACGCAGCCAAGCATCACCCCTTTTGCGTCGGTAAGTGGATCGATATTTCGCATATAGACACCAGGTTGAGTGTGGAGCTGATTGCGAGTGATCGAATGAATCGTATCAAAGTGAGTGGTCAGATCAAGTAATAGCGAATTACCAATTGCCGCACCCGACATATCGGTACCAGCGCTTCTTGGAGTAATAGACAGCATTGGGTGCGTGGCTTTTTCACGCACGACTAGTTGAACTACTTTTTGGATATCCTTACTGCTTTTAGGCGATAAGATAGCCGCTGGTTCCATCTCGTAGATGCTAGCATCATGGCTGTACGTTCGTAGATCGGCTTTTTTGGTAGAAATTTCGCCATCGAAAATGGCCTGAAGGTCAGTAAGTAACTGTTGCATGTTCTTTACTATAACGTAGACATAAGCGTCTTGTCGAGGTATAGTGACGGTATGAAGAAAAAGCAACACCAGCGTAAAGTAAGACAAACTCGGCAAATGACTGAAGGTTTTGAGCCGACAAAAATGGCACTGGCAGTTTCTTCTGCAGCTGTGACTAGTTTGTTATTGCTTGGTCTTATGGCGACAATGTAGCATCAAAGACTCGGTAAGAAAAAGAACGCTCTAGGCGTTCTTTTTCTTACTCTTAAAGATGGTACTGAGAGAAAGGCGCTTTGAATACTCGAGTGTGCCGTAGCGGAAAATACGAACAGCAAGATTAATGGCGATAATACCTGAGACAAATACAATGCCCAGACCAATCAGTCCCTCAACTGTCTCGAGTGTGCCAAAGGTATTGCGTATCATTAATGTGACGGGCGCGGTTAATGGGAAGAATGATAGTGCTGTGACGATCGGAGATTCAACGTCGGTCATCAGCAGCGAGAAAAAGTAGAACGGTATAAACATCAGTAGGATGACAAATCCGAAGAAGCTATTTGCTTCCTTGGCTGTCGGAGTAGCGGCACCAATACCAACCAGTAAGCCAGTAAAGAGCAGGAAGCCAGAAACAAGCAGACCTGCACCGATGACGGTCGGCCATAGCTCAAAACGAATTTGAGAAACGATATTGGACACGTCTGGAATACTCAAAGCCTCCCTCGCAAAGAAATAGGCCAGAAGCGCTGGTATTAAGATGGTGGCTATTTGGATACAGCCGAGCAGTATGAGCGATATAATCTTTCCAACGATTAAGGCGCGTGATGACAAGCTAGTTAGGAGCATTTCCGTAACGCGGTTTTCTTTTTCTTCGGTCGTACTTGCAAGCATTTGCCCACCAAGTAGTACGATCACCGCATAGAAAATAACTAGGAAGATCGCCGGTCCAATCAGACCGCCAATTAAGTTTACTTCTTCGCCATTTTCAAAATTTACCTGTTGGGTCGCTACTTCACCTTGGACAATACTGAGTATGTTTGGATCAACTGACGTACTGACACTATTTTGTAACAGCATTCCGGCAAGTTCTGTGTACTTACCGTTATCAATCAGTCCATTGTTCTGGTTGTATACCTGAATACCTTGCTTAGCGATATTTTCAGGATAGTAGTAAAATGCTTCGACGGCACCGCTTTTCACTTGAGCAATACCCTCTTCGGTTGTACTGATGCGCTCGGCGTCAAGAGTGGCCAGCGCTTGGTCGCTAATCAGTCCGGTTTCGTCTTGGACGACAAGTGAGAATGGCTCCTGTAAATTAGCAGCCTGATTCTCTTCAGACGTGCGGTTAGTGAAAAAGATAATCGCAAATACGATACCAATCAGGACAGGAATCGCTAGGACACTTATCCAAAACGATGGCTTTTTAAGTGTTCGTACCAGTTCGAATCGAATAACTGTAGCTAAATTATGCATGATGGGCCTCCTCTTCACCGCCGTAGATGCTGACAAAAATTTCATCAAGTGATGGTCGCTGGACGTCGTACGTCGTTATGGTTAATCCGTCGACTGCGACGAGTTCGCGTAAGATACGCTCAGGTGCAACAGCCTCTTGCGGTGCTAGTTCGGCGTAGGCCGTTTCTTGTTTGGTAATAGTAAAGAGGCGTGGCCGATGTGGAAGTGTGCCGCTAAATCGAAGCATAATACGTTGGCCGCCAAAATCTTCTTTAATTTGGTCAATCGTGCCGTAAGCTTCTGCTTCACCGTCTTTTAGAAGCACGGCACGTTGGCAGAGGCGTTCAACTTCTTCCATTTGGTGTGTCACCATAACGACGCTGGCGCCTGCAGCATTTTTTTCGGCAATAATATCCATTAAAAGACGCCGGTTGACTGGGTCAAAGCCTTTGGTCGGCTCATCGAGGATAAGCAGAGCCGGGTCATTCATAATCGTAACGCCTAGTTGTACTTTTTGTTGCTGTCCTCCCGAAAGCTTATCAAGACGTGTCTTAGCTTTATCGGCTAAGTCAACGCGGGCAAGATAGTCCAGTGACCACTTACGGACAGCTGCTTTTTTTAGGCCTTTTAGCTGGCCAAAATAGGTCATTACGTCGATAACAGATTCTTTTTTATACAGTCCGCGTTCTTCTGGCAAGTAGCCTAGTAGGTTTGAACTGGCATTTGGTGTATAGCGCTTACCATCAATCAGTAGTTCGCCGCCGGTTGGTTCATACAACCCTAAAAGTGCTCGAATTGTTGTCGTTTTACCGCTTCCGTTACTGCCTAGGAAGCCAAATACTTCGCCGCGCTGGACATTAAATGATAGATCTTTAATGACTGTTTTTTTGCCAAAGTCCATTCGGAAGTGATCGACAGAGACAAGTGGGTGCTGTTGTATGCTCATGCTTCTCATTGTACCCTACCTACCACGGGAGTCCAAAGGTGCTACACTAGTGAGTGATGAAAAAAGATTTTCACTTTACGATATCAAATCGTCTTGAAGGTACGCACGCGCGTGCCGGTGTCATTCATACACCACATGGCGATATTGAAACACCAGCCTTTATACCTGTCGGCACGCAGGCAACGCTGAAAGGTTTAGTTCCCGAACAGCTCGTTGGCGTTGGTGCACAGGCGGTACTGGCAAACGCGTATCATCTGTATTTACGTCCTGGCTCGGATATTATTGATCGGGCTGGGGGTCTTGGTCGCTTTATGAACTGGCAGAAGCCAACCTTTACTGACAGCGGTGGCTTTCAAGTAATGAGCTTGGGAGTTGGGTTTAAAAAAGTCATTGACATGTCCGGTGACGCTAATGAAAAGCCACTTGCTAAAAAAGATCAGCTGGCGTGGATCGACGATGACGGCGTGACGTTTAAGTCACACCTCGACGGGAGCCGTCATCGATTTACCCCTGAGGTCTCAATGAAAATTCAGCATGAAATCGGTGCAGATGTGATGTTTGCCTTTGACGAACTCACGACGCTACACCATTCATATGAGTATCAGGTGGAATCGCTTGAAAAGCGCACCCACCCATGGGCAGTACGTAGCCTTGAAGCTCATCAGCAGCTTACTAAAGAGCGAGCGGATATGCCCTATCAGGCGCTGTATGGGGTTGTGCAGGGGGCAAATTATGAAGACTTGCGGCGTCATTCAGCTCGCTTTTTAGCGGGTCTTGATTTTGATGGTTTTGGTTTAGGTGGGGCGCTAACGAAAGAGAATATTGGCGAAATTGTCGGCTGGATGAGTGATGAATTACCAGAAGATAAACCGCGTCATATGCTCGGCATTTCAGAACCAAATGATATTTTTGATTGTATCGAACATGGCGCTGATACATTCGACTGCGTTTCACCGGCGCGTGTCGGACGCAACGGTGCCCTGTATCTTCCGAGCGGAAGAGTCAATATTACAAATCGAAAGTTCCGTGACGATTTTACGCCACTTTCTCGTGAGTGTGATTGCTACACTTGTCAGCATTACACCCGAGCCTATCTGCACCACCTGTTTAAAGCTGGTGAAATGCTAGCCGGTACGCTTGCTACGATTCATAACCAGCGCTTTATTATCCAGCTGGTTGATGGCATTAGAGAGAGTATTAAAACCGGTCAGTTTTATGAGTATAAGCAGCAGTTTCTTGAGGCCTACTATGGCAACACCGTATCGTAAACTAGACAATTAGCGTATACTAACAGCTATGAAAGTACGAATTGAAATTGATATAAAGACCTTTGTCCGGTTTGGACTTGTTATTATTGGCTTTGCTCTGGCGGCTCTCGCTGTCTATAGCGCAAGGACGGCACTCATTATTATTGGCTTAGCGTTCTTCCTGGCATTAGCCTTGAATTCACCTGTCAGTCGATTAGTTCGCGTCTTGCCGGGTAAAAGCCGCGTTGGGGCTACTGCCCTCGCGTTTACCGCAGTTGTCGCCTTTTTAGGTGCGGTACTGTTTCTTGTCGTTCCGCCTATTATCGAGCAAACGGCTAAATTTGCTCAGACCATTCCGGCGGTTGTCGATGATGCCCGAGATCGATCGGATGGCTTTAATGCATTTATTGATACGTATAACCTACAGCCGCAAGTTGATAATGTCGTTAATTCCATACGTGATAACGCTGCCGGCTGGGCGGCAAATGTTGGGCAAAACGTGCTTTCAAGCATCGGCTCACTAGCTGCGGCCGTAACGGCTACCATCTTAGTACTTGTTCTCTCTTTCTTGATGCTGGTCGAGGGGCCAATGTGGCTCCGTCGGCTTTGGAAGGTGTATAACGACAAAGATCGTATGGAGTATCACCGTCGACTTGCGACGCGTATGTATAACGTTGTAACGGGCTACGTGACGGGTCAACTGACTGTTTCGGCAATTGGCGCTACCAGTGCAGGACTCGCGGTATTCATTTTAAGTCTGGTATTTCCTGACATCCCGGCAAATCTCGCAATGCCTACGGCAGCAATTACCTTTGTCCTATCTCTTATTCCAATGTTTGGTGCAACCATCGGCGGTATTATCGTAACGCTGTTGCTGGCATTTAATAGCATTACGGCGGCGATTATTTATGTCATTTACTTTATTGTGTACCAACAAGTTGAGAACAATTTCATCTCACCTTCAATTCAGGCGAAGAAAATTGATTTGTCCGCGCTCGCTGTACTAGTCGCGGTGACTATCGGGTTGTATATCTTCGGTGTGATTGGTGGTATTATCGCCATTCCGATAGCAGGATGTATTAAAGTTCTACTTGAAGATTATCTTGAGCGGGCTAAGAAGAACCGGCAGTATAACGATAAGCCAGTCCATAAATTAGTAAAGAAAATTAAGGGCGAAAGCTAAAGTTAATAAAAACATCCACCAAGGCGGTGGATGTTTTTATTTAGACGTATTCCCATATGCTGCCATGAGCGGTGTCGCGCACCGTAATGCCTGCGGCTAGCAGTGCGTCGCGGGCTGTATCTGCAGCTGACCAATCTTGATTCTCTCGGGCTCGTTGGCGTTCGAGGATAAGTCGTTTATTGTCATCACTAATATCAGGAGTGGATGCCATGAGTTGAAGGCCGAGAAGGTTGTCTATTGTTTCAAGTACGTCGGTGAGCGCTGCTTGGTGAATGGAGGCAGGTCGTACCTGGAGTAGCCGTGAGAACGCTTCGTCAATCAGTAAGAGCACCTGCGGTGTGTCGAGATCATTTGATAAGGCTTCAACAAGTGCTTGGGAGGTGGCGTACAGCGATACGCTCGTGTCGTCCGTGGCTTTATCATGATCGTTATGTAATGTGTCATGCGTTTGGTGCCGAAGGGCTGCGACGTTGCGCCAGTGGTGCAAGCGATTGCTTGCTGCCCTGACATTATCGAAGCTAAAGTGAGTCGGGCGACGGTAGTGAGATTGCAGCACCAAAAGGCGAAACGCTAAGGGCTCCACTTGCTGCTCTCTCAGATCTTTTAAGGTATAGAAATTATTGAGACTTTTACTCATTTTCTTGCCATCAACTAGAATATGTTCATTATGTACAAAATACTGAGCTAGTGTTGTTTCATGCGTCGCGGTACTTTGTGCCAGTTCATTCTCATGATGTGGGAATACTAAGTCAATGCCACCGGTGTGAATATCGAACGGTTGACCGAGCACTTGCCGACTCATGACGGAGCATTCTAGGTGCCAGCCAGGTCGACCGGCTACGTCATGACCGTCAAGGGTGAATTCCCAGCTTGGTTCATCGGCTTTTTGTTTTTTCCATAAAGCAAAGTCCTGGGCGTTATCTTTGTCGTATTCGTCATTAGCAATCCGTGCCTCACTTTGTGATGGGGCGGTAATGTCAGTCAGCTGGCCGTAGTGATGGCCGGCTTTTTGATAGGCTTCAATTGAAAAGTAGACGCCGTCATCTGTAAGATACGCAAACCCTTTGTCATAAAGTGTCTGTACCATATCACGCATGCCATTAATAGTCTTCTCGTCGGTGGCACGTACAAATGTCAGACTATCGATTGAATTACCAATTCTCTGCATGTCGAGAAAAAATGTTTCACTGTAGCGAGACGTCAATGAAGACAGCGCCTGGTGGGGAGTCTCATCCGAATACATCTGCTGACTACGCTGGATTGTCTTGTCATCAACATCCGTTAAATTCATAGCATG
>CAMPHY010000028.1 GCA_946886125.1 uncultured Candidatus Saccharibacteria bacterium | reverse complement strand
AAATATAGTAATCGATATCTGTTATTAATATCGTTGTAAAAATAAATATACATATAAACATCATAAAATAGCGAATAAGTATTGACCATAAGCAGATTGGATGCTATTATCAACATAAGCTTTTAAACAAAACAAACAAAAGCAAAAACACTTTAACAATTCAAAAGACGAGTAAATGATCAAACCTTTTGGCGCACACTCGGCAATACCAATATACGCTATATAATGATTTGCACCTGCAGATCACGCACCTTTTGTATTTATTGGCATTGCCGATGCTCCGCCAAACGGCGTTAGAGCGCGCGACACCAGGTACAGGCGAGATAGCAAATGTTATTTCATCATGGACGGAGTCGCAAGATATGCCCCGGATTATTCCGGAGCGGTCAGTTGCCTCGAGCGGTTAACAGTTTTAGAAGCACGCGCCCAAATTATTTCAGCGGCGGATGTCGCAACTTTAACACATATGTTCTACCGCTCAGGCTCTCTTTTTTGAATGTAATGGTATAGTGAGGGATATGTTGGGGAAAATATTGTCAATTGGAACAATAGTAGCAGCCGTTTCGCTGGTGCTTCTGCTCAATCTGACAACACCTGCACAAGCTGGTCCGATAGGTATATTGGGCTTTTTTATTTTGGCGTATATCGCTGTTATAGGGTTGGTCGCATTTGGTCTTCACGGGGCCAGTCGACTTATCGCTAAATTTTCCTCATCGCTAACGGTTAAAAAGCCTATTGCGGTTTTAAGCCTTCGTCGTTGTTATTACTATGCCTCATTTATAGCACTCGCTCCTGTTATGTTGATTGGCCTTCAATCAGTAGGGGGTATTGGTCCTTACGATGTTATCTTAATCGGTACTTTCGTGCTCATTGGCTGTATTTATATCAGTCGTCGAATATCATAAACTTCGTAAGTTGTTGCTTAAGTTTATGCTATAATTACAGATATGGAACCTGAACTTCCGAAGCCACGACCAAGCTTTGAACAAGCACCTGTCCAGTATGGTCAGAACATTGAACGTGCGCCTCTGCCACGCACCCCTGAAGTGGGTATTGAAACTGGTGCAGAGCGAAGGGAGCAGGCAAGTGAATCAGCGTCTCGTGTAGCAGATGCTACCCCTGTTTTGCCTACTGTTGTACCAATTGCTACGCCCGTTATTGATCCTGTAGATCCCGTTGTAGATGATACACCGAGTGTAGCTAACGACGACGATCTCATTGAAAAAGAATGGGTCGATAAGGCTAAAAAAATAATTAATGAAACAAAAGATGACCCGCATGGGCGTGAGCAAGCGGTAAGCAAGTTGCAAGCCGAATATCTCAAGAAGCGCTATGGAAAGGAGCTTGGCTCGGTTCAATAAGCCAGGCACTTTAGTAGTATGATAGGCTTTTTAATCGGTGTAAGTATCGTCGTCATTCTCGGCTCATTAGCTGCTTTTTTTGTATTCTCTCAGTACAGAAAAACCCTGCGTGAAGCAAAAAATTATGAACGCGGCTTGAAGATGGTGCCGCTCCTCATCCATTTACCTCCTTCGAGTGATGATCTTGAAGGTGGAGGGCGTGATGAACGTGATTTGACAGAAGAGGCGCTATCGCAGGCACAAGTAATGTATAACATTATTGCCAGCACGGCGACCAAAGGATTCAAGAGCAAAATGTATGGCCAACGGCATCTCGCATTTGAAATTTTGGCTCACGAAGGATTGGTGCATTACTATACGGTTGTGCCGACCGTACTACTAGATGTTGTACGTCAGGCCGTCGCAGCCGCCTATCCTTCGGCGCGCCTTGAAGAAGTGGCTGAGCATAATATATTTAGCCAAGTAGGTAAAATGAGTGGCACTATCGGTGGCGAGTTCACCTTGAAAAAAGAGTTTGTATATCCGATTGCAACATATCAAGAAACAAAAAGAGACGCCTCGCGAGCGTTATTAAACGCCTTATCTGCAGCCACTCGTGATGATGGAGTGGCGATTCAGTTGATGCTACGCCCAGCCGCTGAAGGGTGGACGAAGCGATCAGTTGAGGCTGCTGGTCGGATCAAGAAAGATAAGGGTGTCAAAAAGGCAAGTGTAGGGGGGCTTTTAGCACCCAAAGAACTGATGGCTGCATTTTGGAAGCCGCCTGAAAATGGTGAAGTAAAACCTGAAGACAAGCAACTTACCTCACTAGAGCAGGCAACGGTCGAGGCGATTGAAGAAAAAACACGCTACCCTGGGTACGAAGTGCTCATTCGCGTTGTAGTGTCCTCAAATACAGCGACGCGCTCACAGGCATTACTAAAGAATGTGGTAGCGGCATTTTCATTATTTGATTCTTCGACTAACAATGGCTTTAAATTTGCTCTTTCAAAAAACATTGAAGAGCTGGTAACGGCATATATCTTTCGCTTCTTCCCGCAGACGGTCACACATAGTATCTTAAATACGATTGAGTTGGCGACATTATTTCATTTGCCGAGTCAAAAAAATATTCCTACTTCGCAAGTACAGCGACAGATGTCTAAACAAGTCGACGGTCCAACGCATGTTATGAATGACGGACTGCTGCTGGGCTATAACGAATTTCGTGGCACTAAAAAGCAAATACGCCTTAGTGTTAGTGACCGTCGTCGTCATACCTATATGATTGGGCAGACGGGAACAGGAAAATCGGTCAGTCTAGAGAATCTTGCCTTTCAAGATATGATGGACGGTCGAGGATTTGCGTTTATCGACCCGCACGGCGACTCAGTTGAAGAGCTACTCGGTATGGTGCCTAAGGAACGAGTTGAAGATGTTATCTACTTTAATCCTGGTGATATGGAAAATCCTATCGGGTTAAATCTATTTGAATTTGAGACACAGGACCAACGTGATTTCTTAATCCAAGAGACGATAGCGATGTTATATCGACTATATGATCCTGGGCACACTGGTATTATCGGCCCTCGTTACGAGCACTGGTTCCGTAATGCTGCCCTGACGATTATGAGTGATCCAAATGGTTCTACGTTTATTGATGTACCTCAGATTTTTAACGACCAGTCGTTTACAGATGAAAAGATGAAGTACGTGACTGATCGAACTGTGCTTGATTTTTGGAACAAGGAGATGGCCCAAACGAGCGAGGCGAATAAATCGGAGATTCTTGGCTGGTTTGTCAGTAAGTTCGGCGCCTTCCTGTCAAATGAAATGATGCGTAATATTATAGGGCAGACTAAAAGTGGGTTTGACCTCCGTGACATTATGGATAATAAAAAGATTCTGCTCGTCAACCTTTCAAAGGGTCGAACTGGCGAGCTGAACTCTCAGCTACTTGGTATGATTTTTGTCATGAAGTTCCAGGCGGCAGCCATGGGGCGAGCAAGTATTCCTGCCGAGCAGCGAGAAGACTTTTGTCTGTATGTCGATGAGTTCCAGAACTTTGCGACTGATAGCTTTGAGTCGATTCTGTCTGAAGCTCGAAAATATAAGCTTAACTTGGTGCTTGCGAATCAGTTTATGACTCAGTTAACTGACAATATACGCGAAGCTATTATCGGTAACGTCGGTACGGTGATCAGTGGACGAATTGGCATAACAGATGCTGAGATTCTGCAAAAGAAGTTTGCTCCAACCTTTGATGCTGAGGATTTAACAAAATTGCCGAATTTTCAAACAGTTGCATCAGTCATGATTAATAACGTACCGTCAGCGCCGTTTAGTATGTCATTGGTACCGCCAATGGGTACTTCTAATCCGCAGCTGCGAGATGCTTTAAAACGCTTGTCAGCGGCAAAGTATGGGCGTCCGCGTGCTCAGGTGGATAAAGACATTTCAGCGCGTCTTGGGGCGGGAGACACAGCCAAGAAGGCGAAACTTGAGGCATTACGACAGTCTCAGCGACAACGTATGGGTGGGGGTGATAGTCGAGGACCGTCCGCCCCAGCATCTACATCTGGAGGTTCATCTTTTCTTGATGATTGGCTTGCTAAACGACAGCAGATCGGTGGTGTGAATCCACCACAAGCTCCGCGTCAGCAGGTAGCAGTTACAACTAAAGCTCCTTCATCGCCACCTGTACAGCCAATGACACGTCCTGCTCCTCCTGTATTGAACAGCGATCCTCAGCAACCTGCTCAATCGCCACCGCAGGCTGTGGCGTCACCTCAAGCACCTACTACACCTTCAGCGGCTTCGGTTGATAAGTTGCACCTGCGTGGCAAAGAGGCGAAGCCACACGATGAGGTCTCAATCAAATTACGATAACAGTAGCAAGCGTGAACGCTATGAAAACTACCTCCGATATGGAGGTAGTTTTAGTATGTATAGAATGAATAAGAAGGGGGGCTTACGAGCGCTTGCCGGTAATCATAACTCGGAAGTAGTCAAATAAGATACCGATAGTCCATCCAACGATAAAGGCACCGATTGTTTCAAAGCCAGATAATCGATAGCCAATGTTTTTTGCGATATAGTAGGTGACAATTGTGGCGATAAAAGCGACAAATGCACCTGCGAGAATTGCGTTAGGTCGTGCAACCGTAGCCCCAAGTGCGTCGCTTGTTTTTTCAACCGCTTTGTTATGAATGAATTTACTAAAAGTACGGCTAGGCGTCGACATCTCTTGTTGCACTTGTTTCATCGTACGCTTATAGCTCGCATCTTTTTCTCGCTTGCTAATAGGTCCTCTGCGAATAGCGGGAGAAGAGCTTTTGCCGCGTTTCTTTTCTATGCCACCAGCTTCGACACTTATGGCCGACTCTAGAGCTTCATGACGGGCTCTTTCGGCTGTTTTTTGACTATGCTCGGGGCTGCGCTCACCAATTGTTTCGTGCTTGGCGTTAAGGCGCTCAGCTTGCTCACGGGCAGATTCGCCTGCAGCTTCAAGGTTATTCTCTGGATTTGTCTTTAATTGTTCTGGTTGTGTGCTCATAGTACCACCGTTACTGATTATTAAATTGTTCCCGCATTGAGATCTCGGCGGATTAGTCGGACTTCATTTTTCACTTGTCGTGCTCGGGCGTAGAAGTAGGTGACAACAGCGAGAACGATACCGGCGAAAATCATATTTTCAGCAGAGCCAGTCTGAGGGAGTTCTGTTACAACTTGCTCCACAATCTTTTCTGGTGGGCACTCCACTCCAACCTCGAGAGTATTACCAAACACGTTGGTTATTTTACAATCATACGATTGTCGAGCTGTTGGGTGAGTGGCAAGTGCAGGAATGGTGTCTTTGATTTTGATATTTACTACTTTACTGATAGATTGACCAGCTTGAAGAGTAACTTCTGGCCAAGTGATCTGTGAGGCACTGGTATTTTCTTGACCTTCAGGCTTCGTAATTGATCCTCCGCCAAGGCTCATCGCATCAGCATATTCGAATACATCACTAAATGAATCCTGGATAACGTAGCGACCAGTATCTTTCCCGACGTTACTAACGGTAAGTGTATATTCTAACCGGTCGCCTGGTTTTGCAGTTGTACTATTGGCATCTTCGATTGACTGAGTAAGGTTACTCACAGTCTTTGCAATGACAAATTCTGCACTACAGTCTTTGTCTTTGTACCAAATACTTTCGTCTTCGGGGCATGGCTTACAGTCAGGATTGGAGGCGACGATATCCGGCTGAAGAGGGCAGCGTGGTTCCGGTGAAACGGTAAACTGTTTTTGGCAGCTTGGCCCGGTTTTATTGCCTAGACTGGTGGCAACTGTTGTTTGAATAGTATAAGTGCCGTCTGTTAGTCCTTCAAAAGTTACCGCATTGGATGTAGAGGTACTAGCTGCTGTCTTTTGTGCAACAACGTTACCATTGGCGTTCTTTACGGTATAGGCGTATGAGCTAATTTTTGCCCCAAATTTTGCCGATGATTTAGCTGTAGCTCGTAAGGAGGTCCGATTAATAGGGGTGATAGTTAGTGATGTACATGTTGCTACAGGTTTTGGAGGAAGTGTTAGGTACACTGGATTGCCGCAATCAAGCATAATGGCGAACCATTCACCGTCAATTGCACGTTGGCCAATCACAGCGCGACGTTCCATTGCTCCACTCAGCCAATCTCCGCTATAGATACTGGTATTTGCTCCAGGTACGGCTACTTGGTAACGACCGGAGACACCCCAGTTGCTGCGGCCGACGAAATTCAATGAATTGTTAAAGGCGGTTGTATTAAAGTGTCCTTCATGGGCATTGACGATATCTTGACGTGTAATACCAAAGTGACGATAAATTTGTTGGATGTCGCGATGACCCGCTCCGTCATTATTACGATCGTAGATAGAAAGTAGTTCTGCTTTGTTGCGGATACTATTATAGACAATAGCATCAGGATTCGCAGCATTGGCTGATTCTGGTGGTGAAAAAACGGCAAAAGATTGCACGACCAGAGCAAGGGCAGTAAATATAAGCCCAATTCGCCTCGTTGCTTCCTCTTTTCGTAATCGTTTTGCGTAAAATCCCAATTGACCAACGAGCGCCGGGCTAAAGGAAAGGTTCGATACAAACTTCCTGAACATGATTTTTTTGCCTTTTTCTTTTTTATGGTCCTCTTGACCTCTAGATTAGCATAAGAAATATGTTCACACAAGTGGCTTGAGTGAACACCAGTTGTTCGGTATAATAGTAGAAATGTAAATAGCTGAAGCGTCTGAATAAGTGAGGGGAACAATGGCTAAACAAACAAACGATGGCTCGTATGACGGGTCACAGATTCAAGTCTTAGAGGGGCTCGAACCAGTACGTAAGCGTCCGGGTATGTATATCGGTAGCACTGGCTACGATGGTGTACATCATTTAATTAAAGAAATCGCCGATAACTCAATTGACGAAGCTATTGCTGGTTTTGCTACGAAGATTACCGTGACGCTACTTGAAGACGGTGGCGTAAGCGTTACTGATGATGGACGCGGTATTCCTGTTGATAAGCATGCAAAAACCGGGAAAAGTACACTCGAGACCGTTCTAACCGTACTCCACGCCGGTGGTAAGTTTGGTGGCGGAGGATATAAAGTATCATCCGGTCTGCACGGTGTTGGTTCAAGCGTGGTTAATGCACTCTCGACAAAATTAATTGCCGAAGTTCGTAAAGACGGTAAGTTGTATCGTCAAGAGTACCAACAAGGTGTTCCACAAGGTGATATCGCTGTCGTTGGTAAATCAACTGATACTGGTACGACAATTACATTTTATCCTGACGACACAATCTTCAAGGAGACCATTGAATTTGACTATAAGTGGGTGGTTAATTACCTGCGTCACCAAGCGTATCTTACAAAAGGTATTTATGTTGCCGTACGCGACAACCGTACTAACGAAAGGGCTGCATTCTATTTTGAAGGTGGTATCCAAAGTTATGTAAAACACCTTAACATTGGTAAAGATGTGGTGAGTGACAACGTGTTTTATGTTGAGAAGCAAGTTGAAGACTCGATGGTTGAGGTAGCTGTTCAGTACAACGAAACATTTGTCGAGACAGTAAAGCCGTTTGCTAATAACGTCTTAACTCCAGATGGTGGAACGCATTTAATTGGATTCCGTTCGGCTATGACGCGAACTATTAATGATTATGCTCGTAAAAGTGGACTGCTTAAAGAGAAAGAAGATAATCTTTCTGGTGAAGACATCCGCGAAGGTCTTACGGCAATTATTTTGGTTAAACTGCCCGATCCTCAATTTGAGGGTCAGACCAAGAATAAGCTTGGTAACCCTGAAGTTCGTCGCTATGTTGAACAGGTGATGAATGAATATTTTGCCTATTATCTTGACGAGAACCCAAATGTCGCCAAGAAAATTGTTGGCAAGGCACTCCTTGCAGCTCGTGCTCGCAAAGCGGCGCGTGCTGCCCGTGATAATGTGATCCGTAAGGGTGCACTTGATGGGCTTAATCTCCCTGGTAAGCTATCTGATTGTTCATCAAAAAATCCAGTCGACTCCGAACTCTATATTGTAGAGGGAGATTCAGCTGGTGGTTCTGCGAAGTCGGGCCGCGATAGTAAAACTCAGGCCATCTTGCCGCTACGTGGTAAGGTCCTTAATGTTGAACGTGCTCGTCTAGATCGCATGCTTGGCAATAATGAAATTGTAAGTCTGATTAAGGGTATGGGCGTCGGTATTGGTGACCAGTTTGATATTAATGGGCTGCGCTATCACCGTATCATTATCATGACCGATGCCGATGTAGACGGTAGTCATATCGCGACGCTCTTGATGACGTTCTTCTTCCGTTATATGCGCGAAGTGGTTGACGGTGGACATATCTACATAGCGAAACCGCCACTCTTCTTGCTAAAAGCAGCTGGTAATAAGCGCTGGTATGCCTATAGCGATGAAGAGCGTGACGAAATTATGCGTACATTAACCGAAGAACGTAAAGCGCGCGGTACGGTGATTAATCCAGAGGATTCATTACTGAAGCAGGCCGGTCTTAATGACATCCAACGCTACAAAGGTTTGGGTGAAATGGATGCTGATCAGCTCTGGGACACAACTATGAATCCTGAAAACCGTGTACTGGTACAGGTAAAAGTGGAAGATGCTGAGCGGGCTGATGCAATTTTCACAAAGCTTATGGGCGATGAGGTACTACTACGTAAAAACTTTATTCAATCACGTGCTAAAGATGTTAACGTTGAGGAACTGGATATTTAATTATGGATGATGATAAAAATACACCAATTGATGAAGTGATCCTTCCGGTGCAAACACACTCAAAGACACTTGAGAACCGTACCGTCGAAGACTATATGGAAGATAACTTCCTGCGTTATTCAATGAGCGTGATTATTGATCGAGCACTTCCTGATGTGCGAGATGGTATGAAACCGGTTCACCGACGTATTTTATACACCATGGGTGAGCAGGGTCTGCGTCCTGGTGGTAAGTTTGCTAAGTCTGCTCGTATTGCTGGTGAAGTGATGGGTAAATATCACCCTCATGG
>CAMPHY010000027.1 GCA_946886125.1 uncultured Candidatus Saccharibacteria bacterium | reverse complement strand
GCGTACCACGCAGTGCATGGTAGTTATCCTGCGACACCAAGTGGTGGTTGGCTTGGGATGAGTAGAGAGGCTAATTATATTCCTGGTCTTGTACCTGAATTTATTGGTGCATTGCCGCAAAATCCAACCAGCGTAACAAATGCAGCGTACGCGTACCGTTCAAATGGTACTGATTATAAATTAATTTCGCATATTGATAATTTATGTGGCGAGGTGCGAAAAGCGCGACCAGAAATGGTAGATCCAGCACGAATTTGTTGGGCGTATGGCTACTGGACACCTGGGTACGAAAGCGCATGACCATGAAATCAAGAACTCTTCAATTAAGTGTAGTGCCATCGACGGATGTTTCGCGTCGTGGTTTTACGATTGTTGAACTGCTTATCGTTATTGTCGTGATTGGCATTCTAGCGGCTATTACTGTAGTAGCCTATAACGGCATTCAGGATCGTGCTAAAAATACACAAACAGTAAATGCTGCCAGCGCATGGTTAAAAGCAATGAAAATGTATAAGATCGACAATGGATCATGGCCAAGTATCTATAATGTCTGTCTGGGCGAAGGTTATATGTACGGGGTAAGTGGTACGGAAGCGACTGGCATTGCTCAATGTCGCCAAGATAATTCGACATGGGGGGTAAAGGAGAATCCAGCGTTTAATAATGCACTTCAAAAATATCTCAATTCATCAATTCCTACACCTGCGTTTGTGACGGCTGTTCATTCAAATGATATATGGAAGCGAGGTATCACATACTTCCAGGGCGCAGCCGGGCAGCTTCGTATGGACGTCACCTATGCAGGTGTGCTTTCGACCTGCCCAGCAATCAACGGGGTGACGACGACCAATATTAATGTTTGGGGCGGAAATACTAACTGCCATTATGAAATCGGTAACATATCGGATAGGTAAGGCTGAGAAATTGAAATATAAAAAAGTAAGCAGTGGCTTCACGATCGTCGAGCTTCTGATCGTCATCGTCGTGATTGGCATTCTAGCGGCTATTACAGTCGTCGCCTATAACAGCATTCAGGATCGTGCACTAGATAGTCGAAGGTTGACGGACGCCAAGACTATCATTGGAGGTTTACAAGCGTATAAGGCGGTGAATGGTGAATATCCAGCAGCAACCCCGCAATGCTGGGAGAGTAGTACTTCAGGCAGTTCTTTTATGGAATATCTAGTAAGCGATACGGGTCTAAGTAACGTGCCGCTTGATCCTGTTAACGATAGCACCTATCACTATCGTTATTGTAAGTATGCCGCTGGAACCTACAGTTGTGATGTTTCGCGCGGTCCGTATGTAATTTTTTCTATAAAGCGCCTTAAGTCGGATCCTATTAATCCAAAGCATAGCAACTGGATATGTAGTGGTAGAAATTGGAACCAAGACAATAACAATGAAATGAGCTGGACATGGGGTGCGTATGAAAATTAAGAATCAAACAGGGTTCACGATCGTCGAACTCCTCATCGTTATTGTCGTAATAGGTATTCTTGCAGCCATTACTGTGGTCGCCTATAACGGCATACAAGATAGGGCTTATGCAGCTCAAAGAGATTCTGATATTGCTACAATTGAAAAGGCTATAGTGACCGCTCGGATTAACACTGGAAAAACGACAGTCGCCATAACGGGAACTGGTATGACGTCGTATAGCTGCGCACGTATTAACGGGAACCCAGACTTAATAGAGCCGCGGCTTCTTAATAATGACACTCATGCCTGCTGGACGCAGTGGCGAAGTACACTCGATCGACTAGCATCGGCTTCAGGAATGAATTTAAAGACTCTTTACGACGGCGACTCTCGCGGGAACCCTTACTACTTAAATGAAAATGAAGGTGAAAACAATGGTGGTAATTTTTGTGCTGATGATGACCTAGGATACTTCACGGGTGTCGGGGTGAATTACGTAGTCACAAAAAAGATTAAGGCACAATCTACGTGCTAAAGCCATCAATACTCGTACTGTAATAGGCGTTCGAGTGGTGCTATCAAAAATTGATTATTCTGCGGTATGTAACATAGAGTGATGTGCGGGTATTTATAAGCGTGCTAAGATAAAATCATGCAATCAGAAATAGAGGCTAAATTCTTAAATATTGATCACGACGGATTGCGCAAGAAATTAGTTGAGCTTGGTGGGGTGTGCGAGCAGCCGATGCGGTTAATGCGACGGGTCGTTATACACAATCAAACGATGAGTAGTAAGAATGCGTTTGTACGAGTGCGCGATGAAGGATATAGGACGACTATGACCTACAAGCAATTCGACGCTGACACTGTTGATGGTGCAAAAGAGTATGAAGTGACTGTCGGCGATTTTGATGCGGCTATTGCTATACTTGACGCTGCGGGACTTACATACGACACATATCAGGAGTCGCAACGCGAAAATTGGCGGCTTAAAGGTATAGAAATTATGCTTGATGAATGGCCATGGTTAAATCCATATATTGAAATTGAAGGAGGATCTGAAAAGGCTGTTAAATCAGCGGCAGAAATACTCGGATTAAAATGGGGTGATGCTGTGTTTGGTGGAGTTGCAAACGTATATCAGTTACAATATCCGCATATAGGCGAGGAAGGTAAATATATAATTAACAACAATTGGCCTGTTATTAAGTTTATAGATCCACTCCCAGCTTTATTAAAAATATAATGCAGGTGCTTAGCTTATAATATATACATAAGGGAGATAGGCTAATGGGACTATGGAACGGGGTAGTACGAATGTTGCAGGGGAAGCCGGTATTTCAAGCTGAAAAGCGCGAGGACCTGCCGTATGAAGCCATGCCCGTACGGGGTGTCGCGGATAAAACCCCCGTTGATGGTAAAGGCCAAAAAATCATTCCGCGTGTAAGTGTAGAACGGTGTAAAAGCCATATTAATGGCGATACAATGCTCGTGACAGCGTGGATAACGAATGAATCCGATGCATTACTTGAGCTTGATAAGATTGTGATTATGGATCAAAAGAGCGAGCTTGATTATCGAATTGAGCCGGGTAGAGCACACGAATTCCGATTATATAGTGGACCCATTTTACGAAACGACGCCGCCAAGACAGCTGGGCTGTACTACAAATTAGTTAGTAGCAGCGACTATTTTCGCGCGGATTTTATGGTGGAGTACGACTATGAAGCGGATGGCACGTATTTAGTCTCGGAGTTGCACCCAGAGAAATTCGTGCACGACATATAAAGATGATTTAGTGCTCGTGTGGGTCGTTTTCGGCATCCTCTGCGGTGTTATGTACAGTACCTGGCTCATGATCAGCGGGGCCATAGACACTGTACAGTTTGAGCGGCTCATCAGAAGAGGTATTGATGATATTGTGCCATTTACCAGCTGGTATTAAGATAGCAAAATCTCCGGTGACATCAGCTTTGAAATCGAGGGCATCTTGCTGTGACCCCATAAGTACCTGGCCTGTACCACTTTCTACTCGAATGAACTGATCGATGTGTGGATGTACCTCGAGGCCTACTTCGCCATTTGGTTCGATACACATTAGTGTGAGTTGGAGGTGAGAGCCGGTCCATTTAGTAACACGGAATTTATCATTTTCAAGCGTGTCGGTTTCGATATTTGTAATATATGGGTGCTTGCCGTGATCGCTAGTGTCCATAGTGGCCCTCTTCTTTCTGGTGGTTACTATGTCTAGTATAGCGTAGAAAGCCAGTGTAAAAAATGCTTGTGGTAGACTAAGCAAAGAAGGAGAGAAGTATGAAAGTAGTATGGAATGATAAGGTTATTGCCGAAGCGCCACAAGAACAACTAATTCGAATTGAGGGAAACTGGTACTTTCCGCCCGCAAGTCTGAAACGTGAGTACTTTTCAGATAGTGACCATAAAACGACATGTTTTTGGAAGGGTGAGGCGAACTATTATGATGTCACGGTAGATAATAAAGTGAACGAATTTGGTGCGTGGTATTACCCTGAGCCGATGACTGGCTCGATCGAGCGAGTAAAAAAAGATTTTACGAATTATGTCGCATTCTGGAACGGTATAGAAGTTTCAGAGTAACGCTTATGTTTGCAAAACACGGGTAGAGTACTACAATAGCAATATTCCGAGCAAGACCAATGGTTTGAGAGGAAGTGTTATGACGCGTGACTTTACATTGCCAAATAATGAATCTAATCGTCAAGTCGCTATCAAGGCCTATCAGTATGAGCTGAGCGAGACGATGATCCTTCTAGAGGAGGTGAACGATCTTAGTGACGCGGATGTTGCTGAAAGGGTAATTGTGGCCGCCAGGGATGCAAACAGAATTGCATTCGAGCTGCGAATAAACGGCGAGCTATCTGAAGAGAAGTATGAAAGGATAGCTCAGGCCTGTCGACCGCACCTACCGAAAAGACCGTATATGTGTTCACATAAACAATAAGACAGGGGGCTATACCTAGGCCCGCTTGCTCGGATATGCACCCCTTGCTGATGTAAGGGGTGCTATTCACGTCTGCTTGCAAAAATACACAAGAAGAGGATAGTGAGAGTATGAATCCTGAATTAAATCAAAGTCTCGAGAACAAAGTTGAGCGTCACTTTTCTGACTTAATCAACTTTTTTGATGTATATTTTGAAGACAATCAGACATATATTGATGCTCGCCTAGAGAGCTGGGAGCTACTAGACCAATACGTGCAAAGTTTAGCGAGGGCGATGGCGCCGCATGATATGTCTATGGATAGTCTCGGTGCATGTTACAGGGGTGTGCATTTTGGCTATGGTTTGAGTGACTTGGCCAATTTTAATAATGGTCGGTTTTCATTTCATCAAACTGACCAAATTTTTAGTAAAGTTAATCCGACCGGTAGCCATCCCGTACTGCAGGACTTTATTGGACAAAATAGTTCTATTGCTATGCTAACCGACCGCTATATGCAACATCTTGATCCGAGGGGGAACTACACTGTAGTTGCACAGGAAAGTGTTGCACTGACGTGCCTACAACTCCAACAAGGCAAGGAGATCTACGAACTTAACCAGGCAATCAAATAGTTAGGATTTTTTGATCATCAAACGTAGGTTTGAAATGTAGTGCCGAGGGTTTACCTGTTTGTGACTACGTAGGTAAGCAAGATGAATTTCGACAAAAGGGAGGCGGTTATCTGGCCAATCGTTGGCGGAAGGACTATAGGCATCTCTTGTGCGCATGTTAGGGTCAGACTGAAGGTCTTCAAGACTGGTTGTGATTTCCTCGAGTGTCATTATTTCTGAAGTCGGCTGCATTAAATCGAAACCTTCTCTTGCTTCTTTTTCTTGATCTCTTTGCGCTTATTTTGACCTTTTGCCATATGATTATCCCCTCGGTACACTTAGTCTTCCTATTATGCGCTCTTTAGGCTTAAAAACCTAATCGAGCACTGTTGCGTCGCACTATAGTAGAATGGAGTATATGATTACTTATTATACTGACGGAAGTGCAAGCCCCAATCCAGGTCCAGGTGGGTTTGCTGTTATTCGTGAACTACAGCCGCGTGTGCTTGGGAGTGAAGAGGGGGTAACGACTAATATCCGCATGGAAGGTAAGGCAATTCTTGCGGCTCTGCATGATGCTGCCGGAGAGGAATGTCAAATCTTTACCGACAGTGAATTTTGGATTAATGTGATTACTAAATGGGCACCAGGCTGGGAAGCTAAAGGCTGGAAGAAGAAGGGTGGCGATATTAAGAATCTTGATATCGTCCAGGAAGTATATCCGCTCTACAAAGCATCACAGGCGACTCTTACGTGGGTGCGTGGCCATGAGGGTGATGAGGGTAATGAGATGGCTGATGAGTGGGCAAATAAAGCACGTCAAGGCATTCGACTGTAATAGATGATGACATCTACGCAAATAGTAACAGTTAGCGATACGATGCAACAGGGGTATAGCTATGAACTAGTTGCCCCTGCAGGCGAGCAGTTTGCTTCAGTTTTTGCTCCAGATCTAACACCAAAACAAATGCTAGAGATGGGTGTGTTTGGCGGTGTCTATATGCGTGATTGTACAGACGAATTTCCAAAAAACTGGTTTGAAAAAGCTAGATTTGCGAAAGGCAAACGAGATCCAATGGTAAACTTTTTTGAAGTTAACGCCAGTCAATCCTTAGCAGAGTGGCGCCGCAAAGGCTGGATATATGATGATGACCCACGGGGTTGGTTTCAATGGTACTGTCGGTACTATATGGGGCGTCGTCTCCCGGCAGAAGATGAACGACAAATCAAGCGATGGAAAAATATGACTCGTCATATTGGTCAAATAAAAGCACATTGTGCACCCGGTGATATAGTATGCCGTCGTCGCCAGCGACAAGCGCTACTACACTGGGCGTACGATACAACTAAAATATGATTACACTTTTAACGCCGTCAAAAACAATGGATTTTACTGCACCTGCACCTGATTATGTGCGAACTGAGCGAGTGCTATTTCCTGACGAAGCGAGTCAAATACGGGCAGAACTGTCAACGTATAGTATTGATGAGATAGCGCAGCTCATGAAGGTGAGTCAAACAATTGCAGAGCGGGTGACTGAAATGTATCACGACACGGCTGTTCATAAGACCGCCCTATGGACGTATATTGGAGATGTTTTTAAGGGATTCCAAGCGACTACACTTTCTCAAAAAAGTGCAGAGTATGCGCAGCAACATCTTTTAATTGCTAGTGCGGTGTATGGGCTTGTACGGCCGTACGATGCTATTGCTCCGTACCGACTTGAGATGAGAGCAAGATTGTCTGTTGGTGAGGCAAGGGACATGTATCAGTTTTGGGGGACAGTGTTAGCAGACTATGTCGCTGAGAGACCGGAGCTTCACAGTGAATGTTGCGTGCTCTCATCGGATGAATATGCAAAAGCAGTAGTGTCTCACTTACCAAGTAGTGTGAAAGTAATAACTCCAATGTTTATTGATAAAAAACCAAGTGGCGTAACGTCACAGGTGCCCATTTATAATAAGATGATGCGCGGCGTGATGGCTCGCTGGATCGTCGACAATCAAATCGATTCACTTGATGATGTAACAAATTTTTCGGCTCATGGGTATAGCTTTAATGCGAAATTAAGCAAGCCCCATAAGCCAGCTTTTTATCGTCCTTCTATGCGTCCGCTAGTGCTTGCTTAAAACATAGTTTCACAGTATTAATAAGATATGGAAACTGAAGGCGTCGGTGCGCTGAATGAAATGATGGATCACGCTGAGCAGAAGCGGCTTATCGAAAGGGTACTTATACCTGTCTACCATTACTTGCAACAAGAAAGAAATATTTATTCGGACGTTTCTGAGCATGACCCGCTGCTGGTTGTGCGTAGTTATGAAATAAGTCCAACCATTTTTGATTCGTATGATTTTGCCGCAGAATATGACAGTGCTACTGAGCAACTATATTTTACTATTGGCCAAGAACAAAAAGACATATCCGATTCGCAATATACCGAATTTGACCGAAGAGAATATAGGATTGGCCAAAGGGATGGTGTTTTAACAACCAAGCTATTACATAGCATGGCTATCAACAGTACTGGTGTGGAAACGTCTTGGATATTAGGCGTGCACACAAATGAGTCAGTGGCATTCATAGATGATGATAGTATGCTCGACAGGGATCGTACTGAACTAGAGGCTATCGAAAGAAGTTTTTCAAAAGCCTCACAAACAGATCTTGCGAATGTGCACCTTATTTTAGGCGAAATGGGCTTGTAGTAAGCATGGCAATCGCTTACACTAGCAACGTAACACACTAATATCAAGAGCGCGATGAGGGACTGGCCCTGAGACTCGCCGGCAACCTGTAGAAATACAAGGTGCTAATTCCAGCCTGAGGACATCAGGAAAGATATACGAGTTCAGTCTTTATTGAAACTCCTTTCAGATGTTCCTTAGGGCAGATAGAGAGGAGTTTTTTATGTCTGTACCTACCAATTTTAGAACCGCCGAGAGCGTGTCTCCGAAGCATCCAGATAAGATTGCTGATCAAATATCTGATGCTATTTTAGATGCCCACTTAAAGGAAGATCCTTTTGCCAGGGTGGCGGTTGACGTTGCTGGTGGTCACGGCAAGTTGTTTGTGACTGGCGAAGTCACTTCTCGAGCCAAGCAAGTGTGTGTTGCCGATATTGTCGCTCGTTTAGCAGGTGAGGTTGAACTCATTGAGCATATAGCAACGCAAAGTAGCGAGATTGCGCAAGGTGTCGATGTAGGTGGCGCCGGAGACCAGGGGATTATTACGGGCTATGCAACAAGCGAGACCACCGAATATTTGCCGCTTGAAGTCGTATTATCAAGATCGTTAAATCGTTATTTGTATGATCAATGGCCGCACGATGGTAAAACGCAAATCACTCTTAAGGATCAGACAATTGTAGGGGTGGTGGCCAGTTTCCAACATGCGCAAACGTCTCAACTGCAGGCAGCGGTGATACGCTGGCTCCGTGACTATGAGGCAAGTAACGATATACGGCTACATGTTAATCCTTGTGGTGACTGGGCAGTTGGTGGCTTTGACGCCGATGCAGGTTTAACTGGACGTAAGCTTGCGGTTGATAATTACGGACCGCGGATTGCTGTTGGAGGGGGAGCGTTTAGTGGAAAAGACCCAAGTAAAGTAGATCGTAGCGCGGCGTATATGGCGCGTAAAGTCGCAGTTGACTATTTGAAGCAGCGCGAAGCTAAAGAGGTTTCGGTTCGTATTGCTTACGCAATTGGTGTGGCCGAGCCACTCGAAGCAACGGTCGAGATTGATGGTGTGAGCGAAGTGATTTCGGGATACGATTTAACACCAAATGGTATCATTGAAGCACTTAATCTCCGTCGGCCGATGTACGAGCAAACAGCTCGTTATGGTCACTTTGGTCATGGGTTCGACTGGGAGGTATTGGCTACTTAATAAATTATGATGCTTATGATAGCATCTGGCACGTAACTGGGCTATACTTCCTGTACTAATGAGTACTCCGGAAGGTAAAAGATCCCTTGTCTCGTCACTGCCATCATATGGTCTTGAGCTTGCGTGCGACACAAATCTTGTTGATATGGTTCATCGTCGTGCGGACGTACTCCATTCGGCTGCTTGTGTAACAAAAAGCGGTGATACTCATATTGTTCTTGACCAGCTT
>CAMPHY010000026.1 GCA_946886125.1 uncultured Candidatus Saccharibacteria bacterium | reverse complement strand
AATTCAACAACACCATCAATTGCGGCGTGAATGGTAAAGTTCTTGCTCATAAATGTGCCTGGGCCAGCAACCTTAGTTGAGCCAGTTTGACGAACCAATACTTCACCAGTGCGAACAGTCTGACCACCAAAGCGCTTTACACCAAGGCGTTGGCCTGCGTTGTTGTGGATGTTCTTGCTTGAACCACCTGCTTTAACGTGTGACATAGGTTAACTCCTTATAGTTTCTAAAATCAATCTGTTCAATTGTACCTAATATCATGAGGGATGTCAACGGGTTCAAGGAGGTAATATATTGACTGTATTGCATAAATATGCTAGTGTATACCTCAGACAAAAGTCCTAATCATTTTCTATGAAAGGTGGTGGGCAACTTGTCCGCACTTACTATTTCAAAAAAAATCACCCTCGTGGCAACTGCGGTAACGAGTTTGTTACTGTCTGGCTGCTCCTTGCCGCTATCTGGCGGAGAGGAGGTGCCGGATACAGATGACGTTGTGGCTGGCCAAGCTTGCTGGGTCGGGTCTGGCGACAGCAATGTCGACTTCTATTGGCATGATAACGAATACCCAGGACACCTACCGAATGGAGAATGTGCAACGGAACAAGAACTGGCGGACTACGAGGTAGAGCGTCAGCAGCAATTTGAAGAAGAGGAGCGGGCGCGGGAGGCTCGCGAAGCGGCAGAAATTGCCGCTTACGAAGCTGACCTCCAAGTGTTCTATGATCAACTGCAACGACGCATCGATCCTCTGACTGACCGGCGTCTCGTTCTCGAAGAGATCGTGACGTTCTACTGCCAAACGGTGGGCATGGGAAACTCCAAAGCATTGTGGGATGTGACAAAAAAAGCATTTAACCACCATTGGCGTGCTGACATGGAGACGCTCGTTCCTTATAGCCTCAGTGAGGCGATTGATCCATTTTGCACACCCGTGCCTGAAGTCAAGAACTTGAAGGAGGAATCTGTAAAAGAGTTCGAAAAGCCGCAGCCAGCTCCGAAGGCGTGATTAACAAGAAATAGTTATTGGCTATAGGTTAGCTGGGTCCCTTTATGACCTGGCACACGCCGGGTCTCTAAGGGAGCCGGCTTTTCCTATGTCTTGATTAAAACAAGGAGCTCGCGGGCGACGACCTGATCTTCACGGTAGTAAAGCAATTCGGTGTTTCGGACAGTCTTGAAATCATAATGCGTGTAGCCGAACGTCTCTATGTCACTGGTAAGAGGCAAGTGGGTGAAACTCCCGTCATTTGCTTTCCACGCTGGCACGGCGACACAAAGTGGGGTACCTGGTTCAATTTGTTTACCAATATTCTTCAAGAATGAGCCGATGATATAATTACAATTTTTGCGCACTTCCGCTAGTTTTGCAGGTGAGGGCGGTGCACTAAAAGGTTGACCGAGATAACTCTCGCAAGCGATAGCGTCGATAGGTGACTGCCAGCTAGTGTCAATTGCGTCACCTTGATGGAGAGTAGTGTCAATATCATTGTGAAGCGATTTATTGAGCCATTCAAGATTAACTTTCGAATAGTCAATCATTTTATCTGACAGGTCGCTGCCGTAAACTTGAAAGCCCATGAGTGCGGCTTCTTGTAAAATCACGCCAGTACCACAGAAAGGATCGAGGATACGTCCGCCGAGCGGCGGCTTAGAAAGGTTGACCATAATTTGAGCAAGTTTTGGCGGTAGCATCCCTACGAATGCATCACGCTTAGGGCGTTCTTGGTCACGGCGAGCGAGTGCCGTAATATTCTGCGCACCAACACTTTCGGCAATAACAATTTTACCGTTTTTACCACGTACGATCAGAAGCTCGACCTTATTGTTCGAAAGACCGAGTTTATTGTGGTGGGACGTGGCGGTATTGAGCGCAGGCTCTGCATTCGGGATGAGTCGCAGGCTGACTCCGCGCTGCTTGAGCTTTCCTTTAAGGACGATGCCTGCTTTTTGCACTTCACGTGGTGAAACGTCAAACCCGTAAGCGCTGAGACCGAGCGTAATTTTACCTTCAAATCCACTCCAGGCCTGCTGGTATGCCTGGACAAGTTTCATGCTAGCCCGACGCCAATCTCCATGCGGCAGTTCGGCAACAATGCGGCCGGCTTTTTGAGTGCCACCAAGTCGTTCAAAATCAAAACCATCAGAATTAATAATGGCGGTCTGTTCGGAAAACCACGTCACATCTTTATAGAGACGTTCAAGTTCGGCGATACCGATAGCTGGTTGGCGGCCTAAAATAGCAATATACATATCCTCAGTATACGCGGTATCGGTCAGAGTGTATAATGAAATTATGTCATTTCGCACCTGGTTGAGTGTTGTTACGTTTGTGCTGCTTGCAGCCATCCTTTATTTGGGGCGTAATGAACTTGCCGATGCATGGGGACTTCTTGCTCAAGTGAATCTCTGGATTCTTGCACTGCTCATCCCAGTACAGCTCATTATGTATTACTCAAACGGTGAAATGATCTTTGAGTATTTGCGCGCAAAAAAAGCTGTTAAGGATGTTTCACGGGTTGAGTTGACGCGTATGTCGCTTGAAGTCAATTTCGTTAATCATACACTACCGAGTGGGGGTGTCAGTGGTGTGTCGTATATGACATGGCGACTAGGTCACTACGGCGTCAGTCCTGGTCGGGCGGCTATGTCGCAAGTTGTTCGCTATGCAGTCGGATTTGCCGCGTTCATTACGTTACTATTTATTGCTATAATTGCCGTCACTATCGATGGTAATGTGAATCGATGGATTATTTTAGTAAGCTGTACACTTGTTTTCATTATGACAGTAGCTGTTTTTGGTGCTGCATTTTTGATTAGTAATCAAGCACGTCTCAATGCCTTTTCGGCATGGTTGGTACGAATCGTGAATAAGATTGTTACTAAAGTGACATTCGGCCGCAGACAGCGAGTACTTACGAGTCCAAAAATACAAAGCTTCTTTGACGATTTACATGATGATTATTT
The DNA here is from genome assembly GCA_946886125.1 of uncultured Candidatus Saccharibacteria bacterium. The sequence goes on along the minus strand of CAMPHY010000026.1, from coordinate 6,312 downwards.
GCAATTACGTAAAGATAAACGCATTTTAATCAAGCCATTCATTTGGGGTATTATTTTTACCATCTTTGATGTCGGTATTTTTTTAATCACGTTCTGGGCACTTGGCACAACGGTAAACCCAGCGCCGGTATTAATTGCGTATGGCCTCGCTTCTATGGCGGGTTTTTTTGTGGCAACACCAGGTGGGGCTGGAGCCTATGAAGCCTTGATGGTTGCGTTTTTGACAATTGCCGGTGTGCCATCAGGAGTAGCTATTGCGGGCATTGTACTTGCCCGAGTCATACAGTTACTCACTACAATTGTGTTCGGGTATGCATTTTATCAACATGCAATTTTGAAGTATGGAAAAGGCAAACCTCCAATTCAGCGTTAGCGACTTTGTCGCGCTGACTAATCAAACACTCGAGTATGCATACCCGAGTGTCCAGATTGAAGGCGAAGTTGCGAGCTTTAAGGTCAACCAGGGTAAGTTTATCTTTTTTGACTTAAAAGACGCTGGTGCAAGTGTTGGTTGTTTTATGATGCTTTGGCAGTTGCGCCAGCCGATTGAAGATGGCATGAAGGTAATTGTTACCGCCTCACCAAAATTGACGCAGTGGGGAAAATTCAGCCTTACGATTCGTGCGATTCGTCCAAGCGGTGAAGGCGATATTAAAAAAAGTTTTGAGCTACTCAAGGCAAAACTCGACAAGGAAGGGTTATTTGCTCCTGAACGTAAACGATCACTCCCGCGTATACCGAAGCGCGTAGCAGTTATTAGCAGTGTGCAAGCAGCAGGATATACTGATTTTATTAAAATTTTAAATGACCGTTGGGGCGGAGTAGTAGTCGATGTTGCACAAGTGCAAGTACAAGGTGACGATGCGCCGGATCAAATGATACGTGCACTAAAATACTTCAACTCACAAGAGGTGCTTCCGGAGGTGATCGTACTGATTCGTGGCGGTGGCAGTAAGGATGATCTTGCCGCATTCAATGACGAATTACTGGTGCGCGAAATTGCTGCTAGTCGTGTACCGACACTTGTAGGCGTGGGGCACGAAACAGACGAAAGTCTTGCCGATATGGCAGCTGACGTACGTGCGGCGACGCCGAGTAATGCTGCGCAGATTCTTGTACCAGATACTCGAGAGGTAGTTAGAAGCGTACAGTATCAGGTTCGCTCGCTCTTGCCACGCGTAGAGCAGGCGCTCCACCAACGATCATTAATAGTAAGGCAGCAACTGAACAGTGCGCTTGATACTTGTTTGCGACGAATTGAAGATGAACAGAGAAAGTTACGCAGTACGACGCAGCTTTTGTCGGAGCTTGATCCCAATAAGGTATTGGCTCGAGGCTATGCTATTATTCGCGGTAAGCCGCAAGTGGGCGATGTCGTCAGTATAGAAACGAAGCACGCTATAATAAAAGCAAAGGTAGAATCATATGACAAAAAATAAGACTATTCAAGACAAGACGACTGAACTAAATGAACTTGTGGCATGGTTTGATAGTGAAGAATTTGCGCTTGAACAGGCGCTTGATGTATTTAAGCGGGCAGAAAAGTTAGCTGAAGAAATTGAAGCTGATCTTGCGGCGCTTAAAAATGATATTACGGTTGTAAAAAAATCATTTGCGAGTGAATAAGCTATAGTGTGGGTACTTCCACTGATTGTTGTTGTACTGTTGTTCGGCCTGACGGTATTTCGCGGAGCGCCATACGTACCAACGAAACGACATAATTTAAAAAAGGCGTTTAAAGAATTATATCCACTGAGTTCCGATGATCTTTTGGTTGATATTGGGAGTGGGGATGGGATTGTACTACGGGAGGCGGCCCGCTGTGGCGCGCGCGCTATTGGGTATGAGCTGAATCCTATTTTAGTACTAATAAGCCGTATCGTATCACGTCAGCTTCGACATCTTGTCACGATTCGACTCGCAGATTTTTGGCTGACGCGCCTACCGGACGATACAACAATTGTGTATACATTTGGAGAATCACGTGATATTCAAAAAATGTATCAAAAAGTACAAAAAGAGGCGAGTCGATTGCGTAAGCCTCTCTATTTTATGAGCTATGGATTCATGGTTCCAGGACAAACCATACTGCGCCAGAATGAATCCTTCTTTCTTTATCACGTCCCTCCTTTACAGGAGACAGAAGCACAAGTATAATGACGGCATGAACTACTCACATTCTCACGAGCGCGGCGCCATTAGCGGCCTCCTCATAACCACGATTGCTCTTGCGGTATTACTGGCTGGTACAGGTGGCGCAGCTGTGTGGGCTTATATGAACTACACTGATCAAAAAAATAATGTTGACGCTAAGGTAGCGGTAGCGGTCGCTGAATCTAATAAAGAGCAGGCCGATAAGTTAGAGGCGGAATTTTTAAAGCGTGAACAACTTCCGTACGAACAATTTGTTGGCCCAGATGATTATGGACGACTTATGTTCGATTACTCAAAGACTTGGAGCGTGCACGTTGCTGAAGATACCTCTAATGGCAATAGGTTTGAAGCGTATTTAAATCCCGGTATCGTACCGCCGCTCGATGATTCAACGCAATTTGCTTTACGCGTCACGATTGAAGATAAGGATTATGAAGACGTACTTGACGACTACTCAAATCGCGTAGAAAACGGTGAACTGCGTTCAAGTGGTGTTTCTGTCGATGGTAATAACGGCACGCGTTTTGACGGTAGTTTTAGTGATGATATTCGTGGTTCAGCTGTCATTTATAAAATTCGCGATAAAACCGTCACGCTCCGTACTGACGCCGAGACGTTTAGACCTGCATTTGACGAACTCATTAAGACGATTACGTTCAATAAGTAAGGCTCCGTATTTACTAATTCGCATGCTACACTAGAGATAGTATGCGAAAAGGGCTAGGGGAGGATGATTTAATGATTAAAGGGTCGCTGCTTGGTGACTCTTCTTCGCTCATTACTGCCGCCCATGAACTAAAGGCGCCGCTTGCACTCGTACGTCAGCTTTCACTCACACTTGAGCAAGCTGACCTCTCTCCGACTGAGCGTGCTCGAATGCTGCGGCAAATGACACTCACTAGTGAACGCGCCCTGCGTTTGACAGCTGATCTTACGCGTTGTGCACGCTTAGAAGATGCATTATTTGAACTTGAGCCATTAAACCCGCAGCAGCTCTGTGAAGATATAGCCCATGAGCTCACGCCATTATTTGAAGCGCATGGACGTAGTATTCGCGTCGCAACGCGTCGCCGGCCACCAGTTATAGTAGCAAATCGTGATCTACTTCGGCGGATCGTCATGAATTTCAGCGATAACGCACTGCACTATGCTGCCGAGGACGGAGTTGTAGAACTACGCACCCAGGCGCTCAAAGACAATTTGGTACGTGTAGGGGTACGAGATTACGGACCTGCCGTATCGCCAGCAATGTGGAAAAGCGTATCGAGCAAATTGCAGAGACCTCAGGCGCTGCACGCCAGGCCACAAAGCAGCGGCTTGGGATTATATATTGCAAGCCAGTTTGCTGAAGCAATGCAAGGAGCGATTGGTGCGACCCGTCATCGTGACGGAGCCTCATTTTATGTCGATATGCACGCCTCCAGTCAACTACGATTACTATGAGTAAACAGCTTCGTATTCTGATAATTGAAGATGATTTCTGGCTGGCAGAACAATTTGAGCGTATATTAGCAGTACATCATTACCAGGTGCAGCATGTGCCTCACGCGTTAGCGGCGATTGATGTCATTGATGAGTTTAAACCCGATGCCATTGTACTTGATGTACTACTTACGGGCACAACAGCCTTTACGCTACTTCATGAACTGCAGTCGTATAACGATACAGCAGCCATACCAGTCGTCCTTTGTACTAATATGGCTGCTGATCTTGATAGTGACCAGTTAGTGCCCTATGGCGTGCAAAGAATTTTGGATAAATCTGTTATGCAACCTGACGATATTGTTACGGCGCTTCGGAGTGTTACGCTATGAAAACGCTTCGTACGCGCGCTATTGTGCTTCGGCGTACAAATTATGGTGAAGCAGATCGCATTCTACAGATGATGACACCAGAAGGCCGGCGTAGTGTTATGGCGCGTGGGGTCCGTAAGGAGAAATCACGACTTGCTGGTGGAATTGAATTGTTTGCCGTAAGTGACGTAGTAATTGGAGAGGGAAAAGGTGAGCTTGGTGTACTGACGTCAGCTCGATTGATTCAATTTTATCGCCACATCCTTCAAGACTATGACCGTATGCAATTTGGCTATGAGGTTATTAAGCATGTCTCTCGAGCAAGTGATATGGTGGACGAGCCAGAGTGGTATGATGTATTACTCGAAGTGCTTATGGGGCTCGATACGGAGACGATACCGAGACAATTAGTGGAGACGTGGTTTTACTTACGTTACAGCGCGCTACTCGGACACGAGCTGAGCTTGACGCATGATATCTCGGGTGCGTCACTTCAGTCGGATATGCAGTACCGTTACGATCAAGCAGAGACGGGCTTTCGACCTGTGGAGCAAGGAGATATTGGCGCTGATCACATTAAGTTGTTGCGTCTTATTAATGCAAAATCGCTTAAAACATTAGCACAAGTAGGCGGGGTGGGTGATATTCTACCAGATTGCTGGCTGGTTGCTCGGCAGCACGCAGCAATTTAAGGGCTAGTGCTCGTATCTGTTATAATAAGCAGTAATTATGGCGAATCAACAAGTGAAAAACGAACGAATGGAAGCAATTGTAAGTCTGGCAAAGCGTCGAGGCTTTATTTATCAGGGGAGTGACGTCTACGGAGGCTTATCGGGGACATGGGACTACGGCCCTCTTGGCGTGGCGCTGAAGCGTAATATTATGCAGTTATGGTGGAAGATGTTTGTTGATAGTCGTGACGATATGTACGGAGTTGATGCGGCTATTTTGATGAACCAGAAAGTGTGGCAGGCAAGTGGTCATGTTGACACGTTCACCGATCCGCTCGTGGAAGATCTTGAGACAAAACAGCGGTTTCGCGCTGATCACTTAGTAAAAGATGCTGGGTTTGAAGTGAATGGTCTGACGAATGCAGAGCTCAATGACTTAATTATTGAAAAAGAGATTAAAAGTCCAAATGGTAATCCACTGTCTGAAGTGCGTACGTTTAATATGATGTTTCAGACGACCGTCGGCCCGGTAGCGGATGATAAGTCAATTAGCTATCTTCGCCCAGAAACCGCTCAGGGTATTTTTACCAACTACAAAAATGTTGTCGACAATTTTTATCCAGATTTACCATTTGGCTTAGCGCAACAAGGTAAGGCGTTTCGTAACGAAATTAGTCCGCGTGATTTTGTATTTCGTAGTCGCGAGTTTGAACAAATGGAAATTGAATATTTTGTTCACCCAGATAAATGGCAGGAATCATTCGAAGCGCTATTAAAAGACATTTATGAATTTCTTGAAGCACTTGGTTTACCACGTGATGCGATTCACGAGCTTGAAGTACCAAAAGCCGACCGAGCTCATTACAGTGAGCGCACAATTGATATTGAATACGATTTTCCAATCGGCCGTGAAGAACTCCTCGGTCTTGCGTATCGCACTAATTTTGACCTTATGAACATTCAAAACAATGCGGGTAAAAGTATGGAGTATAACGTAAAGGGAACAAACGAAAAGTTCGTACCGCACGTGATCGAGCCGTCGTTTGGTGTAGAACGTGCGCTTATGGCAGTACTCTCAGCTGCCTATACTGAGGATGAAGTAAACGGTGAAAAGCGTATCTTTATGAAATTCCCGGAGCACTTAGCACCAGTAAAATATTGTGTTTCACCGCTTCTTAAAAATAAGCCAGAGCTTGCTCAAAAAGCACGTGAGGTGTATGAATTACTTAAGAAAAAACATGGCAATGTTATGTGGGATGATAATGGCAACATCGGAAAACGATATCGTCGTCAAGATGAAATCGGAACACCATATTGTATAGTTATTGATTTTGATACGCTCGAAGATAATACGATCACTGTTCGTAGTCGTGATACGACTGAGCAAACACGCGTTACTATCAGTGAGTTAATTTAGGGTCAATGTGAAGAAGCCACCAAAAGAAAAGATGCCCATCATTTCGATTACTGGTCGCAGTTGGGCACTGATGATTGTGGGTGTAATTGTATTTTTAGTAGGATTTACTGTCGTAACACTTGCGTGCCTGCACTTTGCTATATTTGGTTGGCTAGTTGCAAGTATAATGATTGTTGGTGGCTTGTCGTCAATGTATTTATCTGTAGCAGCGATAGTAGAAGGCAAACCCGAGTGGTTAATGCTTGACCTTATTATTCCAAGTTAATCTATTAGAGCA
>CAMPHY010000025.1 GCA_946886125.1 uncultured Candidatus Saccharibacteria bacterium | reverse complement strand
CCGGGCACTGCCCCCGGGTCCGAAAGGTAACTGGTTATTCGTCTACAAGTATAGTCTGTTTTACATGTTAACGACGTCTGAAGCTAGATGACAAACAAAAATACTTCATGCGTCGCGCAAAGAAATGTTACTTATCTGTGTTGCTGCCCACAAAAAAGCTAAGCGACATGAATATAACACCATCACAGAACTATGTCGCCTGTTCTATGCGGTGATCGAGCGTATTAGGCTGCGATTGGCGCTAGGCTCTTTGGGGCAAATGCAGAAGCAAATACGGCCAAAGATTCCTTAGCGTTAGCAAATGTAGTTTTTGCAATTAAAAATATACGTTACGCGTATGATCGACTTGCAGAATAACCTGTTAAATTCCTTCCGTCGAAAGCTAAAGTCAGCCCCAACCGATATATAAAGTATACCATTTTTTTAGAGAGGTTAACAAGTGCGTTTAGCCGAAGCTATTACTTACGGTTGATTAAGTTTTGATAGTTATACATCTTGGTTTCTATAATCACCTCATAGAGAATACAAACAAAGCAACCAGTAGTCTCCCCTCTTTCATCAAATTGTTGGACGCAGATATAAAGTTATTGAAAAGCGAAAGATCAAATTATTACTTCAAAACATGATGAATTATAAACAACAATCTTCTCTGTTACTCTTATACATCATGCTTTCATGCGGCAAGTTAACAGCTACGGTTGTAGTATGAAAGACAATGATTTTGTTAATAACATACTGTAAGACAACTACATTTCGAATCTGGTTCAAAACAACCACCAACAAAAACAGCCGATATACTCAAGCTCAGCACACAAGCTACTTTAACGTCACTGAAGTAGCGTATGTGATTGCCAAGCCTTGACCACTGTCAGGAATTGACACCAGCCCATGTCTGCGATGCACTCCAATATAGACAAACCACTTGAACTACTGACTCACATCTGATAAAATACTTATCTGAGTAACGCTATAAATTGCACTATTCAAAATTAAGGAGAGCAGTAATAAATAAATCAATTCGTATCAATGAGGCTATTCGTGCAAACGAGCTGCGAGTCATCGGTCAAGATGGAGAACAACTAGGGATTCTATCGCGTGCCGACGCTCTCAAAGCTGCCGAAGCCGCTGGAGTTGATCTGGTTGAAATATCACCAAATGCCAACCCGCCGGTTGCAAAAGTCGTTGACTGGGGTAAATACCAATACCAGAAAATGAAAGAGCAACAAAAGAACCGCAAAAGCTCTAAAGTTACCGAGCTAAAACAAATGCGATTCGGGCTCAAAATTGGCGCAGGTGATCTTGAAATCAAACTTCGAAAGATCCGTAGCTTCTTGACTGCCGGCCATAAGGTAAAGATTCTCATCTTTTTCCGAGGACGCGAGATGGCACACAAAGAACTGGGATACGTCATGATTGAAAAGATTATCGCTCTACTTGAAGAAGATGCAGTTGTTGAGCAAAAGCCTCAGATGGCTGGTCGCAATCTGAGCATAGTAGTAAGGAGTAAATAATGCCAAAGCTTAAGACCCACAAAGGAACCGCTAAGCGGATCAAACTTACCTCAACCGGTAAGATCACCCGTCGTCGTGCGTTTGGTGGCCACATGCTTGCAAAAAAGAGCAAAAGCCGCAAGCGTGCCATCGGCACGACCGCTACCATTACTGGTAGCATGAAGAAAAATGTTAAACGAGCTCTAGGAGTATAATATGCGAGTTAAACGAGGTGTCACCGCCCGCGCAAAGCACAAAAAGATTCTGAAGCTTGCTAAAGGCATGCAGCACAATCGCACACGATCATACCGCCTTGCAAAACAAGGTGTGATTCGTTCACTCCAGTACGCCTACCGTGATCGTCGCAATAAAAAGCGCGACCTCCGTGGTCTATGGATTACCCGTATTAATGCGGCTGCACGTGAGCAAGGGATAACTTACGGTAAGCTAATTGCCGGCCTAAAGGCAGCTAATATCGAATTGGACCGTAAGGTCCTTTCAGAACTTGCTGTCAGTGAATCAAAAGCTTTTGAAGCGATCGTAAAGAGCGCTAAAATCTAACTTACAAGATCTGACTGGCATTCCTTGCACTAAAAATACCACCCTTCAGGTGGTATTTTTAGTTGGCAGCCCGTCGATAAGCCGGGTTCTGTCGTGGACGATCATCTATCTAGTCCTGTAATTGCTTACAGGATCAAGCGGGTAGCGACCTACGGACGAATCGCCCTGTGTGTAGATCTCCTTGCAGCCGACAGGGTTTACCTTCACACCGCGTCACCGCGGCCTGCTGTGAGCTCTTACCTCACTCGTTTCATCTTTTCCCACTTAAAAAGCGGGTAGTTTCGTTTCTGTGGCACTTTCCCTAAGGTTTCCCTCGGTTGCCGTTAGCAACTGTCGTTATTCTGTGCTGCCCGGACTTTCCTCTTACATGGCTTTGACACCAGCAAGTAATCGCCTAACGAACTGCCTGGGACTATTATACCCTATCATTTGTCACAATATGCGCATCAAGTGTTTGGTTTACCATGCTATCAGCCAGTTGATTAAACTCGCGCCGTACATGACTAAAGCTTACTTTCTCAAAATGAGTCATTAACTCACGAATCCGCTCATTAATTGGCCACAACTCACGATTTTTAATTTTATAGATACCGTTCATTTGATTCACCACCAGCATACTGTCGATGCGAAAATCAATAGTTCGTAGACCCATAGCATGAGCCTTCTCTAAACCTAGCCGAACCGCTTGGTACTCCGCTTGGTTATTAGTCGTAATGCCAAGGTACTCCCCACCTTGATCTAAAATCTCTTGCTGTTGATTCATAATGACATATCCTGCAGCAGAGGGGCCAGGGTTACCTCGAGATCCGCCATCTGAATAAATAATTGTTGCGATATCTGATGCATATTTTACATCTTTAAATCTTACTTTTTCGTTGCTTTCATCTGTTAATTGTTTTTGTTGAATAATACCTAGCAGCAACTGACTTAAGTCAGTGACTGTATTACGTTGTATATTTTGCACCTTTTGCCAAATATATTTATCGTAGTTTTGATTCAATCTTACAGGCCTGTCGGCCTGCGCCAAACTCACAAGATATACAATTACACCGTACTGGATATCACGATCATCGTGGTCCACATAGGTAACAGCATCAAATAATTGCATCGTTTGAATATGCAAGCCAGCGTCATCATGCAAGTAACGCCTAAGGGCATCTTCAGGCTGTTCACCATAATCAAGCTTGCCGCCAGGCAATTCATACTGCCCAAGGATGGTCGAGCGACCATTAGCCCTACGGAGCAATAATGTCTTCTCGTTATTTCGTACGATTGCTCGAACAGAGATACGTTGATTCATAAGAATTGGACTTTCTGTGTTTGCGGATTCTGTACTCATATCTTAGCATACAAAAAGCCCAAGAATAGCACTACAACGCTTGACGTTCCCCGCGTAATGGCAAGGTGGGTTTCCTCAAAACACTTCCACGGAAGCGAATAATTTGGAGTCCCTATCAAATGATATTAGGAAAATCATATACGCTGCACTGCCCTCTTGGACACTTCTTATTATACCATTTATAAGCTAGCTAAGGCCAAAGATATGACTAAAAACTGTTAAGAAGAAACCAATCGCCTGCCTCATAAACTCACCAATGTATGGACTGGCGATCAGGATTAGTGCAAAAATAACGATAATCCCAAATCGTTCTATTACCTCCATGCCGCGTCGGACAAACTCGGGCGCTAAAGCATATAGCACGCGCGAACCGTCGAGTGGAGGTAATGGAATCATATTAAAGATAAAGAACCCAAGGTTAACCGTAACAGTAATGGTTAAAATTTGCGCCAACAACTCGAGACCCTGTGGTGCAAGAGTAAGATAAATGGCATATGCTCCAAAAGCAACGAAAGCAATCAGTAAGTTAGTGAGTGGACCCGCTAATGCAACTAACGCAGCGCCCCATTCGTCATACTTTAAGCGAGCCGGATTAAATGGTACAGGCTTAGCGCCACCAAAGATAGGAGCGCCCGGTGTCAGCGCAAGAATAATAGGCAGCAGCAATGTTAAAAATGGGTCAATGTGCTTAATAGGGTTCAGCGTAAGCCGTCCTTCGCGCTTAGCGGTGTCATCACCCAAAAAGTACCCCATGAAGGCGTGCATCGCCTCATGAAGCGTCATGGAAAGCAGAATTACTACAATGACGATGATAATATTAGTAAGATCAAACATACCCTTTTACTATACAGTATCGTAAGCGGCGACGGCTACTCGCTGGCAAAGATTTTGACGAATCGCCATGATATCAGGAAATTCTTCTGCATACATCTGCAAGCGCCCATCGGCAGCTTCCAAGCTTACATCATAATCGGCTTTACTAAAGATCCCCATTTCGCGAAGTGCCGCTCCACGATTTTCAGCATGTGTAAATGCTGGATCACATTTATCAAACAGCTTAACAAAACGCGCTTCAGCATCTTCAAGCATTTCATAATCATGGACCAACTGTATGAGCGTAGGCCAAGCCTCACCGAGTTCTCGTCGCAAACGATCAAAGGCAAGCTTCTCAGTTAAACCCTTGGCAGCCAGCTGTTCTGGCGTCGCAGTTAAGCTGTTCACGTCGCCGGCAAACACTTCAACGAAATCGTGCACCATAGCATAGAGTGCAATTTTTCCAGTATCAAGTTGCGGGTAGTATTCTGCTGCATAGCTTGTAGCAAGCATTTGAAGGTGTAAAGTATGCTCACCATCAGTTTCACATCTGTTCTGACGCATTGTTGCGCGTTTCACATCAATAAATTGATAAACGATATCACTAAGGGCAATCAGTTCATCAACTCTTTTCTCAATGCACACCGGAGAGTACTCTAATTCAATACTCCGATTCGTCATAGTAAAATTCCCTTTCGACAAAAGTTTCTCCAGCATCCATCAGTTTCATAAATTCGTCCACACTCTCAAACCGCTTTTCCTGCTGATGGAATTCCTCTACTGTCATCCACTTGTTATAGCCTCCTTCGAAGCGTTCCATCAGTTCACCGCTAAAGTCTGTGGCATATACACATAGAAAAAGTTTGTCCTCAAGTAATTCCTTAGTATCTTTCTTAAAATCACGTTTATGATACAGTAAGCGATAACTAAAGTCGGCTGTCATGCCAGTTTCTTCCATCAACTCACGGTTTGCCGCCTCAAGAACCGATTCACCCCAGCGAATTTTACCACCCAGACGTCCCCAAAATCCAAAATAAGGATTCTTTAATCGTTGCTGATAGAGAAATTCTCGTTCTCCAGATGCATTTTTACGCTCTAGGGTAATTACAACCGATACTTTTGGTTGTTTCTCGATTTCATTTTCATCCGTGTCCATTCGATTTGCATACTCTTTACCCCTACCGGTTAATTTATAATGTCCATCTTGCTTTAAAACATAGCCTTCTTCAATTAACTTTTTAATATGAAATGTAAAATGATCACTCGATACATCTGTTTCTTTTTGTAGCTGAGCAAAGCCTGCCGAGGGCTGAAATAGTAATTGTCGCAATATTGTTATTTGGATGGGATGTGCGTCTGGTTCGTAACTCATAGTATCTCCTTATTATCTTCTATCCGCCATTACTTCCCAAGCATAACCAAACTCCAGGGGCTAAATCTAGTAAAGTCGACTTCACCTTGACGAATCCCCTCTTTGGAGCTACAATGGTACAGATTGTAAAAAATAAGTGGAAGTAAGTAATCATGGCAGCACGATGTGAACTCACCGGAAAAGGCAAGCAATTTGGCAACAATGTTAGCTTCTCTTTGCGTCGCACCAAACGCGTCTTTAAGCCAAACCTCCAAAAGAAAACTTTTGAAGTTGACGGTCAAAAAGTCACGATGACCCTGAGCACTCAGGCAATTCGTACGCTAAAGAAAAAAGGCATTTTAGCAGCCGCTAAGTAGTGTCACTTTCCTACTAAAAACCGCCCCTCGTTCGAGGGGCGGTTTTTATGTTTACTTTCAGGATTCACACAGCCTAGCTTCGAGTAACTTCGACAACCGTCAAGGCCATTGGAATAACCGAAGGGGCTTTTACCTTATACTTAGCAACTGTTTCGACTGGAGCACCTAGCTCTTTCGTAAACGTCTCGAGTGTATCCTGTGGCACCTCATAGGTCAATGCACTATCGGCATAATGGACCGGAATAACAACTTTGGGATCAATTTGGCGAACAACTGTCGAAGCGCTCGTGGCATCAAGCGTATAGCCACCACCCCCAACCGGAAGAATCAATATATCAATAACGCCTAATGTTTCGAGTTGATCTTCGTGCAACGCGCCACTGATGTTGCCAATGACAGCAATTCTCACATCACCAATTTCAATACGGTAGACCGTTGCAAGCGGCTCGTCACTACTTGTATCTAAATGTCGAGTCGCAACCGCACCACGGATAGCGACGTCACCAATCTCATACTCGCCAGGGCCCTCGATAAGTAATCGCGCATCAGCGTTATTAGTAGCAAAACGTGCTTCTGTTGCGACTTCGACAGCACCTTTTGTATTTATATCTTTCAAACCAACTAGCGATAACTTTGGATCAATCACAACTTGTGACTTCTTCGTTGTAATTACTACACCATTACCACCTTTATACTCTACTTCAAACATCTTATCCTCCTTCTACTTCTGACTTTTCAGCATATTATCGGTATCAACTATGACAGCATACTTACCGTTTAGTATTTCTGTTATAAATTTATCACGAACACTTAAACGATAATAGAATTCGTCGTACGACAGCGTGCTATAGTTAAGTTCACGCCCCTCTATTTTTTCAATTTCACGAATTGCTTTTTTCAATTTCGCCTGTGGGACCTCACCAACAAGCAAAATATCCACACTACTTGTTGAATCTTTTACTAAAATGCCTGCTGATAACGCCAAACGGATGCCAGTAAGCTCCGCAATACTACCCTTCCAGTCTTTAGCAATTTGCGTATCAACCACCGCCTCCATCTTTTCGTCTGCAAAGATTGCCCGGAGCGGCAAATAATGTTCGTAGCGCTGATTTATTTCATAGTACAACTTATTGTCAGCACTATCGCTTGCAATAATCCCCACCTTTAGCATATTTGCTAATTCTCGTCGGACAGAATTAATTTGTTCATCAATCATACGGGTGATTTCACGAACATAAAAGGCCTGTCCTGGATGATTAAGAAACAGGTGGAGTAATTTTACGCGAGTTTTTGAACCAAATAATGCGTCAATCATAACTTCCTCAGAATAACTTTCGTGTTCTATAATAACACGCTTACGATCGGTTGGCGAGCACTTGCACCAGATAGTCGCGGGCATCCTCCAGCGACAACCATTTCGCAAACTGATTCCGCTTAAGCCAAGTTAATTGACGCTTTGCAAGTCGCCAGTCTAGCGTTTGAAACATTTGCTGCATCTCAGTTTCAGTAATGGTTTTGTGTAAGTATTGATACACGAGCGGATAAATATTACCTGTCATAGATTCATGATTCCATCCTTATTTTTTGCCAAATAATCTTGATAATTCAAAACCCCCCTACTAATATATTTTTTCGCTTCGGGTACGTATTCGTGCTCGAAGCACTTCCCGATCTGTTGCAATAGCTACAATATAGGTATTTTCAATTGGCGTGGCTCTTCTCTTCTTGCGTACGCCTTTTTGCTCGATTGCTCGTATAACATAGCGCTTATTCCGACTATTTTGAGGCAACATAATGTTGTGCTGATTACAGTAAATGTGCAGTTCTTCCAATGAAAGCTTTTCAAGTTCAGCTCTACGCTGCACATTAGCCGGTGGTCCAAATTGATAGTCGAATACAACCGCATCGATATACAGGCCCGTCCCTCCTACAAGGAACGGTATGCGTCCTCGCGCCCGAATAGCCGCAATGCGTTCGATCGCATACATCTTAAAGTCTGCGGCTGTAAAAGACTGATCAGGGTCGACAATATCAATGCCCCAGTGTGGTACCTCTTGACGCTCTTCGCGTGTTGGCTTTGCTGTACCGATATCCATCCTTCTATAGACAGTTCGAGAATCGGCGCAAATAATCTCACCCCCATATTCTTTTGCGAGCTGAATAGCAAGTGCGGTCTTGCCACTCGCCGTAGGACCCGTTATGACAACGAGCGGTAGTGAATCTATGGTCGCCATCGCCTCTCCTCAAAATTATCAACAATGTGATTGGTGCATTTCACCCCCTCTGTCTCGAGCAACTGCGCCTGCACTTCACGTCCTCCATGATAACCTGAGGCTAAACCACCAAATCGATTAACTAAACGATGCCAAGGCAAATTACTGTCGCCATAATGTGCCATACCACCGACTATGCGAGCGGCGTAGGGGTGCCCAGCAAGGGCTGCCAAATCACCATACGTCGTCACCTTACCTTCAGGCACCAGTGCCATCAACCGCTCAACTTCAAATCTCAAGTTACTGTCGCCACTCATGATAAATATACTCAATAACTGCTGGCCAATCGACACAGGCCTTAACTGAATCTAATGATGGGTCAAGCACGCTCCAGGCGTGCGTACCGAATAAGACTCCATCGACACCACACTCCACCGCCGAAGCAATATTTCGAGGATGATCATCGATAAGCAACTGAGCATTAAGCTCATTGCAAATCACCCCCTTGGCACGGTGTGGGCGCCCGTCATACTGATTACCAGCAAATACGACATGTTGGAATAACTCTGGTAAGTGCCGGCGCAGCCAAGCTACCGTTGCGGCTTCAAAAGCCTGATTCCGAGCAGTCACCAATACGACATTATAGTCATGATTAAGCCTTATGAGAGCCTCTTTCGCCCCCTCTACCGGCTGCAGATATAGATTTTCAGCACGCACAAACCCGTCAACAATATCGTTCGCCTCAGATTCGCTCCCGCCCCATACTTCCGCGAAATTATAGCTCGTAAAGTCCTTCGGACTGAGATTCGTTCCCTTTAAGTCATTGTGATACTCTGCAATACCTGACACAAATGGAAATAAAACATCATCTATATCAACAGCAATAACAGGGCGCTCATTTTTTGCCGGCATAACTTAGAGTCTCGACAAGTACGCAGTTAATTGATCGAGCGCCACCTTCTCTTCACCTGCCTGTGTGCGAACACTCACCTCACGCGCTTCTTGGTCTTTCGGACCAACGATAAGCTGGACAGGTATTTTCCATGTCGTAGCTTCACGAATTTTTTTACCAAGTGATTCGTTGCGATCATCGACTGTATAACGTAGCTCATTATATTTCACGGGCTTCATTAATACTGTATCGTTTAGTACTGCTGTAATTTCATTAACATAATCGAGTACAGTGTCGTTGATAGTTAAAATGCGAATTTGCTCTGGTGCTGCCCATAATGGGAACCAGCCAGCGGTATGCTCAATAAAGACGCTCAAAAAGCGCTCAATCGATCCTAGTAATGCACAATGAATCATGACCGGTTGCTGCTTCTCACCTGACTCATCCGTGTACTCAAGACCAAATCGCTCAGGCTGGACAAAATCCAACTGGACAGTTGCCACCTGATGTTCGCGGCCAATTGCATCAGTTGCCATGAAGTCGATTTTTGGACCATAAAAAGCCGCTTCACCCTCTTGTTCAAAATACGTCAACTCATTAGCAATCACCGCTGCCTTCAATTGCGCCTGCGCAGATTCCCACAATGAAACATCACCCAGATACCCTTCGCCACCATCACGGTAACTTAATCGAACGCGAAGTTCCATACCAATTGAGCCGTACAGTTCACGAGCTGATGCAAGTAGTCCATTAATCTCTTCTTCAATCTGCTCCTGACGACAAAATACGTGACTATCATCTTGAGTAAGCGAACGAACTCGATTAAG
Source organism: uncultured Candidatus Saccharibacteria bacterium (assembly GCA_946886125.1). The sequence continues at coordinate 78 of CAMPHY010000025.1, read as the reverse complement.
TCCACCCAGCTCTCCAGTCTTTTCATCACGATAGTCGGTGGTTGTTTCGAGATAGCGAATTGGCATATCGCGGTAACT
>CAMPHY010000024.1 GCA_946886125.1 uncultured Candidatus Saccharibacteria bacterium | reverse complement strand
TCGACTTGCAAATATTTGTGTATGATGCGGACAATTCATTGGCTTAAGAGCAAATTCATCACTCGTTTCTTGGCTTGTAACCAAGAAAAGTTCATCACCAAATTTCGCCCAGTGACCCGATGTTTCATATAATTCTTTTTTTGTAATATGTGGTGTAAACACTTTGCCAAACCCTCGACGCTGACGAAGCTGATTTGAATACTGCGCCATGATATCCCGCAGTACCGTTCCTCGCGGCGTGAAGAGCGGCAGGCCAGCGCCTACTAATGACGACACCGTATAGAGATCAAGCTCTTTACCAAGTTTACGATGGTCCCGTAATTTGGCTTGCTCTAAACGTTCAAGATAAGTATCGAGCTCCCCTTGAGTGGCAAAAGCGACACCGTAAAGTCGTTGCATTTGTGGATTCTTTTCATTACCACGCCAATACGCACCAGCCACGCGCAGCAACTTAAAGACACCAACATCTTTGGTGTTTGCCACATGCGGGCCGCGACAGAGATCAACAAATTGACCATTTTTATAAAAAGACACATTCTCAACCGCCGCTTCACCGTCGGTCACTAGGCCAAGTTCATCAACATCAAGATCTTTTGCGACTGTTGTACCTGAACGCTTAAGGTCATTAAGCAACTCTTCTTTATACGGCTGATTATTTTCTTTTGCCCATTCGATTGCTTGATCGACTGGCATTTCAAAACGCTCAAAGTCATCACCATAATTGATAATGCCGCGCATTTCTTTTTCAATCTTAGTAAAGTTAACTTCGGATATCTTCCGCTCACCAAGATCAATATCATAATAAAAACCATTATCCACTACTGGTCCTACGCCGAACTTGGCATCCGGCCAGAGGCGCTGGACGGCGGCAGCAGTAATATGAGCAAGGCTATGTCTCATTGCGTGTAATTGTTCGTCGTTCATTTGTACTCCTTTTTAAGTTAAATAAAAACATGCGATATCTGGCTTTAAATTCATTAAATCCATTGATCGCATGTCTCGGACCCAATACATGGGCGGTTCCACCGGACTTTTCTACGGCGCATAGAGCATCGTAGAACACTTATGACATAACGTTATCGTACGCTACGACTCCCACGGAACTCAGCGAGCGGTTACTTCGCGTCATTGTTCCCTTTTATCATATACTCACAGCCTTGTTATTGCAACGCTGACCTCTGATATGGTACTATAAGTGAGCTACGGACCCTTAGCTCAGTTGGCTAGAGCGCGTCATTGACGTTGACGAGGTCGGAGGTTCAAGTCCTCCAGGGTCCACCATAATAGAAATCAATTCACCCACTAAGGGTGTTTTTTATTCCCCAGCTCTTAAAAACTTTTCCACGTACGAAAAAGCTTATACTTATTAAACGATATACCATGAGTGATATATCAAGGCGTCGCCCTGTACATTGACAAACTTTCACGCTTATGCTAATATAGATACATGGTACACAAAGACATCACACCATCATCACTCGAATCATTTAAAATTAGTTTCGAATACGACGTTACATGGCAACAAGCCAAACAAGCCGTTAAAGCTCGTACGTTTAAAAAGTAAGTTTTTCGACCCTAATCTCGCCTCATTGCACTGCAATGAGGCTTTTTATATCCCCACTTTTTTTCGGTTTATCCACTAGCATTTTTTCTTGCGGTATGACAATATATAGACATGTTTTGTATAAATTGTTTTCATTCTAGTACCACAGTAGCGAATTCACGTCCTCATAGAAAAAAGCCGTCTATTTGGCGGCGACGCAAGTGCGCAAAATGCCAAACGATATTTACCACCTACGAACGACCTTCTCTAGCAGAAAATACTCCAATTAGCCTACCCTCGGGACAAACCGAGCAATTTAACCTTGGACGGCTGATTATTAGTATCGCTCAGGCATTTCATCACGCCCCCGAAGATGCGCAAGTAAACGCACTATGGCTTGCACAAACAGTTGAAGATACTCTTTCAACGCAGTTAAAAGTCATTACACCTGAAGATATCGAGGTCACTACTCATCAAGTATTAAAGCAATACGACGAACTGGCAGCTATGCAATACGGCGCGCAGCACCAATTAATTACTTCGACGAAGAAGAAGCGCGGTCGGCCTTCTGTTGTTTCGCGCGCGCCACGGACTCAGCCGTAGCTTTTTCGGTCACATCAAATTTATCAAGATACTTACCAAGCGCTAAGCGTGTCTGAGAGTATAAAGCAGAAAGAGCGCTGTAAACGATGGCCGTCACCGGCATTAACGCCCACTGAGCAACCATCCAAATAGTACGACGACGCTTGTATCTCTCGGGACGCGGTGGGAGCATTTTAAACGAAAGAAAAACAGTAATGATCAGTCCGACCATTGCTACCCGCTGCATATCACTAATTACCTCTGGAAGCTGGTGAGCTGCCACACTTCGTGCCGCTTCACTGTTAATAAGAAGTGGAATCCAACCACCAAAAGCCACTAGCAGTGAAATCGTAGCCAATGTAATATTACCGTCAATTAAACGTACCAGGCGTGCAAAACCAGCCCAAAACGGCACGTTACGACTGCGTGGCAACACACGCATCGCGACATAAGGAATATCTGAAGCGCCATATGCCCAGCGCCGAAGCTGGATAAACTGAGCCTTGAGTGTTTTAGCGTACGTATCTGACAAAACAGCGTCTTGATAGATTGGTACGTAAATCGGCGTGACGGCATACTTACCGCCAAAGTGGAAGTAGCTGCGATAGTATTGATGGCCGTCTTCAACGATTGTACGAGTACTCCAGAAATTCATTTCTACAAGTGCATCCATTGGCTGTGAATGCGAAGCAAAGTTGCGCAGCGTATGCGGTCGCATAGAGCTAATAATATTCCAAAACGAGTTACCTGTCGCGACGACACGCATTGGCGCCGGTGCATCCCAAATATTATTGAGGAACAATGAAACAGGCTGGTATGACAAATGCTTACGGTCTTCATGCACAATATATTCATAGGTGACATAATCAAAATACGTTTCGTGTGGACGGTTATCACTGTCGAGAGTGGTAACAATCACATCTTTAAAGGCAATACTCTCTTCTTCAAGCCAACTTTTTAGCCATTTACCTGCATAGGTGATGTTCCCACCCTTGCCGACCACTTCATGAGGGAGATTTTTAGGATGCTCTACGATATGAAAAGCCTTAAAAGTACCTTTAAACTGCCGCTGAAGCTTTTCGGCCGTCTTCTTCATACCAGCACCGCCGCGTTCTTCGTACGCCAACACGATAATCAGATTTTCATTGTCGTAATGAGTGTGTGCAACTGATTGTATTGTTGGCTCTAGCACCTCAATCGACTCATTGTAGGCGGCAATAATCACCGCATTGTATAATTCCGAAGGCTTAGGAAAATCACCTTCTTCTGCTGCAGCTATTAATCGTAGATTTTCTAGGTGCGCCGCCTCACCAAACTGTTCGCTGTCGCCACCATTAATTGCGCTCGCATAAGAAACCTGTGGGTTCTCTAGGGTTTGCAAACGAGCATGCCAATCAACTGCCTGGGCGCCGTGCAAGCGACGACGGCCAGAAATGGTATGCACCGCAATGCCAACAGCCTTTACAAGTACGGTGGTGATAATAAGCATTAAATAAATAGCTGCCCATAACGGATTGATCAGAGACAAAACAATAAGTAGAATGAGCGCGCCATAGCTAAGGACAGCCGGCAATATTTCAAAGAATCGATAGCCAGGCGTCCGCTTACCAAGAGGAATTTCAAGATCAATCATATTATGACAACGATGCCACCTGCAGAACTGAGTGAACCAATATCAAAGCTATAGCCACGATTGCAATACTCAGCCAGATAAACATTAGCGCAAACTGACGATCTTTCTCTTGATACAACTTTGCAGCAATAATTGTATGAACAACAGCCATCATGAAGCCAAAAACAATATACGACAAGAAGTAAAACCATTTATCACGATAAAAATTTGTAATGCCATACGCAGTATACTGATTAACGATTTGTAGCTCACTCGGTTGAAGGGTTACACCTATTGATATGCAAAAGCCAATTGTTACAAGTAAGAATACTCCAAGTAATGTGATCACATACCGGTCAGTGGCGATTAACTTAAATGTTTCAAAACTAAATAATTTCATAATATATACTTTGTGTAACAGGGCGATCATACGACATACAGGACGTCATGGAGCCGCTGTCCGGATTTGAACCGGAGACCTACGCTTTACGAAAGCGCCGCTCTACCAACTGAGCTACAGCGGCATCAGTCTATCTCCGTTATTATACCACTCTCGCTTGTGAAAATAAATGCTTCAGACTGCTTGCACCAGGGGCCAAAAACTGCTATCATACGTAAAGCTAAAAGCTACACGGGCTCGTAGTGAAGGGGTTATCACGCCTCCCTGTCACGGAGGAGATCGCCGGTTCAAATCCGGTCGAGCCCGCCAAGAAAAAATACCATCATTTGATGGTATTTTTTCGTGTTCTGGAGCTCCAAATAAAATAACCACTCGATAGTGATTATTTTACCAGGTCTTACTTTCTATTTCGCATCGAACTTTTGTGCAACAACATCCCAGTTCACAACATTCCACCAAGCTTTAACGTAATCATCACGCTTGTTCTTATAATCAAGGTAATAAGCGTGCTCCCATACGTCTAAGCCTAAAATAGGCACAGCACCGCCGCTCATAATGGGGCTGTCTTGATTTGGCGTTGTGATAATTCCAAGATCTGGTTGAAGCCACGCCCAGCCACTGCCAAACACACTCAATGACTTTGCCGTAAACTCGTCAATGAAGTCTTGAAAACTTCCATACTTTTCATTTAATTGCGCTGCTAGCTCCCCTTTTGGCTGACCGCCACCGTCCGGTGACATCCATTGCCAAAACAAGCTATGATTGTAATGACCGCCTCCGTTATTACGAATGGCTACCTTGACATTTTCCGGTAAGCTATCGATATCGCTTAATAGACTCTCAAGTGGTCGCTCACGTAGCGCGGGCGCCGATTCAAGCGCAGTATTAAGCTTATCAATATACGTTTGATGATGCTTACTATGGTGCAGTTGCATAATATCTTTACTAATATACTTCCCTAGCGCGTCGTAATCGTATCCAAGATTAGGTAGTTGATACATAAAGAACCTCCTTTGACATTAGTCTTGTTCTGGTGCACGTTGAGCATTCAATTGCGGGATAGAGATGTACGGATTAAGTTTGTCCTGATCTTTCGCTGCCTGCAAACGCTTAGCGAATTCACTAAGCGGAACCTTAATATAAGCGTAACTTAACTGAGTATCTGTCGTTTCGAGTAATTTCACGAAATAGTAGCCATCACCCGCAGTCGTTTTAATTGCACCAGAAGTCTCCCCGACTTCAAGCTGAGAAGCCGCCTCAGCTAGACCACCGTCTTGATTATTAATAGGTACCATACCGGAGGTGCCAGCTGTTACCTGCTCAACACCTTCACCGCCTTGTTTAGCGGCAAGATCTTCAAAATTAGCATCTGGATTATCTTCAAGTGCCGTAGCGATTGCATCACGTTTAGACTGGGCCGTCTCGTCAATATGATACGCCACCTCTTGTCGCAAAAGCTTATTACTCATTGCTTCGCGGTACTCTTCAGGCGTCCAGCCATAATAATCTAGAATGACCGCATCATATGTCTCTTCGGAGACAGTACCGTCACGTGAGCGTCGCTGCTGATCAATAAAGGCATCGATTTGTTCGTCGCTAATAGAAATATCACGCTCGTTGGCAAGTTTTACTGCGTAAGCATCGGCTACCGCGTCACTTAGGGCCTGATTCTTGATATATTCAATCTGTTTCTGGCCCTGCTCGTCACGTAAATTCACTTGCTCCTTTTGCTGTAGATAATGGACAGAACTACGGTAGTTCATCAAGTAGTCACTATAACGAACCGGCTGGCCATCAATTGAGGCAACCGGTAACGGTAGGACTTTTGTTACTCGATAAAAGAATGTACCGGTATTTTGTGCAACGTACAGCTGCTGCCATCCGATACCAATAATAAGCAGCAGAGCGACAAGACTAATAATTATAGTGTTGAACACTAATTTATGTCGAGCATATTGCATTGGGTATTTAAAGCGACGACCTCCAGCGAGGATACGCTCGCGGTGCTCAGCAACTGTCTCATTAGTAATGCGCGACAGTGGTGTCTGCTGAGCTTTTTTACCTTTACGCCATTTAAGTGACGGTTTCTTCATAATCTCCTTGGGTGGCCGTAGCGGCACTAACAGCGTCCTGTAATCTGTTGTAAATTTTATCAGGATGCTCTACTTTATTAATAACAAGATCACCGACGAACGTCTGAATGACAACAGTGCCAAAGCCAAAAATTTCACCAGTGAACCCTGGTATATTATAACTTATGTTTTGGATCTTTGATAGTCGCAGCTCAATCACGTCCTTACCAAAAAAGCCACGCTGGGTGATTTGTCGTATCCGTTGATCAGTCACGATATAGATCGTAAAGTACCACATAAGAAAGTGGTACGAAAACAGTATAAGACCGAGTAACAGACCTCCGATTGGTAATAAGAATAATTCAAGATTCGATTGCCAAATCAACGGTGGAATAGCGGAAAGCACAAAAGGAATCAGCAGGAAATAAAAGCCTTTTCGCATTGCTATGATGTGACGTCGAAATACGAAGAGAAGTTCTTCCCCGTCTCGCTGTCCGTCAAAATCTAATTGTTGTTCTGTTTGTTTGTTCTTTTTAGACATATGTTTATTATACTACAGCGGTGATAGGTTTTACTTCACGGCGCCACCTAGCCCCCATTCGCCCCCGCAAATAAATTCCTCGCCTCGTGGTGCAATATATCGAGTCGAAATAAAAACTACCCACTTGGGGTAGTATTTTAATTCGTCTGGTACCCCGGGCAGGAGTCGAACCTGCAACCATATCCTTAGGACGGATCTACTCTATCCAGTTGAGCTACCGAGGCGTACCACACTATTGTAGCACTGTTTTAACGGGTAAAGCGTTCGTGAAGGACGCTGTAGTCGTACAACTCTTCATCAGCAAACCAATGTGGAATCTCTTTCTGTGCATCATCTAGATCACCCGATGCGTGGATCAAATTCGGAATCCCCATATTTTTTTCATCACCATAGCCGTAACTCATGTGTGAAAAGTCGCCGCGAATTGTGCCCGGAGCGGATGATTTAGGTTCAGTCGAACCAACCAACTTACGAACAAGTTCAACTGCCTCAACACCTTCAAGCACCATAGCAATCACTGGACCTTGATTCATCATATCAAGAACGTTATTAAAAGTTGCTTCACCGCGTCGAGTAATCACCTGTCCAATTTCCTCGTAGTGCTTATGGTAGTGCTCTGCATCTGGAGCAATCATCTTTGTGCCGATGATCTTAAGCCCAACGCGTTCAAAACGAGTTGTAATCTCGCCGACAACACCTCGTTGTACCGCATCAGGTTTAAATAGTATTAATGTTCGCTGAATATGATCACTCATGGTTATCTCCTCTTCGTTTTACTCTATTGTACCAAAAGTACAATTGTTAGCACGCTAGCGAGCCCAATTCGATACCAACCAAAGACGGCGAGACTGTGGTGAGCCAAATAGCGCATCAAGAAACCGACAGCGATTAATCCCGATATAAAAGCGATGGTGTTGCCGACTAATAATGGCAGCAAGTTGGCCATCAAATAATCGGTATCGGTCAACAACACCTTTAGCGTTACGCCAGCCATAATAGGAAGTGATGCTAAAAAACTATACTCCGCCGCCGCCGCAGGACTGAGGCCAGCAAGTCGACCAGCAATAATTGTCGAGCCAGAACGTGATACTCCAGGAATCAGCGCTAGCACCTGCGTGGCACCAATTGCGAAAGCCCGTAATGGACTTAAAGCGTCACCACTCTCCACCCTAGATGCTTTCGGCAGTTTCTCAAGCACCACCATTACAGCCCCGACTGTCGCAAGTGTCACTGCGACAACCGCCACACTTCCAAAAAAAGCATTTGATGCAATGAAGTCAGACAAGAAAAAGCCTACCGCCCCTGCTGGAACAGCGGTGATAATAATATTACGAGCCAATCGACTATTATGATTCACCCAGATATCTTTAATGATCTCAGCTATTCGACTACGGAAAAATACTAGGAGTGCCACCATCGTACCAATATTAATAAACTCCAAGAATAAGTGATCCGACCCACCGCCAAATAATGTCTGGCCAATCACTAAATGACCCGAGCTACTAATAGGAATAAACTCGGTGAGTCCCTGGATAAGACCAAGGATAATTGTCTCGATAATATTCATTCCCTTCATTGTACCGAATTTTACTCGTTTTACGCTATGCTTAAAGTATGTATATGTCGGAATTATTACGTGATTACGTCGAGCACTTAGAAGTAGAGGGTGGACGCTCAGCTAAAACGGCCGAAAACTACGCGCTATACCTTTCTCGTTTCGTGGAATTTACCGATGATATTGTCGTAGAAAAAATAACATCTGAAGTCATTCGAAAGTACCGTCTTTGGTTAAACCGTTATAAAAATGACAATGATGGTGAGCTTGCAACAATCACTCAGAGCTATCACCTAATTGCGCTTCGTGGTTTTCTCGGCTACTTATCAAAGCGTGACATTGCTAGTTTGAGCCCAGATAAAATTGACCTACCCAAAGTATCACGAAAACAAGTGACGTTCCTTCATTTCGACGAGGTAAGTCGACTCCTTGAGCAAATCGATCTCAGTGACGAAGCAGGGCTACGCGACCGGGCTATTATTGAGCTTTTGTTCTCAAGCGGACTACGCGTATCGGAGCTTGTTAATCTTAACCGGGACCACGTTAATACAAGGCGTCGTGAATTTATGGTGCGCGGAAAAGGCCAGAAAGATCGCCCTGTTTTTATTGGTGAAGCGTCGGCACAACGAGTTGACGATTATTTAAGCGCCCGGCTTGATAATCTCCCTCCCCTCTTTTTGAGCTACAGCCGCAACAACCTCTCAAGCATGAGTGGCGACTATCGACGCTTGAGTAGCCGTAGCATCCAGCGGATGATCAATAAATATGCTCGACTTGCAGGGATTACAAAGCACGTCAGTCCACACACCATGCGCCATAGTTTTGCTACAGACTTACTCATGAACGGTGCGGATATCCGTAGCGTACAATCCATGCTTGGTCACAGCAATATTAGCACTACTCAGGTATACACCCATGTGACCGATGAACATCTACGAGAAGTATACGAGAAATTCCATAGCGACACCGATTAGCGCAACCTATGGGGTAGTACAAGCGGCGCCATTTGGGTTATCTGAAGCGTTATCAGTTACCACGAAGTTCTTGCAAAAGCCACCGTCAACATCAACGGCATATTCAGGATACGGGAAGTCACCCAATAGGTTAATGCGACTTTCCACTCGCCTGAACTGATCGTTGGCGCGCCCCGTCGAATCTACTGCCGGCAAAACATTATCAAACCTTACGGTTTCACCACCGTCATTTTTTAAGCTTAATGTGTAGTGTGTATTGTTATACAAACTACTGAGGCGTAAGTAAGCCGCTCGATTATTCTCATCGCCGCCAATTGGCTCTGGTAGCTGCAGTGTGACCGTACAGGCATACGCCTCCGCACTAAGATCATTGACACACTTTACTACTTCAGGTGCATTGGTAGAATCTTGCCGACCATCAAGGTCAAAACTTTTCGTCGGTAAACCCGCTCCAGGGTATAAAAAGAGCGTACTCGCGTTACTTCCCTCGTCGGGCTTGTCAAAGCTATTGAGATTAAAACCCGTAGTATTAAACTGTATTAATTGGGCGCGTATTAAGGACGGACGATTAGTCGGCCAATTATCTTGAGTATACAGATACTGCGTACCGTCTGCGCTTGGCAACGGCGTTGGTAAAGATACCGAATGATCTGCTCCTGGCGCCGCCGAAGAAATGTCTTCATAGCTAAACCAAGATAGCTGGACACTCGTAAACGATTTTGTTCCGCGTAGCGGGATCATTTGAGAATCACCAATTGTTAGCACTCCTGGGTAGTCGGTTGTGTCGGCCTCTACTTTGACGCATGTGTATGCTTGATCGAGTGCTTGATCATTGTCTGAAGCAACCGAGGTTTGAATAGGCACTTCTCTATTACCCCCTTCAGTTGTCACGAATGTTGAAATACCTGCATCTTGAAGCATCGTACAGCTATCGGTTTCCAGCGCCTGACAGACGCTTTCGTCACCAG
>CAMPHY010000023.1 GCA_946886125.1 uncultured Candidatus Saccharibacteria bacterium | reverse complement strand
TATCGAGTTCAATCGCTTCTTTTAGGTCCAATCGATGAATTAAGGTCGGCAGTAGACTTACGAGGCTACGAGATGCGTGATAATCGGGCGTTGCTGTAAAACCTATAATAAGCGTGCTGGGATTTACGTCATCTATGATTTGCCGGCTACTTGTGCCGAGTGCCTTATGACCTTCATCCAGGAGGATGATATCAAAATGCTTGTTGATCAAATTAGTTAATTTAGTGTGACGTTTGCCCTGCCTATCGATTGTCGTACTTGGTGTGGCAGCTAGTTTTGCCAACGAGGCATAGGTGGTGATAGTGACTTGAGCTTCGAGCCCGCGCATACCAGCTAGCGTATCACTATAGAATGTACCAACACTCATATGAGGTGCGAACCCCGCAAAACCTTTGTCGCCGTGACTACCGCCAAGTGTCTGACGGACGAGATCTTTTGTCGGAGTTACAACGAGGATTTTCGGTAGTTTTTTTGTCTGATAACTGAAGGCTTCGGCTAGCGTGACGAATAATACCGTCTTACCTGTCCCGGTTGGTGCTTCGATATAGCCACGAGTATTGCCACTACGTAAAAACTCGGCTGTATCTTTAATAATCGCCTTTTGGTGCTCATATAAAATATCAGATTTCTTGCCATCGGCTATGTAGCGCTCTAAATTATGGAAATGGCGCAACTCGAATGCCGGTGCTGGATCGAAAGGTGTGTTGGCGGGTGGTGTAGGCGTCATATTCAATCAACCATTATCTCATTGTAGCGGCTATTTGTCACTCAATGTTTGCTGAATAAGTGCTATTTTGCCATGAACACTTAGCCTTCTCTTCAATAATTTAACGATCCGTTTTACTTTTTGCCCTATGATCTTCAGCCACAAAAAAAGACCCATCCGAGAATGCGTCTTTTTTCTTGGTGATCTCACGGAGAATCGAACTCCGATTGCCAGGATGAAAACCTGGTGTCCTAACCGTTAGACGATGAGACCAAATCTGAAAGAAGAACAATAAAAGTGCTTACTTTCTTACGTATTTCTAGGAAATTCGTAGCTCATATCGAAGACATGAGTCAGCACAGCATGCCGAAATTTTATGTTCAACTCGGATGATTATAACAAAAAAAATACCCCATGGCTAGAGGTAAGAATCAATATAGATATCTCAATGAGAGATGTTGTTGGCTAGTAGAGTCACCCTTCATACGGGATCCGCCTCATCTGCACTTTTACGAGAATCTTAATTCTCTTCAACATCCCTCATCGAGGAAATCTAGGAGGCAATCGCCAACTGTTTCGGTGCCACTTGGTATTCACCCCATGGCGTCTTCTTCAGGAAACCTTCTTTCAAAAGTTCCCGGACGCAGTAGTGTCGCACCTCTTCAGCCGACCAGTCCGACCGCTCGCGCGAGCGATGCACCACGTGCCTACTCTTAAGCAACTTCTCAAGCTCTACACCCGTCCATGGGCGTATTGAAGACTTGTTATTAACAAGCCTTCGAGTACGAGCATGAGAGGCCTCGACGAGCACTTCTCGACACTTGTCGAGCGCGCACGCGAGCGTTTGAACCTTACGCTTGCCTTCACACTTCATAACGACAGGCTGCGTCTTCGGCTCCTTGCTGAGACCTTTGGACATACGAGACCGCAAAGCAGTTACTGACATACTTCTCCTAGATCGAAATGAACCCGTCGCCACTTATATTTTCAGCAGCTGCCACATCGAGTGACACATGGACGTTATTAACGGTATATCTTATCATCAATTTTATGTCAAATAAAAAACGCCATCGAAGGCGAAGTTAGTGTGGTAGGATGCGCGTAAAAAATACGCGCATCCTACCGGAGGGCAACTAGGAGGCCGACGGCTGTATAAACAGCACTTCAGCTCTCGCAGTCTTGTCGGGCGGTGGAGCCGGAGTCTGCTCCCGGTAGGTAAACAGACGTTCGTGGTGCTGTTCGGCGGTCATGAGACCACCTCAACCAGCTCCGGCCGGCGTGCAGCTTCACTGGAGATCCGCCGCATCGCCTTGTCCGCCATGAGATGCAGCACTTCACGTACTGCGCTCAATTTTGCGCCTGGATCATCAGCGAGCTTGGCAAGCATCGGCCCCGACTCTTCGTCGTTGACGATGATCTGCTGGATCCTTGGAGCGGCATTGCTCCGGAAGTCAAAATCGGCGAATTTCGCCATTTCCTGATCGTTTCCATCGAAATGATGCCGAAGCCTCTTTTCGATATTACCAATCAGCTTTTCGCAAAACACTTGTCGCAAATTAACTCACCCCTCGTTGTTAAATTACACAGCGAATGCCGTGTAATGTGCTAGTTATACACCCATTGACATAATGTGTCAATTATTTTATTGAATAGCGTATTAGTGATTTTTATAACACTAAATGTAGCGTAAATATAAAATCAAGTTAAAATTAATCGTTTAAAAGACGTGTTTTTACAGTTCAATTATTATATAAAGCATTGACATTTTGGCGATTTTGTGGTAATTTTAATACATCACTGGCATGTAGGTGTGTAAGATAGTCGTAAGGTTATTGAAAACAGTTATTTGCCAAGTATGGGAACATTAATAATCAGGTTATAACTTATTATATGATTTGTATATTTTGTATATGCAAGTGTAGCTATGAAGATATGACCCTAATATATCCTATCCTTTTAGCTGCACTTGCAGTTATTTGAACTATATCCACTCTATGAGTGTCGAGATAGACAAATATGTACATGAAATATGAAATTGAAAAATCACTTCTTCTCTATATCGAGAGCAGCGTATCAGCTTGTCACTATGGCTGGTTGATATGCTGCTCCCGATCCGCGGGACAGCTGGGGAATTTCCCTGATCTTAATTTATTAATTTCGGGGTCATACCCCGCATATCCCTGCGGGGAGAGGAGAAAACCATGTTTGGAAACAAATTGCATGCTTTAGGTGGATTGTTCGCCGTCATTCTGATTGCGAACCTTCTGCTTGTGGCGGTAGCCATGTCAATTGGCTTGGAAGGAGAATTCAATGTGAGCAGCGCCTGGGAGTCCTTGATCGGCTTCTTCGGTGGTATTGCCTCATTGCTTGCCATCCTGGCCTTCCTCGGAATTGTCGCCCTCGTTTACTTCGGAGGCGTAAAATTGTCCGAGAAAGGCCGCCACCAGCTTGTCGGCGTACTGGCTCTAGTTGCCTTATTTGTTGGAGGATTTATCCTCTTTCGATGGTTCAACTGGGGCAGCCTCCAATTCGGAGGAGGGTCGGTCATTTTCTTGATCGTTTTCACTCTCCTTGAATCGGTTGCTGCCATCGCAGTACTCAGCTCGCTCAACAACTTCGAACGGCGCCCTAAAAAAGCTGCCGCAACCACCAACTAAGAAAGGCGCGATATGCGTGCTTCAATGAAGGGGCTACTTGTAGCTCCGACCAGTGTCGCTGCACTCTTCCTGGGTGCATGTGGCAGCCCAACGGCAAACTCTAACGAGGTGCAGCCGTTCGACTTGAAAGATTCAACAGCAATAGCTCAACTCTGCGGCCAAAAGGCCGTTGAGGTGACAGCTGTCATCAGTGATGCCGAATCGGCCAACGAGAACAGCGGTCGCCGCAATCAAATCAGTGACTGGGGTCTCGATCCCAGCAATACTGAAGCGATCACGGCGACCAAAACTGCCGTTCAGGCTCAAACGCACATCAAGTGCGGACCTGACGGACTACCGCTCAGTCCAGCACTGAATCCCGAGCAGCAAGCTGCTGCAAATGCATGCCTGACGGAAGAGGAGCGTAACGCTCTGAAGCCTGAAGATGATGCTACAACAGCATTTCTGCTCAACAAGTGCAAGGACCTAGGAGAAAAAGTCTTCCAAGAGCTTTCCGACACCAACAAGGCCGTCACCCAGACGGCCGCGCTGGCCAAGGAGCTCAAGGAGACCGATAATCTGCTTCGCGCTTCATTCATTGCAATTTACATGAGTGAGGCCCAGAAGATCGACAGCAAGGGTGTCACTGTCTCCGACAGCGAGGCACTTGCCGCACAGATCAGGGCGTTTCTTCCCAACGCTGACGAGGACGATGTCCTCGTCGGTTCGAAGGGTGTTTTGGCTGTTCAACACGACAAGCACGAAGTCGAGACAGGTGGTGCGCCGTTTTACGACGGCAACAACATCACCTACATGGAAACCACGCAAGATATTGCAAAATATTTTGCCAGTGGAGCTCCAGGAGCGAAAGTTGCTCGTGAACATGTGCTGAATGCAGTCGGCAAATCGGAAGAGACCCGCGCGCTTACCGGCGCAGGGTATATCCCCCTCCAGTTGAAGGATGCGTCTCAGATCTTGGGAACATCCTACTTCCAGGATGGAAAAGTGAAGACGGTTGGGCAGTGGCGTGAGTCGCGTCCAGGTGATCTTTACTGGCTGTACATCACAGCCGATGGGATACTCATCCCCGAGGCGACACTGCGAGCCGATTGTTTCAATGTGGGAGCTAAAACCATCCGCATTGTGAAGCCTGGCATTGCCACGGCTGTATCGATCTCGCGACCAGTAGGTAAAGAAGTCTGCCCCAAGGGCACGGTTCTGAAACCAAACGGCGAATGTCATGTACCTCCGCCGCCGCCACCACCCGTCAAAACACCACCTCCAGTGGTGAAGACACCACCGCCGCCCGGGAAGACGCCACCACCTCCAGTAGTGACGACACCCCCGCCTCCGCCGCCAGCAGTTTGTCCTCCAGACAAGCCATATGGCGTATACCCCGTCTGCAAAGACGGAGTGGAGAAGGCACCGCAGAACCAGGGGAATCTGCCTCAACAGCAGATGCCAAACCCCCTCCCTGCGGCACCTGAGCATCACCAACCAGTAGAACCGGTGAATCCACCTCCGGTATATACTCCGCCGCCAGCACCACCTGCCCCGGAACCTGCCCCTGTGGTAATTCCGAAGCCAGGTGGCGGTGGAGGTACGGTCATCGTACCTCCACCGAGCCCCAACCCTCCGGGACCACGGCCTATTCCGCCGCCGGAGTCAGCAGCACCAGCGCCGTCGGATCCACCGACAACCTGTGTGCCTGCGCCAGGCAAGACAACCTGCTAGCAGGCTAATCCAGCAAGTGGGAGTGATGTCGTTCATGACGTCACTCCCACTTATCTGGTTTTTCATTTCATATTTCGTACACCTTCTCTGAGGAGTTCAGTTTTCCGCTTGAGTCATTTGACTCGTGATGTAACTGATCTCCTCGAGATCAACCCTTTGTATGCTAAGTTATAATCTGATTTTTCCATACAGATGTATATATTAACAATTCGGTCTGTTATAGCACTTATAAACGAATATTTGACATTACAACAGAATTGATATATAATATTGAGGATAATTAATTGGCTCCAACCGAGAGACGGACCAATAAAGGAGAATTTACTATGGGTAAACTACTTACCACATTGCGCAACGCCCCAAAGCGCTCTAGTGCATTACTTGCGATGGTTGCCGCGGCAGTCGTCGTACCAGCTGCATTGCTTGCATGGGGACCAGATCGTGCAACATTTACAGTCGAAAATCCGGCTGACTATATCACATTTAACTCGATCACCAATAACCCTGATTATGGCGACGAACGTAATTTCGTACGCATTAAAGACGCTTCGGACACCCGCCCAGGCAACTGGAAAGATGAACTAAACGTTGAAAATGGTAAAGAATACTTGGTACAGATGTATGTACACAACAACGCTGCCAGCAGCCTTAATCTAGTTGCAGAAAACACTCGCGTCATGGCAAATGTGCCAAACACGACTGGCAAGAAGATCCAAATCGATGGCTTCATCACTGCTGACAATGCGACGCCGAACCGTGTATGGGATCAAGCGATTTTTAACAGTGATCGCAACTTCAACTTAACGTACGTAAATGGGTCAACTAAGTTTTACAACAATGTATTTGGCCAAGCTGGCACTAGCCTCAGCGACAGCATCGTCACTGATCAAGGTGCAAAGGTGGGATACGACAAACTTGATGGTAAAGTTCCTGGCTGCTTCCAGTATTCAGGCTACGTGAGCTTCAAGGTAAAAGCCCAAGTTGCTCAAACCGCTAACCATACTGTCACCAAAGAGGTGAGCAAGCATGGCGCAAACAAATGGACAGAAAACTATGACGCCAAGCCAGGTGAAACTGTTGACTACCTCATAGAATACAAGAACATTGGTGAAGCGCAAACCGACAACGTCGTTATAAGCGATAAGCTTCCTGCAGGTGCAACATATGTGAACGGCTCAACAAAACTTGGTAATGCCCTTCACCCAGCTGGCCTTAAAGCAAGTGACAATATCACTAAAGACGGTATTAACATTGGTTCATACGGACACAATGGTGGCGCTTGGATTATTTTCAGCGCAAAAATTGCCGAAAATAACAAGCTACCTAAATGTGGACACAACTCGCTGATCAACACTGCTCGCGCTACTACTGACTTTGGTTGGAAAGAAGACACAGCAAAAGTAACTGTTGAGAAAAAGTGCGAAGAGCCAAAAGACAATTGTCCAATTCCTGGCAAAGAACATTTGCCAAAAGACAGCAAAGAGTGCAAGGAAACTCCTGTAACACCAGAGGAGCCTAAAACCCCTGAGACTCCAAAGACACCAAAGACACCGGAGACTCCAAAAGAGCTCCCACAAACTGGTCCAGTCGAAGGTCTCGTTGCCGCTCTTGGCCTGGGATCATTGATCGCAAGCGCAAGCTATTACATAGCTAG
This sequence comes from uncultured Candidatus Saccharibacteria bacterium, assembly GCA_946886125.1. The sequence goes on along the minus strand of CAMPHY010000023.1, from coordinate 3,658 downwards.
CCGACGCGCACTATAAGAGCCTATAGCGACCGATTAACCGAGACTGACCGCTCATTCTACTGACGCTATCAGCCTCAGCCATAATACCCTCCGTATACTAACGGAGGGTATTTTTGATATACTACGAATATATGGCAAAGCAGAAGAAAAAACGAACCAAAAAATATTCAGGCAACGAAGCAAAGGTAGCTCGTCCCGTTGTAACGCGCGTTACCGCTGCTAATCGTAGCAGACCAAGCCAATGGTGGTTTGAACGCAAAAAAATACTGAAGCCGCTCATTATTAGCAGTCTCGTGCTTGCAGCGCTCGTTATACTAATTATCGAGATTGTCCGTCTCGTGAGCGGGAGCTGATTCCACTTGCTTCAACGGTAGACAAAAGCCAAATACACTCCCCTTACCTAAGCTTGATTCAAAAACCACCTTACCACCGTGGGCAACAATTACTCTTTTAGCCAGATAAAGGCCTACGCCCGTACCATCAGGCCGTTGTTTGCGAGCATTACTAGCTCGGTAGAATTTTGTGAATAAGTTGGCCTGTTCATTCTCTGGCACGCCAATACCAGTATCTTTTACTTTTAGACACACTTGCGAATCATCAATCGATAGCTCGATCTTAATCACTGTTTCCGTCTTAGAATAATACATTGCATTATCAATAAAATTCATCACCACTTGTCGTACTTTGCCCTCATCTAAATAAAGAGTTGGGAACTTTGACGGTTCTTTATACTGCAGTGTAAGCTTGCGCTGTTTCGCTGTCGTACGTAGACTATCTACCTCCTGAGCGACCACTTTCGCAAGATTAATTGCGCGACGATCAATCATAAACTTTCCAGTCTGAAGCCGAGACACATTAAGGAAGTCGTTAATCAAGTGCACCATACGCTCACTACTTGTAAATGCTTCGCCAAGTAAGTGCTTTTGCATATCACTGATCTTACCTGCGTCACCTTCGAGCACCATATCGATATATCCTTTAACACTGGTAAGCGGAGTACGCAGCTGATGAGAAGCCATACTCACAAACTCATCTTTTGCCTCGTCAAGTCGTTGCAATTGTGCATTACTGTGACGCAGTTCTTTCGTAGCCTCGTCGATTCGCTGCTGCAAAGTTGCATTTAGCTCTTTTACTTCTTGGACCGATAGTGCGTTTTGAATTGCAATAATAAGTTCGTCTGTTACGGTGGCAAGTACTTTAATATCTCGTCTAGAATATTCTCCGCTACGCCTTTCACCTAAGCACATATAACCTATAGTATTTTCCGCACCTATGAGTGGCAGTAGTAACGCAATTTTATGACTACGCATGAGTCGACTCATAGCATGATCGGATGTGAATGCTTCAGCAACCAACAGCCCATCGCCGTGTCTAGCTATATATTCATCAAGCATTTGAATATCATGCACCGGTAACCGCTTGTGGTGGCGCGTACCAGTTGAGATATGCCGATTGTCACTACAGTAGACAAAGAAAAACGCTTGCTCCGCCTTAAGCGTATCACCTATTTCGTATGCAGCCCGTTCAAGTAGTCCACGCAAATCGGTCGTTGATGTCAACTTACGCGTGAGGCGCGCAAAAAATTCATCACTATTATATACACCTTGATAAAAAATCCGGTTGGTTATCATGTCAAAAAAACTTCGTAGCGGCTGAAACGTGAATGCCACTATTATTGCTAGACCGAAATTAATAATACTATACTCCGCTACAAAGACTTCACCAAAGAAAAGCTGAGACACAAATACCGCTAATATAAAGTAGATGACGCCGAGCGTTACTAGTGATAGTAAGTATGCCGCAGATCGTACAAGTGCTAGACGAATATCAAATAAACTATACTTCATAATAGCGTAAAAAATAACGACAACAATCGGTAACGCAAAGAGTGGTCCTATCATAATAAAATAATAGTTGCCGACAAGTGGCAGCATTAGGTTAAATAGTGCGCCAGCCGGAAGACATATACTCATAACAATTGTAATTAAGTGTAGCTGCTTGGTTTCACGACTCATTCTTTTTGCCTTGCGAGCCTGTAGAGACCTCGTGACGAGAAGCACCAAGGCTGCAAGTCCATACAATATAAAAACAATAGAATAAATAAAATACGTATCAGCCGCAAGCGACACTACATTACCGCCCATCGAACCAACTGTCACACCTTCAATCAGTCCGTTAGGGCGAATGACATCGGTTAATACCAAGAGAATCGGTACAGCCAACACTACCGCCCATCGCTTTTTATACTTATCAAGAGTGCCTTTTTCTGCAAATACTAAGCTAAATAGCAAAAAACCGTACACCAATAGTAGCGCAGAGGCATAGTATATTAACGCAAACACCAATGCCCAACTTGGATCTGTCGTAATAAGAAATAAGCTGATACAAATTGACCATAGACCCATTGCAAAAGCGAAACAAGCAAATGGCCATCTTAAAGCAACCTTTTTTTGTCCACTTAACACAATTACAGCAAGTAGAAGCGAGGTCAGACCAGTTAACAGCGGAAGCAATTGCAAAATCAGCATACTACTGTGCCGGCTTTCGTATTTCAATTACCACATATACACCATCTTGAGGGATCGACATTGTTACTTGCTCTAGGGGTAGTCCGGCAGAAACAATAATTTCGCGAAGTTGATCAATTGAACGAGGGAAAATCTTCGGCCAACCAATACCTCGTTGATTAAAATCAAGCTCAGGACGATCCAGTAACATATTAGCCGCAATGAGTGCGCCGCCTGGCTTGACGAGCCGAAAAGCATTTTTCATAAACTGCGTACTTGTTTGCTGATTAAAGTATTCAAATATACCTAACGCGTCAACCAAATCAGCTGACTCTTCGCCCAGATCATCAACGAGTTGATCAGTCTTAACAAGTTGGCGCAACAAATTAAGCTCGTGCCGCATCAATGTATGTTTCTGGTCAACTCCCCGCTCGCTGGCAAGCTCTTCGGCAAAATCAAGCGCTGTAGGATCAAGATCGACCAGATGAAGCTCCATAGCTTCAGCACGGCGACCCGACTGCAGCGCATCTAATACTGGCACAGCCGCACCACACGCCAAACTCACCCACTTTGCGCCATCCTCAATATAACGATCAGCTATTGATGTCATAATTTTTGCACGCGTCCGAATACCTATGCTGTCGAGTGCATCGACAAAAAAACTACGTGCGACCGGATCAATTTCACCGCCACTTAGGGGAAGCTGATCGATATCTGGCCGTTGCATTGGGTATAGCGCGACAGCTCGTGGCACTAGTTCGGAGCGCCACTCTCGCATACCAGGAGAATCATACACCCATTCCGAGACCGGGTTATCAAGAATGAGTTCTTCGCCTCTGTCGATAGGTGCACTCCACTGTTTATTGGCGGCAAGTAGCGCATCAGCATTCGCTATCATTTGCTGCATCTCAACTTTCGTAGGCGACCGATCGCTTCTGTCGGGTACAATCAGTTTTTCAAGTCGCATACCGTCATCAAACACTTGTTCACCAACCATGTAAAGCTGTTCGATTTGTTCGTCAAGTACATCTCGTTCGGTCACGCTGATTCCACCCCTTTGAATTGCATATGCTATTATAATAAACAAGTATGACGAAAATAGCTATCATCGAAGACGATCCTGTAATCAACCAAATGTACCGTATGAAATT
>CAMPHY010000022.1 GCA_946886125.1 uncultured Candidatus Saccharibacteria bacterium | reverse complement strand
AAACAGGATTCACTATTGTCGAGCTGCTTATCGTAATCGTCGTGATTGGCATCCTTGCCGCTATTACTGTCGTTGCGTTTAACGGTGTCCAGGAGCGCGCTCGCAAATCAAAAATTGATACCGACTTATCGCAAATTCAAAAGGCGATTAATGCTGCACGAATTAACAATGATAGTGCTCTCTACGGTGTTTATTCGTATGGTGCGCCAGAATGGGCGTGTACTGACAAAGTTAGTGGTACAGATCTTGCCGCCTTACCAAAAACGACTGATCAATGTTGGGTACGATACAATGAATTTCTCAATGCAGTTTCTGAAAAATCAGGCATGAACATACGCAATATAGTGGATCCATGGGGTCGACCGTATTATGTTAATCCAAATGAGGATGAAAACCAAACAACACACACTTGCTTAAAAGATCAAATCGGCATGTATAAACAGCCGTTTGATAAATCTCGTGTCAATGTGATTAACATTCCTCTTTATAAAGCGAGCTGTGCATGATGGTGGCTTCGCGTAAAGCTGGCTTTACGATCGTCGAGCTTCTTATTGTCATTGTGGTGATCGGTATCCTCGCCGCTATTACGATTGTTGCGTATAACGGCATTCAAGTACGTGCACGTGATAATGCGCGTATAGCGAAGATTCAAAATATCGCCAAGTCCATTGAACTTTACCGGGTTGATAATGGTCGTTACCCACCGATACTCGATGGCATGGGGAAGGAGAGTACTTGCGGATCGCAAACAGATAACTGGGGTCATTGTGATCGCAATAAGATACTTGCCGATATGCTAGCGCCTTATACCGCCGTTGACCCTACGTCACTTTCCGATGCGACGCAAGGGAGCCACTGGTATTGGTATACGTCGCAGCCTAACGATAATCACCAAACGTACGGCATGATGGTGTATTTAGAGGGTGATGGTGGTCAAAATGATGGTGGTTATTTTGCGAACGCCTATGAAATGGGCCAAAAGCCAAAGTATTGTACATCAAAATATACTGGGGCTGACGCAAGATGGACGACGTACAGCAGTCTCTGTGCAGGGGGTAACTAGTTAACCTTTCCAACTGGGCTGTCAGTGCATGGGGCTAGCTTTTATCCACAGTTTTTGCTATACTTAAAGGGTTATCAACTCGGCTTACACTCGATGTAAGCATCCATAATGGATTCCAGAGGAGGAAATCTATGAAAGAATATGAACTAACCGTTCTTCTTCACCCCGACCTAGAGGTGGATATCGACACGCCACTCGCAAAATTACGTGATATTATCACAAAAAATGGTGGTGAGATCATCAAAGAAGACAACTGGGGCAAGAAAAAACTTGCTTACAAGATTAATCGTGAAGACTTTGCCGTCTATGTATACATGGACGTTAAGTTGCCAAGTGATGCACCGCTTAAGATTTCTAATGTTCTGAACATTACCGATGAAGTACTTCGATACTTGCTTGCAAGTGTTGACGAAAAGGGCCGCAAGGCGCTCGAAGAGGCAAAAGCTAAATCATCTTCAAACGAAGAATCTGACGAGGAGTAATCGTTATGGCTAAAGGTTTTAATAAAGTTATCTTGATGGGCAACCTGACCCGCGATCCTGAAACACGGACAACGCCAAATGGTCAGAGTGTTACCAATTTCAGCCTAGCGATTAGTCGCAGCTGGAAGGGTAGCGACGGCCAGCAGCAGGACCAAGTAAGTTATATTAACTGTGTTGCATGGGCTAAGGCTGGTGAGATTCTCGCCCAGTACCTTACAAAAGGAAGTCCAGTCCTTGTTAGTGGTCGTCTTGAGCAACGTAGCTGGGATGATAAAGAGTCTGGCCAAAAGCGCTCTACTGTTGAGGTGGTGGTTGAAGACTTTAATTTCGTCGGCGGCGGTCGTGATAATGCGGCTAGTAACGCTGGCGACGGTGCTTCTGCGCAGTCTCAGGGCAACAAGTCAGATGATGTGGTGATTCAGGACATTGACGACAAACCAATTGATTTAAGCGAGATTCCTTTTTAGGAAGTGATTTAGGAGAAGAATGATGAAACGATTTAAAAAAGATACTCCAGCGTATTTTGACTATAAAGATGTAAAAACACTCCAACGTTTTATTAACATTTATGGCCAAATTGAACCTATCTCAAAGACAGGTTTAAGCGCTAAGCAGCAACGCCAACTGGCAACTGCCATTAAGCGTGCACGTCACTTGGCACTATTGCCATTTGTCACCCAGGGCTAAATAAAAGTTAGAATATGGTTCGTGGAATATGGCAGGCAGCAATAGCTACTTGCCATATTCTATACCTCCAGACTCTAACGGCGAAAGCCACATTGTAATAGTAATAAACATTGGAGATGCACCATGTACCAACCAACTGATCTTAAAAAAGGTGTCGTTGTGCAAATTGACGGCAAGCCATATCGAGTCACCGACTATAACCAAAAGGTGATGGGAAGAGGCGGAAGCATCGTAAACGTAAAGCTAAAAAACGTCATCGACGGTAATGTTATCCCTAAGACTTTTAAAGGACAAGATAAAATTGAATCAGCTGACTTGAATAATAAAAGTGTTCAATATCTCTATAACGACGGGGTAGATTACTACTTTATGGATCCTGAAAACTTTGAACAATTTCAGCTACCAACAGATGTAGTCGAAGACGCGTCGCAGTATATGAAAGAAGCAGATGTTGTTACTCTTCAATTCTTTGGGGATCGTGTAATTAACGTAGAGCTTCCGAAGAATGTATATCTTGAAGTGACGTATGCTGAAGATGTTGTAAAGGGTGATACAACGAGTAGTGTTCTTAAAGATGCAACGCTCGAAACGGGGCTTAATGTAAAAGTACCTGCTTTCATTAAAGTTGGTGATGTAATTTCTGTTGATACTGCTTCGGGTGAATACCGCGAACGCAAAAAATAAGTTCCAACTAGTGCTAAAATAAGCTTATGGTTACTGCCCATCGGCGCCGACGCCCTCATCATGAGATGAAGGCGGCACTTACACAGCATCACAAAAAACTGTATATCATTGTGGCGGTTGTTTTTGTTGTGCTTATCGGACTGCAGCTTATGTATCCGCGCGACCGCGCTTTACCGCTCGCACAAGTGAATGGGCGATCAATTGCTTGGTCGGTGCATGATGACATAGCAGTACAGCTGCAGCAGTACTTTACTAAACAGACTGCGACACTGAAGGTAGGCAGTTATAGTACCGAACTATCTCTCGGTGAACTTGGTGCAGTGCCTGACGTCGATACGATGATCGATCAAGTCACTGAGTATCCACTCTGGCAGCGTTTGCTGCCTCTGTCATGGGTATTTCGTCAAAATGATATACAGGTGATGGACGTATATTTTGGACAGTCTCAACTGGAGCAGCAAGCAAGCTTGGCTGCGAAAAAATTATCACATGTCCCGCAAAATGCACGTTTAGCCATAGAAGATGGCAAGATAGTGGCTAGCAAGCCAATTCCAGGCTATGAAGTATCCTCATTAGATGTGATGGAGGCAATATCGTCGAGTACCTTTCGAATAGATGAAAATCCAACGGTCATTGAAGTGTCGGCAAAGCGCTTGGTACCTGCCCGAAGTAGCCAGGCGATCGCTCCTGTGCGTGCGCAGGTAGAGGCGGCGGTCGCGAAGAAGCTATCTATTACTGGTTTGCAAGACGAGGTACTTACTCCGAATGCGTCGACGATTGCTTCGTGGCTCACAGTGGTCGAGCGTAAAGATACGTCACTAAATCTCAGAGTAGACACCACTAAAGTTGAGAAATATGTCGACAGTATTAACGATACGATAGCAATTGAACCTGGTGTGACCACAATTCAATTACGAGATGGTATTGAAGTGTCACGGACGACCGGCGAGCCTGGACGAGCGATCGTCAAAGATGAATTAGTTGCGGCGCTGGGTGAGGCACTATTTATGGAGCCGGAAGCAATTGAGATACCAGCTCGACTTGAGCCTGTAATGCCACAAGTCACGTATGCAACGAGCTATAGTTCAACCCAAAGCGGTTTACGCGCCTACATCGATGCGGTTGCGGCGTCTCAGGACGTGCGAATTTCATTGGTTCAAATTGGCGGTAATGGCTGGACGGCTGATGCTCGTGCTTATGAATCTACGCCTTCAGCGAGTACTTATAAATTATTCGTCGCATTGGTGCTATTCGATAAAATCGACACAGGAAAGATGAGCTGGGGTGACAGTATGCTTGATACTAATGTCGCAGGTTGTTTTGAGCGTATGGTTGTCGCTTCGACTAATCCCTGCGCGGAAAAATTTATCGCTATGTTTGGTCGAGAGTATATTAATAATTTTTTGTATGCTCGCGGATTCAGTACCGCTACAACATTCATATCGAGTGTCGCGACACATAGTTCGGTAGGTGACTTAACAAAATTCATGATTGGCTTAAATAATGGTACATTGGTGAGTGGTGCGCATCGAGATCGTTTACTGAGTGCACTGAGTCGACATTATTATCAAGCAGGCATTCCAGCGGGTAGCAATGGACGAGTGTATGATAAAGTAGGCTTTCTGTGGGATTACGTGCATGATACTGCCATCGTGTATCATCCACGCGGAACGTATGTAGTAAGTATTATGACAAGAGGGCAGTCCTATGCCACCATCGCAGCTATTACCAGACAATTAGAAAGAATTATGTACCCATGACAAAAAAGCGATTAGATATAGAAATGAGTGAGCGTGGACTAGTTTCGAGTCGTTCGCAAGCAGAAAGCTTTATTAAGCTCGGTAAAGTAAAAGTAGACGGAAGGGTAGTAGCCAAGCCTGGACACTTCGTGCGTGGTGATGTGGATATTCAGCTTAAGGCTGAAGAACAGTATGTGAGCCGAGCCGGTTTAAAGCTTGCAAGTGTTGCTCAACTCCTAGGTTTAGACTTCGATAATAAAATTATCTTAGACGTCGGCAGTAGCACTGGTGGGTTTACTGATTATGCATTGAAACATGGTGCCAAGAAAGTGTACGCGGTGGACGTCGGAACCGAGCAGTTGCATCCACAGCTGCGCGGTAATCCGCGTATCGAATTACACGAGAAAACAGATATCCGTGATTTCAAACTTGATAAAGATATACCACAAATTATTGTTATCGATGTCTCATTTATTAGCCTGCGTGATATTCTTCCTCATATAGCCAGACACTTGAGTAACAAAGGTACTCAAATTGTCGCCATGGTAAAACCACAGTTTGAAGCAGGGCGCAATCAAACAAATAAAGGTATTATAAAAAATGATGCTGTGCGTCGACAGATTTTAAGAGATTTTGAAGCATGGGCAAAGCATTCATTTACTATAGCTGATAAGCGAGACAGTGATGTGGCGGGCGCAAAAGGGAACCAAGAACGCTTCTACGTACTCCAGACGCTTGTGTAGACATTTTGTTAAGTTTATGTTAAAGTATTGCTAGGTCAGAAAGTCCTTGTCCTTTTAATTTCAACCATGCGTAAGGAGTGTGGGAAGTGAAACACGTTAATAGCAATAGCGGACGACGCGTCCGTTCAATGGCACTTATCGTGGGGCTTCTCGCGATACTCTTTGGCGCCAGTGCTTTGTTTACGAGCAATGCTGAAGCAATACGATCGGAGTTCCATACTTCGCCGTCTACTTCTTCGCCAACTAGTGTGCCAACGATTCGGCCGTCGACTGAAGTTTCGACGACTCCGTCTCCAAGCTCTCTCAGCTCGGTGAGTCCAACTCAGGTGCCGCCAACAGTGGCCCCGGGTGATGTCACACCAACGCCATCGCCCAGTGTAGCTCCGACTGATGCGCCGAGTAATACACCCGCACCGATTGAGTCTTCAAAAACTCCCTCGGTTCCGTCTGCGGCTGCACCAGTCCAGCTTGCTATTCCAGCGGCGAATATTGATGTGGTCGTACATCCAATGGGGTGTGTTGAGCATATCAATCCGCCGGAATATGATGCTGCCTATTGGTGCACTAATTACGGTAAGCCCGGTGGTGGGTCAACCGATACCACGTATCTTGTTGGCCACAGCAATGGTATGCAAGAATGGCAATTTAATCGTTTAAGTAGCCAGGTGAGAGTAGGTGATCGGATTGAGCTAACAACACTCAATGGCCAGTTAAACTATCAGGTCGATGATGTGTTTGTTCACCCAAAGCCTACGCTTAAGAGTCATGATCTATGGTCAACACGCCCAGGTCATCTCTACATCATAAGTAGTCATATGGGTGATCTACGCGGCGAGAACATTGTGATTTCGGCAGCTCCTGTAAAGTAAGCATGGTTGTATCTGCCCGCAAGGGGCGGTGATGAATCGAGTAGCACACTCGTTCGTCATCGCCCCCTTTTCTTTGTAGTTTAGACGTTAAAGCGAAATTCCACGACGTCGCCTGGCTGCATAACGTATTCTTTACCCTCAGTGCGCATTTTACCGGCTGTTTTTGCGGCCGCTTCTGAGCCGGCGGTAATTAAATCATCATAATCAACTACTTGAGCTGCGATAAAGCCACGTTCGAAATCAGTGTGAATAACACCAGCTGCTTGTGGAGCGGTGGAGCCTTGTTTGATCGTCCAGGCGCGGACTTCTTTTGGTCCAGCGGTCAAGTAGCTTTGAAGCCCTAGTGTATCGTATGCGGCATGAATCATTTGAAGTAGTCCAGTTTCTTTAACACCGTAGCTTTCAAGTAATTCGGCTGCGTCCTCTACCTCAAGACCTTTGATTTCTTCTTCCAATTTAGCGCATACAAAAAGTGTTCGCGCTGGGGCGACAAGCGCAGATAACTCAGTTTTCTTACTTCCATCAACGAGCGTTTCTTCGTCAACGTTAAAGGCATAAATTACCGGCTTGGCAGTGAGAAGGTGCAGATCACTAATCTTTTCATGATCGAGGCTTTCGAGCTGCGAGAGGGGTGTACCTGCCTGAAGGTGAGCAATAAGCGATTGCAGGTATTCCATATCGGCACGAGCAGTTGGCTTAGCTTTTGCTTCTTTTTGCAGTTTAGGTAAACGGTTTTCGATTGTTTGCAAGTCAGCTAAAATAAGTTCGGTATTAATCACTTCAATATCGTCACGTGGGTCGATTTTATCTGATACGTGCACTACGTCACCGCTATGAAAGGCTCGTACAATGTGTACAATAGCGTCACAGTTTCGAATGTTGGCAAGGAATTTGTTACCTAAACCTTCTCCCTTAGAGGCGCCCGCTACTAAACCGGCGATATCAACAAAGGTGACTGTGGCTGGAATGATTTTTGATGAACTATGGAGGTTGGCAAGCTTTTGTAAACGGTCATCTGGCACTGGTACGATACCAGTGTTAGGCTCGATAGTGGCGAATGGGTAGTTAGCTGCTAGGATGTCATTATTTGTCAGGGCGTTGAATAGGGTAGATTTGCCGACGTTTGGAAGGCCGACGATGCCGATAGATAAACTCATATGTAACCATTGTACCATAACAGAGGTAGTGAATGTATTAATATTGCTACCGTCAGTTGCGCAACCGCTAGTTTCTTGTTCAATTCACCGATAAAGATTACCATCATGATAGTTACTTAAAAGGGGTACACCATGAACATTGGAAAACGAATACAACAAATTCGACAGGACAAAAATATTACTCAAGAAAAACTAGCGACAGATTTGGGTATTTCACGCCAGGCGGTGTCTAAATGGGAAAGTGGCAAGGCCATTCCCGACATTGAAAATTTAGTCTATATCAGCAGTCTGTATGATGTTTCGCTGGACGAGCTGATTAAAGGAGATGATAAAGTGACGCAGAAGTTAGTTGCTGATGCTGGCGCTAAAAAATGGCATAAACTTAGCATCGTATTTTTTGTCACGCTACTCACATACATCAGTTGGTTCGGCCTGCAGCATGACATTTGGCAGATAGGACTAGCGATTGCCACAATCAGCATGATTGTCATTGATATTCGGATACTTATGAGAAATCAAGTGTTTAGGGCTAAGAAGGTGCAGTAAACTGAGTATCCACATCATACATGGTTTGTTGCTGGCATCTGCAATTTTAGCTCGAAAGGCTATTGGGTCAGGGTATCGTTATGCCGATAGATAAACTCGTATAATTTTATTTTAACAGATTACAGTTGAAAGAAGTAAATACTATTTACAAAAATGCATAAAAATGCTATTGTTACTGCAATGTGTCGAGATTTCTGACACGTTGTATGTGTCGGGGTTCCCGATGCGATGACAGCGGGAAACTGCTTGATTCACATATCCTAATTAGTATTATTCCAATTGTTGTCTAAACAGAAGGTAGGTGATCGGATTGAAAAATCCGGTTTTTATTATGCGTGACGCCTCGCGGAAGGTGGGCGCAACGGCTATGGCGCTTTTTATGGCCATGCTGATGCTTGTTTCGTTTTTGGCTCCCGCCGCATCCGCTGAGGAAGTAGCGGGAGAGCCGGTGGCAACCGAAGTTACACAAGTGCAGGCTGAAGAGCCCGCATCTGTCACTGATGAGGTTACCACCGAAGAAGTGGTCGAAGACGTAGCTCCAGCTGAATCTCAGCCGGAGTCGGTCGTCGAGCCAGATGCCCCAATCGTTGAGGTGGCCCCCGTTCAGGAGGTTGTCGAAACGGTTGTGCCAGCTGCTGAAGAGCAGCCGGTGCCAGAAACGGTGCCAGGTCCTGAGCCACCGGCAGAAGTGCCACCGGTTCAGGAGGAGATCATTGAAGCGCCAGCTGAAGAACTAACTGCGCCTCAGGTGGAATACTCCACAGAGGCGTATCCAGGTAGCTACTTCGGCTTCGGTGCACTCAATGCGACTCCAGTTGATTTCGCCCCTGACGAGATCTACCCTTACACGGCGACAATCAATGGCGACGGGAAGTTTATTAACAGCTTCTCGAATGTCATTCCGTTTCCGGTTGGCGGGGTCGCAACGGGTGCACGCAACACCGAAGAGTACATCATTTGTACTCCCAAGGACTTGACCATCACGATTACCGATCGAGATGGTCGAGTGGTGGGCGAGGTTGTAGCAAACGCTGCTAAAGCAGGGACGTTTACGCGTCAATGTGATCCTTTCGACCATATGTCGGCCACCCTCGTGGACAATGGTGATGGCACTGGGGTGGTGTCGGTTGTGAATGCAAGCGATTTCGCACTTCAGGCCTACATCACTGTCAATGGCACCGGGGAGGTCGTGGATGTGCCCGCACAAACCACGATTCCCTATGATGTCAACGAACCAGGTTCCGTCATCGTTCAAGCGTATGACCAGAACGGTCCACGTGAAATATTCGTGAACGGAGAAGTCAAGGCATCCGAGCCTGCACCAGACCCCTTCGACAGCGTGAAAGCGACTGTCGAGGATAACGGTGACGGCACGGGTGCTGTGGTGGTTGTGAACAATAGCGACCAGCTGGTCCAGGTGCAAGCTGTCGTCAATGATATCGGGGAGGTCGTGGATGTGCCCGCAGGGGAGACAGTCACGATACCAGTCGATGAGTCGGGCTTTGTGACGGTACGCGCGTATGACGAAAGCGGACCGGGCAAGGTGCTCGCTGACGGCACGATCGCAGTCTTTGTGCCACCACCCCATGGTGAGCCAAACCCGGGTGACGAGTACACTGATACTCCAAAGTATCCGAACAACGTGGTCGACAAGGTGACGTTCTGTCACCTGACGGGCAACGGCTCGTATCGACCACTGACGACGGATCCCAACGGGTTCTACCAGGCTGGTCACCATACCCATCAAGGTGTGGATGAGGGTAAGGGTGACGTTGTTCCAGCGTTCTCGACAGAGACGCAGGGCAGGGACCGTGACATGGGCAAGTACCGCAACTTCGACGGCCTGAACAACGGTGAGGGCGCGCAAGAATTCATCGACAACAACTGCAAGGATGTTGATGATGAGCCGAAGCCTGAGGATCCCAAGGATCCCGAGCCGAAGCCAGAGCCGGAAGACCCGAAGGATCCTCAGCCAGAGGATCCGAAGGACCCCGCAGACCCCAAGCCTCAGCCGGAAGACCCGAAGGATCCTCAGCCAGAGGACCCGAAGGATCCAGCTGATCCGAAGCCGACCAATCCCGAGAATCCTGTGAAGGACGATGAGGATCCGGCAAAGGACGGCAAGGACGACGAGAGGTCGGACAACAAGCAGGCTGAATCCAAGGACGTGAAGCCGATGACCAGTGGTCGCGGACATAACGTTCAGGGTGCGGTGACCGCCGACTCGAGTTCAGTGCTTGCACCTGGTCTCATGGGTCTTGGCATGCTGCTGATTCTCGGGGCTGCAACGCATAGGCTTGCGGGACGCAAGTCCGAGTAATACTGATTAGGACCGCACGGAGTGCACCGGTGATTGAGGAATAGCAAACCAGCTATATTCTCTCATCGGTGCCTCCTGCATCCTTTTTTATAACGATACGCCTACATTTTGAGGAGTGTGTGCATATCTTTATACAAATTAATTTAATAAGTTGCTTAAGCATGATGGAATGTATTATGCTTATGATATGGCTTCTCGTAGCAAAAATACACGTCGTAAAACAAATAATACCCCGATCATTATAGCCAGTATTGTTACAGAATGTCTTCT
>CAMPHY010000021.1 GCA_946886125.1 uncultured Candidatus Saccharibacteria bacterium | reverse complement strand
CGCGAGCTGGGTTCAGAACGTCGTGAGACAGTTCGGTTTATATCCGGTACGGACGATAGGAAATTTGAGGAGATCTACCCCTAGTACGAGAGGACCGGGGCGGACGAATCTCTGGTGTATCGATTGTGGCCACCTGCTGCATTGTCGAGTAGCTATATTCGGAATAGATAAGCGCTGAAAGCATATTAAGCGCGAAACTAACTTCAAGATAAGATTTCCCTATGAGGACACTGAAAGACTATCAGTTTGATAGGTGCAAGGTGGAAGTGTAGCAATACATGGAGCTAAAGCATACTAACAGTCCCATCGCCTTTTTATGTCCTTATCATCAATGTTAATGCTTGCATTAACAGAGGTGATGAGGTAGACTTAACTAGTAATTGGTGAATATCAATCATATTCAACCAACGTCAGTTTTTAAAAACTTACATCCATATCCGTGCAATTTGTTACGGACATCGAAGCAAGGTTTTAGACCCACTCCTGAAATAATAGGAGCCGAAAAGTGTCTTAAAGCCTTTCTTCGGTGCCCATGGCGCTGGGGAAATACCTGTTCTCATTCCGAACACAGAAGTCAAGCTCAGCAGCGGCGATTATACTGCCACAAGTGGGAAACTAGCACGGTGCCGAATTATAAGAAGACCATCCGAATAGGATGGTCTTTTTCTTTATGGTAAAACGCTTATAATAACACTATGACAGTCAAAGTGTATAACAAACTAGTGCGAGACAAGATTCCTGAAATTATTGAAGCGAATGGCGAGCGGGCGATTATCCGTCAACTCAACGGAAGAGAATTTAAACGGGCCCTGCTTGAAAAACTTGTAGAAGAAGCAAAAGAACTATTAGAATCCGATGGTAGCCTAGAAGAGCGGGCTGATGTTGCTGAAGTGCTGGCGGCACTTGACCAACTGAGTGGTTGGACGACACAGGATGTTGTAGAGGTCCAAGGGGTAAAAAATAAAACACGTGGTGCCTTTGGTCGGCGACTATATCTAGAGGAGACGACCGATCGCGCCGAGTAGTCGCTGGCGCAGTGGCTCAAGCTCATCGCTTGTGAGCTGTTTTGGTTGAACGTTTTTGTATTTACCTGGCCAGCTCGGATCAGTATAGGTGGTGCCATTAAATTCTACAGTAGCTTGATAGCGTGGAATCAAATGCCAGTGCACATGTGGCGGTTGGGTGTCACGAATAGCGTCATTCATAAGGCATTGCCAGTTAAAATGAGTAGGCTGAAAGCAAGCATGTAACGATTGTTCGAGTAGCTGAGTAATTATGCCGAATTCTTGCCACTCTTCAACAGTAAGTCCGCTAAGGGAAGATTTATGGGTTTTTAGTGTAATGAATAACCGTCCTAGGTATTCTTGGTTCGGGTTAAGTGCTACACGCCAAGCTTCGCCGTTATAAACGATACTGTCGTTGTCTTTGTGTAGTAGGCTGCAGATGCTACAAGTCATTGTTTTATTGTAACAAATAAAAAACGACCAATCTCGCAGATATGGTCGTTTTATTTTTGAATCTAAATTTGGGATTCAAACAGGTGCTTATTTATAATATCGCACCAAGTGGATATATGCAACAGAACATATACAATAATAAAGTACTTATGTCGATATTGACAAAAAGCATAAGAAATGTTAGTATTAAAACATACACATAGCATATGTGAGGTAATAACCGCAAAGTGGAGACTTTGCAGGAGAGGAGAATCAACTATGGCAGGAACAAAAGCCGGCGGCCAATTGGCTGCAAAACGTAACAAAGCCCTTCATGGTGCGGATTTCTATGCCCGTATCGGTGCTAAAGGTGGCAAGAACGGACGAACTGGCGGTTTTGCTGCTAATCCAGAATTAGCACGCATTGCTGGTGCTAAGGGCGGTCGTATTTCACGTCGCAAGAAAACAGCTACACAAGACGACGTAGCACTTGCTGCTTAATCTATAGCCTATATAAAAAACACCTTCGCTATGAAGGTGTTTTTTATATAGAGATATTTTTACGACGAAGACCGCATAAGCGCGCTTCATTAACGTGCCATTGATTTAGGCAGGCAACACACTTGTATTGTCGTTGCTTTACTTGGATGCCATTAGCCTGGCAGCTAGGACAGGTGCTGCGAGCGTGCAGCCAATCTCGATAGGTATCAAGTGAGTCCTGGATAACTGTTTCGTCAAAGTCGACTTTATAGTGGACTGCTAGGTGAGTTATAGCATACTGCCAGGCATCACGCTCCAGGGCAATGAGTTGAATGTCGCGTGTATAAGTAGAGTGTTCCAGTACCGCATGGGCAAGTTCGTGGAGCAGGTGCATATCAGCATGCTGTGCTAAGCGGTCGTAACAGATCATGCGAGTGTCAGCCGACCAGCTAAAGCCCGAGCTCTCCGTAAGTGTGAGGTCGGGGTGTTGCTTATGAATCGTGTCTAAAAGTGAGGCTATCGAGGGCATAGTAATAACATCCGTAAACCACTGCTTCTTCAGGGTGAATAGCTTGGCGTAGTACAGGCAGGGTAATGTGGTCAGGTAATTTTTCTTTCAAAAGATTCGTGAGATGCTCACGATATCGTTCAAAATATGTCCCAATACTACCGCCAATAATAATGATATCTGGTTGTATCATAGGGACCATGACGAGAAAGCCGCGGCTAATTCGATCAGCGATCTGTTGCCACGTATCCTCGCTATCGATATCACGGGCATATTTACCATAGGTTTTATAGATAGCGCTACCCGAAGCAAACGACTCCCACTCTCGCATCATGCCGTCAAATTCTATTTGTATACGGCCACCCTCGCTGAGTCGAAGACCTGGATCAATCACACCTCCTGTGATCATACCGGTACCAATACCAGTGCTAATCGTCACGTAGAGGGATGAATCAGGTAAGATTTCCAGGGTTCGAGTTTCGGCGAGCCCGGCTAGATTAGCATCATTTTCAACTAAAATAGGTACGTCTGGAAAGTGTGAAATAAGGGCGGTACGAACATCAAAATCTTTCCATCCGAGGTTATTGCACCAAATGGCTATACCGTTCTTTACGATACCAGGCAGGGCAACAGTAATGACTGTCGGTGAAGCGTCCGTTAAGATTTGTCGAATTGCTTGGTGTAGCTCGAGAATATAGTCGTCGGTTGTTCTTGGGGTGGCGAATTTGAAGCTCGATTCAAGGACGCCGTCCTCCGAAAAGCTAGCCACGAGCGTCTTTGTGCCACCAGTATCTACCGCTATTAACATACTGATAGTGTAGCATATTCGGACGAGTGTTGTGATTGAAGTAAAAAATGGTATACTATAGTAAAGCTCATAAAGACTAGAGGTAGTTGTATGGATTCAAAGGCACGAACAAATCAGGGTGGTTCGGTACTGATATTTACGGTAGTCGCAGTTGTCATGGCAGCGGCGCTTGCAGGGGCGATTTATACCGTACACCAGCAGGGTGACCAGGCACAGTCGGATGCGCCTGTTTTTGAAGGTTCCGATGTTAATAACGGTACTGTTGACGCACCTGGCGCCGATACCGAGACGGAAACTCCGTCAAATGATGATGCAGCTGGCGATACTCCGCGCGACACCAGTGACCCAGCAGCACCTTCGCTTCCTGGTTCGGAAGATGGCTCTATGCCTGAGACAGGTACGAGTGAATTACCTGCGACAGGTCCAACTGAGACACTCTTAGGCCTACTGGTGATTGGTCTGCTGACATTTGGTGTAGTAAGCTACAGGCGTTCACGAGCTGCACTACTGCAGTAGGCGCCATATAGTTCCTAGGTCATTTTGACCTTTATCTACATCTGGGGTACAATAGAGGTAATCTAGGAGCGCTATATTTAGCGCGCTCACGGAAATATTATTTAAGGAAGGAGTCTTACTAAGACTTATGGCAACAAAAGCCACAATAACAATGGATGATTTGCTCGCTGGTGCGGATGACAGCGTAAAGCA
The DNA here is from genome assembly GCA_946886125.1 of uncultured Candidatus Saccharibacteria bacterium. Next base: position 7,810 of record CAMPHY010000021.1, on the reverse strand, counting down.
ACTAACGCAAGGCGACATGATCGCTGGTACAGTATTAAGCATGCGAAAACACGAGGTTCTTATCGACCTTGGTGCTCAAGGTGTCGGATTTGTTCCACGCCGAGAAGTTGGATTTTCACGTAACCTTAAAGAAGGTGATGAAGTAACGGCAAGTGTTGTCGATGCAGAGCTTGATAACGGCTACTCACTTCTCTCACTTCGTAAAGCCGCTAAAGATCGCGGCTGGGATGATGTCGCAGCGCGCCAAGAAAGTGGTGAAATCATTGAAGTATCACCATACGACGCTAACCGCGGTGGGCTCTTGGTGGAATTTGAAGGTGTGCGCGGCTTCTTGCCTGTGTCACAGCTATCAGCTGAACACTATCCACGAGTTGGCTCAAGCGATAAAGATGAAATTTTGCAACGTTTGAACGTGCTTATTGGTAAGCCATTACACGTACGTATTCTCGATGCTGACCGTAAGGCAAACAAGCTGATCTTCTCAGAAAAAGAAGCAATCAAGGACGGTCTTGCAGCTCGATTTGAAAAACTTGCCGTAGGTGATGCCGTATCTGGTGTTGTTACTGGTGTAGTTGATTTCGGTGTCTTCGTTAACGTTGAAGGTATCGAAGGCTTGGTGCATATCTCAGAAATTAGCTGGGAGCGCGTAAATAATCCAAGTGATTATGTAAAGGTTGGTCAAACAATCGATGCGAAGATTATCGCTATCGACAAAGATCGTTTAAGCCTCAGCATTAAGCAGCTATCTGAAGATCCTTGGTTCCAGGAAGTTGGTCAGTTCAAACCAGGTGCCGATGTAGAAGGTACCGTTACTCGTATCACACCATTTGGCGCTTTCGTACAGATTAGCCCAGCTGTTGAAGCTCTGGTACACGTTAGTGAATTAGGCGGTGACGACACGGATCCTGAAAAGGTATTCACGCTTAATGAGCGCAAGAGCTTTAAGGTGCTTGATATCGATAAAGAGAATCGTAAGATTTCTCTAAGCCTCGGTAAATAATAAAACGCATTTCTTTAAATAGGATATGTAATGACCGTCGTGAAGTGACGGGCAGAAAGGAGCTTTCAATATGGCAGAAAAAGTAGTTGTTGTCGCAGACTCAATTACCGTAGGCGAGCTAGCTGAAACGCTTAATTTGCCCGTTACGACTTTGATTGGTGAGTTATTCAAAAATGGGATCGTCGCAACAATTAATCAACGGATTGATTTTGAAACGGCAACCATTATTGTTGAAGAGCTAGGGCTTGATGTAAGTCTTGAAAAACGTGCCAGCGAAGCGCCCACAGAGCGTAAAGTTCATGAATTGTCCGATAAGGCAGTTGAACGTCCGCCAATTGTGGCAGTTATGGGACACGTTGATCACGGTAAGACATCGCTCCTCGATGCGATTCTTGAAACAAAAGCAGCCGAAGGTGAGGCTGGTGGTATCACTCAGCATATTAGTGCCTATCAAACAGTTCGTAAAGATCGTTCGATTACACTCCTTGATACACCTGGACACGAAGCCTTTGCCGCGCTGCGTCAACACGGCGCTACGCTGACTGACGTTGTCGTAATTGTGGTAGCTGCTGATGATGGTGTGAAGCCACAAACAATTGAAGCGATTCGTTTTGCTAAAACTGCTAACGCAAAAATTGTAGTTGCGATTAACAAGATGGATAAAGAGACTGCCAACCCGCAGCTGGTAAAAACTCAGCTTGCTAGTGAGCATGGACTAAACCCTGAGGAATGGGGTGGTGATGTCGTAATGGTTGAGGTAAGTGCTAAAACTGGCCACAATATCGATAAGCTGCTTGATATGGTGCTGCTAGTGGCCGACGTTGAAGAGTTGAAGGCAGATATTGATGTACCTGCTGAAGGTTTGGTGATTGAATCACATATGGAAATGGGACGTGGTTCAGTGGTTGGTCTGCTTGTCGAGCAGGGTGAACTAAAACCTGGTCACTTTATGGTAGCTGGTACAACTTACGGCAAGGTGCGCACATTGCTTGATTTTAGCGGTAAAGCGCTCAAGAGTGCAGGTCCCTCTACTCCGGTAACGGTGACTGGCTTCAAGGAATTGCCGCAATTTGGTGATAATTTCACGATTGCTAAAAATGAAAAAGAAGCTCGCAACCAGGTTGCGGCGGCTCGGATTGAACAAGCAAAAAATGCTGCTACTACCAACGTAACAGGTGCTGATCTTTTGAAAAAAATGAACCAGACCCATGATTCACAGGATCTAAATGTCATTGTTAAAGCTGACGTCCAGGGTTCACTGACTTCTGTCATGGATAGCTTGCGTCTCGTAGATACTGGCGGGGAAATTACACTCCGTATTGTAAGTTCGGGTGTGGGCAATATTTCTGAAAATGATGTTCGTCTTGCGGCTGATGGTAGTACTATAATCTACGGCTTTAATGTTGAATTGCCACCAGCCGTGAAGCGTCTAGCGATGCGCGATAAAGTGCAGGTCCGTCTTTATAAAGTGATTTACGAATTACTCGATGATGCTCGTAGCTCAATGGAAGCAATGCTTGCACCAGAAGTAGTTGAAAATGAAATTGGTACACTGGAGGTCAAGGGTATCTTCCGTACACTAAAGGACGAGATTATTGCTGGAGGTGAAGTTACGACTGGTAAAGTTGTGCCAAACGTTTTGGTGCGTGTAAAGCGTGGGGGCGAACAGCTAGCTGAAGTTGAAGTAACTAAGGTCCAGCGTCAACAGCAAGAGGCAAAAGAGGTCTTTGAGGGTGAGATGTGTGGATTGACGCTAAAGACCACTAAGAAATTACTGGTTGAAGAGGGTGATACACTCGAATTCTTTACCCGAGAAATGGTAAAGCGCACGCTACAGTAAGTAGCATCACGTGTAATAAAAAATGCCTCAGCTGAGGCATTTTTTATTACACAATTTAACACAACCAATATATAAACAGGGGATAGTCCCGGGAGTGCAATTTTTAGGTTGCACACCCGGGAAGCTACCCTACGTTCTACAACGCCTTCTCGGTGTTGGTCAGATCCTTGAGGACCTTGTCCTTGTCCGATCCGTTGACAACCCACTCGTCGTGCTTGCCGAACATGCCCTTGTTGGGCTTGCCCTTCTCGAGCAAGTCCTTGGCTGCCGTGATGGTAGCCTTGAGCTTGATCGGGTCGATCGACTTCGGCATGGTTGCCGTCGCCGGAGTGGAGGACGATGACGAGGACGAAGCTGCGGACAGCTTGTTGAACTCGTCGGCCATGCGCTTTCCGTGATCCTTGTAGGACTCTCCTGTGACGGCGCCGATTCCAGATGCGTGTGCAACTGAAGTCATACCCGCTTGGAGATCACGAATCATGTCGTCGCGCTCCTTGACTGCCTTGAGCTCACCGGTGCGAGTGTCAACCTCGTAGCCGGATGCTTTGTTGGCAATGGCTTGAACTGCAACGCGCTGACCCTGATCTCGAACACCCCGAAGGATGATCTTGAGAAAGTCAACGGCGTTGTCCGCGTCAGGGCTCGCTTCGATCAAGGTGGTCAATTCGACCACCTTGGGGTTGGACGAGCTCGCTGGGGCGGGGGGCAGAGCAGAAGACGAGGCTGATGCTGAAGAACCGGAACCGAAGTCCCCATTGATCAGTCCATCGAGCACCGACGGATCGGCCTTGCCGCTCTTGACGGATGCCAAGAGCTTGCTCACGTTGAGCGCGGCGGCTTCGAGCTTCTCATTGCGTTCGTTGTCGTTCGCCTCTTCACCGTGCGAAAGCATGGCGGAAAGGGCGGAGCTGAGTGATGCGGACATAGTGGCCTCCTTGGCCTAGTAGGTGTAAAACATAGTAGGTAAAGCAGAACCACTGGCGCACTGCAGTACGCGCCAGTAGCGGTCTAGAGATGAAAAATCATCACCAGACCATACGGCACGTACGCAATGTGCTTAATCTGTAGAACAATAGAGTAGACTACGCGAGCGGTGTGCTCAAACGTAGCATTATATTCTCATGGCGTATAAGAATATAATGCTACGCTCCAGCGAGCTCACGGGTATATCTATTAGTAGTGCTAAATTGTTAAGGTGTCAAAACACATAAGCATTTCGACTGTTCATAACACTACCACATAATTGCTTATATGTCAATAAACACCATTGAAGTATTGACAAATTAAGCCTAAAGTGCTAGTGTTAAGTAAAGGAAAAACGCATGGAAAAAACTCTTTACACACACGACTCACCTGAAGCAAGTACAGTATCAACCGAACACTTAAGTGAGGGTAAGCTCGCTATAGATGATGTCGATCACATGCGTACACTACAAAAGCAGCGAGTAGCTGAAAATCGAGCAGCTGAAGGCTTCTATGACATCCCAGCTCAAGAAGCTGCAGACGAACGATCATATGCCGAATTTGACGCATCTATCGAGGATTATTTACAGGCGCGTGGTATCGATTCTGAATCTCCTCATTACACTACGTACGCATCAATCCTTCGCGATAATTCAATTGATCGTGTGAATAATGACATGTGGATGCTGAGTGAAACGAACGACGTAGGTGAGTACACTGCAAGTAGTGTGCGTGAAAAAACAGCAGCACAGCTGGAAGGTTTGAGTGTGACTGAAGAAGATTCAGCACCCGACAGTAGTACTAGTTCTGTAGAGCGTGATCCTGCCATAGAGCGCGGCGAAGAGAAGTTAGCTTCGTTACGTGAGCAGTTGGCGGCCGCTAGTGCTAAGCGTCAAGGACGACTATTTGGCAAGGGTAAACAGTACGAAGCTTTGCAGGAAGAGTATAATACCCAGTTAATTAAGTTGGGCAAGTTGAAACTCCATGAAGGTGAGCTCGGGACGCCTCTTACGGATTCTGAAAAAAATGTTGCCGCCATTAGTTATATTTTTGATGAACAGCAGAAATTGCGCGAGAAAACCAAAGAAGAACTCCAGGGCACTAAAGTCCATAAGTTTATTGAATGGTTTAATAGCGGCACTAAAGGCGAGCGTTTTCGCCGCGGTGTATATCTAGGTCTTGGTGGTGTAGTTGTAGGTGCGGGACTTGGTGCACTCGCTGGAGTTGCAGCGGGCGCTGGTGTCGCAGGAGCTGCTACGGCAGCGGCCGTTTCAGGCACGCGCTTTGCTCGTTATTTTGCTAAGAAAGATAATCAACAGGGTCGTGGAATGGAAAAGATCTCCGACGCAGCTACGGAAGACCATAACGTAAAAGCGATGCAGTATATTGAGCGCAATGATGCATCCGATAAGGTAGAGAGTGCTTCAAATTATTTCACCAATACATTTGAAGAGGATACTAAAAAGGAGCAATCTAAGCGTCGTAAATCAGTACGTGCTGGACTTGCAGGAGTTGCCATTGGTGCGGTAGCCGGTGGCACGATCGCTTATGCGATCAGTGAAATGAATGATGGTTCCGTTGGTGAATGGTCAAATCGTCATATCGCACCCGAAACGCATGCTCAGCCAGATATTAATAGTGAAGCTGATGGCGGCGCTGGCGTAAATGAAGTAGATCAGCCTGTCGAAAAGCCCGCTCCAGAAGCAGATGGCACCGAAGAACCTCTAGTGCCCGCGCCGGAAGTTGACGCAATAGTGCCAAGTGATACCCCTGAGATGGCTGAAGCAATTTCAGATGCATTAGATGGTGACTCTAGTAATGATATGGGTGGTGAGACGCTTGATAGTGACTACAGTGGAGAAGCGTTGGATATTCATACTGGCGAAGGTTGGTTGCAGACCTTTAGTGAAATGGGTATTACGGATGTTAATGAACAATATGCGCTACTACATAATCAGGATATGATGAATGAACTGTATCACATGGGGCTTGCGTATCCTGACGCTACGCTTGGTGGCTGGGGTATTAATATGACACATGACGGCAAGATGCCCGCCGCTGCCCTTGACGTAATCGCTAATTACGCCAAGTAACCTTAGTCCTTTTGGTCCAATAACTTTAAGCATGATACAATTTAAGTAATGATGAAAGGTGTATATGTTTCAATTAGATGATAAATTTTTGCAAGACCTTGGTCTGGATCAATTACCCGAAGAACAAAAGAAGGCTTTTTTACAGCATACGTATGAAGAGCTGGAGCTACGTGTCGGAACAAAATTATCCGACGGCTTAAGTGACGAACAGCTTGAAGAGTTTGAGGCGATCATTGATCGGAAAGAAGAAGTGGTGAGTGCTTGGATCAATGAGCATGCACCCGAGTATCACCAAGACGAAGCATTTATCCGCCTGCAAGAGGTATCAAAAGCAGATCCTAATGATCCAAACCTGCGCGCCGAGTTTGTGGCTACAAAATGGCTCGAAGTTAACCGCCCTGACTATCGACAGGTAGTTGCACAGGTACTTGATGATTTGAAAAAAGAAATTATCAGCAGCCGCGACGCGTTACTTAACTAATATAGCCGCGCAAAAATGCCGAGCTGTCCATGCGGCGTCCGCTTGGCGCAATCAGCTCATCGATTGATAAAAACATACCGTCTTGGCATAAAAGGTCAAGCGGTGTGTTTTTTTGTTCAGTCACGTGGGCTTTAGTAACGATTAGTTCATGCTGTTCGACAACTACTTTCGTTTTCGGAAAACCAAGATGCGCTCGAACGAGCCGTTCGGCGTTGATGGCAGAAAGCTGCTGCAAGTTTAAATATGCATCGCTTTTTTGAAGTAGTTGCGAATATGTTGCCTGTGTATCATCTTGAGGGGATGGTTGAAGTGATCCATCGAGAATGGCAGGGAGCACTTCGAGGAGCAAGTCAGTGCCCGTTACTGCTAATGCTTGATATAATTCCGGCTTTGTCTCGGTACCGTCTAATGAATAATTTTTAGCTGCATATACGGGTCCGGCGTCCATGTCCTTTGAGAGGAGCATGACAGAAACACCAGTAAGCGTATCACCGTGCTTAATCGCTGATTCAATAGGAGAGGGGCCACGGTATGTCGGAAGAAGCGAGGGGTGAAGATTGATAATACCTGGAGTAAACAAATCAATAACTGATTGCGGAATTATTTTCCCATAACTGACTAATACGCCGACAGGATTATCAAGTGCGCGGATGTCGTCCGCAATTTCACTCAATCGTTGCGGCTGCCATACTGGGATGTTGTGTTGCTCAGCAATGCGCTTTACCTGGGGAGAGACCAATTTCTGACCGCGACCTTTTTTGCTATCTGGTTTGGTAATGACGGCGGCAATAGTATACCCAGCCTCAATTAAGCCGGTGAGGGCGGTGAGACTAAAATCCTCAGTCCCAAAGAATACGAGAGTCTTTGATGTGTTGTTCATAGTTTAATGGCTCCAGTTCACCTTTATCGTCAAGGGTATAAAATGCTTTTGGATCGTCGAGAATATGATCGATAAAGACGACACCGTTTGTATGATCAACTTCATGCTGCAGCACGCGAGCTAAAAAACCTTCAGCGCGTAAGCGGACTTCATTACCATCTTCATCAAGTGCTTTGAGTCGGATCTTGCTATAGCGTGGCACTTTACCGTAGACATTACTGACGCTCAAACATCCCTCGTAATCATACTGAAGTTCACCTTCATACTTTACGATCTCTGGATTGATCAAGGTAGTGAAGTCACGGAACGATTTATCGTCGAAGTCACTGCGCACAATTACTACTCGCTCGAGTCGATCGATTTGTACGGCAGCAAGTGCGGCGCTAATTTCGTGCGGCCGCGAATCCTCCCAGTCGAGTGCAGCACTCGTCATGTCGTGAATAAGTTGAGCGGTGGCCTCGGTAACAACGTGTACTTTGGCAGATTTTTGTCGTAGATGCTGGTTCGGCAGCGTGATGATAGCTTCTTTTTTCATTACCTATTAGTATAGCTC
>CAMPHY010000020.1 GCA_946886125.1 uncultured Candidatus Saccharibacteria bacterium | reverse complement strand
AGGTTTCTTTGTTTCAGCAGACTCAACAAATGGTAATTGTTCGACTGATTCAATAATATTTTTCATGATTCAGATTGCACCTTGACTGGTAAGTTTATAGTATACCGATCGCCTTTGTGCTGCAAGCCGTGACATGAGCATGGTACAATAAAAGACATATGAAAATTCTAATTGCGTCGGACTTGCACTGGCCGACAATTAACGGTGTTGCCACTTTTAGTCGCACGCTTGCCCAAGGGCTTGCGGCTCGTGGTCATGAAGTGCTCGTCATTGCTCCAAGTCAAACAGGAAAACGTTCAAAGCAAATCGATGGTAATTATCCCATTGCTCGCACTATATCAGTCCCCTTTCCGTTTTATCAAAACTTCCGTATTTCGCTCACGCCACAACGAGAAGTTAAGAAAGTAATTGAAGAATTTCAGCCTGACGTTATTCATATTCAAATGTTGATGTGGATTGGCCAGGCCGCGATGCGGTATGGGATTAAGTATGACATTCCTGTCGTAAGTACTAATCATGCAATGCCGGAAAATCTTATGGATAACCTGAAGCTGCTTGCACCAATTGCTCGACCAATTAACTATATGCTGCGTGAGTATGGCCGCCGCTTCCACTCGAAATCGGATTGCGTAACGATGCCGACGCAATCGGCTATTGATATGTTCAATGTCGATATGCCAAACCCTATGCAGGCAGTATCTAATGGTATCGACCTGAGTAAGTTTCAACCCGGCAAAGCACCGAGCGAATTATATAAAAAATTTCATTTACCGACTGATCGACCAATTGTGAGTTATATTGGACGTCTCGATGCTGAAAAGCATATATCAGTGCTCCTGCGTGCGTTCAGTAAGATATATAAGAACACCAATGCTCACTTACTAATTGTTGGTGATGGTACTGATGCTGATAACTTGCATCATCTTGCGCGTGAGCTTTCTATTGTGCAGCACGTTACCTTTACTGGTCGCGTTTCTGACGAAGAGATTATTCAGTTACACCAAGTAGGCACAGTGTACTGTATGCCTTCACCGGCTGAGCTGCAAAGTATCGCTACGCTTGAAGCAATGGCTAGTGGCCAGCCAGTTGTTGCCGTTGACGCTGGTGCATTACGAGAATTGTGTCAGACCGATACAAATGGCTATTTGTGTGAAAAAGATAATGACGAACAAATTGCAGCTGGACTTGATGCTATTTTGACCGATGCCAAGAAGCGTACTAAGTTTAGTAAAGGGAGCCTCGCTATCGCCTCTGAACACGACCTTGAGTATACGCTTGATCAATTTGAAGAAATCTATGAGCGTGTTATCGGCGCGCCAATAAAATCGACAATCAGCTGAGCCGCTTCTTCCGCGGTTTCATAGTGAATAAGATGTCCAACGCTGGGAATCACCTTTAACACGGCATTTGGCATAGCTGCGACTAGCTCGCGTTGCTTGCTGAGGGGTGTAATATCGTCTTGCTCTCCAGCAATGAGAAGTGTGGGTGTCGTGATTTTTTGTGCGACCTGACGTACGTCTTGGCTGACCGATGTGCGAAATGCCTCGGCAACTACTTGGGGGCTGGCAAACGAGCTAAAGTGAGTTAAGTGCTGTTGATGAATATAGCGGCGCATAGAGGCATCTTTTGATTTTGCCATTGCGACACTCATAATTTTTACGATTGGCGGTGCAGATAACCACCAATGGCTAGCATGAGCTGGAAGCTGGCGCCCGAGCCAGTAATAGAATATTGCGAGTCGCGTCATGACAGCTTTCGGACCTTCGAGGGCCGGTGCGCCAATGGGATTTATGAGTACAAGCTGATGGATGCTCGCGGGAGACAGAGCGGCATAATGGCTTGTAATAATACTTCCAAATGAATGTCCTACTAACACAAGCGGTTGGTTTGGATTAAGATGTTCCAGAAAAGCTTTTAAAAAAGCAACGTACTGCGTAAGCGAATGCTCACCTTCCAAAAATGCTTCACTGGCACCAAAGCCTGGTAAATCAGGCACGATAATGTGATACCCGGGCAGCTGATCGATAATACGTTGCAGCCCATGATGTGTCCCACGGAAGCCGTGGATCATGACAAGTAGAGGTTGTGAGGCATCACCGTACTCCCAGAATTGAACTGAGCTTTTATTGAATATGAATGTATGCGAAGAGGCCATAGACTAACTACTAGTATACGATACAACAGACGATTCAGTTCAACATATCACCACCGTGTACCTTTCTCTGTTACACTAGTAGGAATGATTGCTGATATTACCGTTACGGAAAAAAGTTTTGGTCCCAAGGTGCTAATGAGTGGAATTAAGTTTTCCATTGATGATGGCGAAAAAGTGGGTGTTATCGGCCGTAATGGTGTAGGTAAGTCGACTCTCTTCGGTATTCTAGCCGGTACCGATGTCGATTTTAGCGGCGAGGTGATCTTTAAGCGTGGTACAGTGGTCGTCGCTACGAAGCAGGAGCACCACGACGAAGGTGATATTACCGTATTGCAGTATGTTCTATCTGGACTGCCCGAGTATGCCGATTTGAGTCATATTATTGAAACTTATCCTGCTACTATGGGTGACGATATGAAAAAAATTGACGAATATACGCAAGCCCTTATGCGCTTTGATGATAAAGGTTTTTATCAAATTGAAGAGCAGATAGAACGTGAACTTGATAATTTTCAACTGCCAGGCGTTGCGCATCGTCAGTTTTCTACCCTATCCGGTGGGCAAAAAAGACTTGTTGAGGTGGTGAAAATTATGCACTCTGATGCGCATTTAGCTCTTGTTGACGAGCCGACTAACCATATGGACTATGTAGCGAAGAATCAATTTGTTGAGTGGATGAAAACCGCTCGTGAAGCCATGTTGGTGATTACGCATGATCGTGATGTTTTACATGAAGTTGATCGTATTATTGAGCTAAAAGACGGCGACAGTGTGAGTTACAAAGGTAACTACGATGCTTATTTAAAGCAAAATGCTGTTTCGACCGGTACGCAAATGAATGATTTTGAAATGATCGAAAAGCGGATTGTGAATTTAAAAGCTAAAGTAATTGACTACCAACGGCTCAAAGAAAAATCACGTAATCCTGGCACGATTCAGAAATTTAAGCGCCTAGAGGAAACCAGCCGTAAAGAGCTGGCCGAGCTCCAAGCCAAAGAAAAACCAACGTTCTGGATTGATAAAGAGTCGGCTCAAGCACTAAATTATAAAGTTGCTGCTCAGTACGATAAATTTAAATCAAAGAATATTCGTATGAATATGAAGGCTGATGAATCCCGCTCAAAGCACATATTGGTGAGCGCAAAAGAGCTAAGTTTGGGGTATGGCGACACTGCCCTCTTTTCTGGGGTTAATATTGATCTACGCGAAGGCGAAGCCATGGAGATTCGCGGCCGTAACGGGGCCGGTAAGACGACATTGATTAAGGCGCTACTTGGCATCGAAGGGCCGAAGACATTCAAGGGTGAGATCACGCTTGATCGCCAGGTTCGGATTGGGGTCTATGAGCAAGAAGTTTCGCCCACATACTTCAACTTGACGCTCCATGATGCGATTGAGAAAATGTATCTCGACCGTAATCTATCAATTACAACCACAAAAATTCGTAGTCTCATGAGCGACTATTTATTTAATGAGGGCGATGGCCATGTGCCGCTAGCAAAACTCAGTGGTGGCCAAAAAGCTCGATTCCAGGTAATTGCCATGCTTGCTAATGATCCGCAGTTATTGATTCTTGACGAGCCGACTAATCACCTTGATCTTCCAAGTATCGAGGAGCTTGAAACTGCCCTGGCAAAGTACTCGGGTGCAGTACTGTACGTCAGTCACGATGGGTACTTCCGCGACGCTCTGGGTGGCGATGTCGTCCAGGTGGGTTCGGCGTAAATACTATATTAAAAACACCGCTCAGGTTACGAGCGGTGTTTTTGTATGATAGACAATTATTTTGTCGTTGGTTGAATACCATGCGCTTTAATTGCAGCGTCAATTTTTGGTCGATCAAATCCAAGGATGATATCGCCTTTTACATCAGTAACAGGCACACCTTGATAGTTGCCGCCATTTTTCGCCATTAATTCTTCGTAGGCCTCTTTGTCTGCTTCGACGTCCTTAGCGATATATGGAATGCCAAGTTTATCGAGCCATTGCATTTCAGTGTGGCAAAACGCGCACCAGCTAGTGCTGTAAATCGTAATGTCAGGGGTTGCGGTGTCGCTCATATGCGTACTTCTCCTTTGTTAGCGTTACTATACATTATACACTAAATGAATACGTTAACGGAATCGCTTATTATCCGATGATGGTGTTCTCGTGAGGTGCCAGCCGCCACATAATTCGCACTTATATACCGAAAGAGTGAGTTCAGGTTTTAGGAACATTTGGTGTTCGGCTGCCCCCAAAGCTTCGCGTTCACCGGTAAAACGTCGCTTCGTTTTACACTGGCTATTAAAACGAAATGGCTCATGAGGAGCACTCTTATTTCGACGTGGCATGGCCTAGCTAAAATTATCTTTCACTGCTATAGTATATAAGTACATGAGTACATCACCAAATAACCGTGATGATAAACCTGTACCGCCGAAACCTTCGACGGTCATTTTATTGCTCTCAACTATCGGAGATACGACTTGGCGTATGTTTGTGCCAACTATCGGACTAACGGTACTTGGTGTTTATATAGATAAAAGTATCAATACCCTACCATGGTGTACACTCGCAGGCATTGCAGTAGGTTCTGTTATTGCTGGTATGCTAATACGCCGCCAACTAAAGAAAGTACAAGAATAAAATATGTTGAATTCATTTGCAGCTATCGACTTACACATTAGCCTAGCGGCTGAACGCGTGTTCTCTATTGGTGGATTTGCTATTACAAACGCCATGATCTTAGGGTTCGTAGGCCTACTTTTGACGCTCGCAATGTTTTTGTATGTAGGTACTATGGTCAAGCGTGGTAAATACAATCGTTTCGTGGGATTGGTCCAGTGGGTGTTCGAAGGCTTGCTTCGTTCAGTCGATGATATTATTACTGACAAAAAACTCGCTCGTAAGATTGCTCCAATTGCTATTACGATTTTCTTCTTAGTCCTTATTAATTATTGGTTGAGTATCTTGCCTGGTATTGGTCCAATTACTATTAACGGCGTACCTATCTTACGTGGATTAACAGCTGATCTTAACTTTACCTTTGCCCTTGCGATTATTACTATCGTTGCAGTTCAGCTTTATGCCATCAAGCATCATGGCGTATTTGGCAATGTTGGCCGATATCTTCGTAATCCTTTTAAAGATCCTGTTGGTGCATTCGAGGGATTTTTGGAACTAATTGGTGAGTTCTCACGCCTCGTAGCTCTCAGTCTACGTTTATTCGGTAATGCCTTTGCGGGAGAAGTGCTACTTATTGTGATTGCAGGGCTTACTAGTTATTTTGCAACCGTTACCCTGCCGATATTTATGGCCTTTGAACTATTTATTGGCTTCATTCAGGCATATGTATTCTTTATCCTCACCCTCATTTTTACGTCGTTGGCGCAAGATTCTCACGACGAACCTCATTCACCTGCTCATTCCACTGTTCCCCATTCAAAACAGGCAGCTCAGCTGGAATGATATAATTATAGGTAATTAAAGGAGAAAAAATTATATGGAACAATTAGCATTCGCATTAGCATACGCCCTACCTGCCCTTGGTGCAGCCCTTGGTGTTGGTTTTATCGGTGCCGGTGCTCTCAACGCACTTGGTCGTAACCCGGAAAAACTAAAAGATATTCGTGCGCTCATGATTACGGCAATCGTTTTTGCTGACTCACTTGCGATTATTGGTATCGTTGTTGCGATCCTTGCTGGCGTCTTTACGGCGTAAGGTAACAATTCATAATGAATGACTATATGCCAACCGTAACCCATTTTGCCGCAACTGAACCGTCAGGTGATCTGATGAGTACACTTGGCATTGATTGGATGACGTTGATTTTTCAAATCATCGCCTTCTTAGTACTGCTCTTCTTGCTTGGTAAGTTTGTGTATCCTTGGCTAATGAAGTCTGTCGACGAACGTCAAGCGGATATTGAAGCGGCTGGTGAAGCTGCAGCTGCTGCGGAGAAGAAAGCAGCCGAGGCTCAGGCTGAGGTAAGGCAACTTCTCAAAGAAGCACGGGCGCAAGCAAGTGATATTGTCGCAACCGCAAAAGAGGAAGCCACGGCTGCTGTTGAGTCAGCTGAGCAAAAAGCAAAGAGTAAATCTGAAGCTATTGTATCGGCTGCTCATGAGCAAATTGAAAAAGATATCCGTGCCGCTCAAAAAACGCTCCACAACGAGACGATTGAACTCGTTGCGCTGGCGACGGAAAAAGTTGTCGGTAAGACAGTATCGGCAAAAGTTGACGAAACACTTATTGCAAGTGCCGTTAAGGAGACAAAGTAGTTTATGGCATCTCGCTTGTCGCGTCGTAAAATAGCCAGTTATTATGCAGATCAATTGCTGGCTGGTCACACTGAGGTTGCACGGCAACTAGCAGCTTATCTCGTTGATAGCCGACGTACGCGTGAGCTTGAGCTCATTGTGCGTGATATTGAAGACGCCCTTGCGGCGCGCGGCGTGATGATTGCTGAGGTGTCGAGTGCACATGAGCTTGAGCCTGCGACTAAGACGGCTATTACACAATTTATTACAGCGACAAGTGATTCCCAAGCGGTTCATTTACGCTCGAACGTTGATCCATCTCTACTTGGTGGTGTAAAGATCAACTTACCAGGCCAAGAGCTTGATGCAACGCTTCGGCGCAAATTAACATTACTGAAATCTAATAAACGATAATATGAGGAATAATATGAGCGAAGTATCAGTTACAGAACTTTCCAAAGATCTACGCAATGCCATTGCTCAGCTTGAAGTGAGCGAAGGTCTTGAAAAAGTCGGCATCGTGACGCGAGTAGGTGATGGTGTGGCATGGGTACACGGACTAAGAGATGCAGGCTATAGCGAAGTGCTGCAAATTGAAACTGAAAGTGGTCAGGTTGAAGCATTTGCCCTGAACTTAATGGAAGACGAAATTGGCGCAGTGCTACTTGGTGAAGATGCTGAGGTGCGTGCCGGCGCTAAAGTGACACTTAAAGGAACCGTACTTGAGGTTCCTGTAGGTCCAGAACTACTCGGCCGAGTAGTTGATCCCTTAGGGCGTCCAATTGATGGTGGTGCGCCGATTAAGACAAAACAAACCGGTGCTGTTGAGCGTGAAGCGATTGGTGTTATGGGCCGTAAGTCGGTTCATGAGCCACTAATGACCGGTATTGTTTCAATTGATGCTATGTTCCCTATTGGTCGTGGTCAACGTGAGCTTATTATTGGCGATCGCCAGACCGGTAAAACAGCACTTGCAATCGATACCATGATTAACCAAGGTCGACAAAAGACTGGCGTGATTAATGTATATGTTGCCATTGGTCAGAAGCTTTCAAAAGTAGCCCGTTTGGTTGAACGCCTTAAAGAAGAGGGTGTTATGGATCAGACTATTGTTGTTGCGACGGGTCCGAGTGACCCAGCTTCCCTTCTCTACTTGGCGCCATATGCAGCGACAGCTATGGGTGAGTATTTCCGTGATAACAAACAGCATGCGCTTATGATCTACGATGACCTAACAAAGCATGCGGTAGCCTATCGTCAGATGTCACTCCTGCTACGACGACCTCCGGGCCGCGAAGCATATCCAGGTGATGTATTCTACCTTCACTCTCGCCTGCTAGAGCGATCGGCGAAGCTAAGTGATGCACTTGGTGCAGGTTCGCTTACGGCACTGCCAATTATTGAAACCCAAGCTGGTGACATTTCAGCTTACATTCCTACGAACGTCATCTCTATTACCGACGGTCAAATCTTCCTTGAGACAGACTTGTTCTACCAAGGTATTCGTCCAGCGATTTCTGCCGGTTTGTCGGTGTCGCGTGTTGGTGGAGCTGCTCAAACGAAAGCAGTTAAATCAGTTGGCGGTAACTTGAAGCTTGGTCTTTCACAGTTCCGTGAGCTTGCTAGCTTTGCGCAATTTGGTAGTGACCTTGATGAGGCGACTAAGTCTCAAATCGATCGTGGTCAACGTCTGACAGAGCTTTTGAAGCAGTCACAATACCAACCGATGAGTATTTGGGAGCAGTATGTAAGTATCTTTGCTGTCACAAATGGCGTATTCGATAGTGTGCCGGTTGCAAAGATTAAAGATGCACAGCACGCACTCCTCACTAAATTGTGGACGGAGCATAAAGATGACATGCGCACTCTTAATACCGGTGATAAGCCGAGTGACGATCTCACTGCCTTAATTGAAAAAGTAGGCACATCGGTTGCTAAGGGATTTGAGGGTTAGGTAGATGGCATCAACACAGGCATTAAAGACGCGTATTCGCTCGGTAAAAAATACCAAGCAAATTACAAAGGCCATGCAGCTTGTAGCGGCTAGTAAAATGCGTCGTGCTCAAGATGCCACAAAAGCTTCTGCGCCGTATACCGAAGCAGCGAGTGAGTTGTTAACCTACCTTGCGAGCCAAGGGGTTACGAAGAACCATCCATTGTTCACGGCACGACCTGTAAAGGCACGACTTTTGATTGTTATTGCTGCAGACAAGGGGCTTGCTGGTGCATACAACAGTAATGTCATGAAAGCCTATACCACGACGCTGCGCAGTGATGATGCGGCACATATTTCCAATAAAACGATTGCTGTCGGCCGTAAGGCGGCGCAATTTGTTACCCGCTTAAAAGACACGGAAGTCTTGGGTATTTATGAAGATATGCCTGATCATCCGCATGGTCGTGAATTTCACGCGATCTTAGATACGGCTCGCGAGCAATATATTTCTGGTGAAGTAGACGCTGTTGATGTGATTTACACGGAATTTGTCAGTAGCCTCAGTCAGGTTGCTCGCGTAACGCGTGTGCTCCCAGCTGGCTTCAAAGATACAGAAGTGCGCGATGAGATCCGTGAAGCGGTGTATGAGCCAGATCTCGAGACAGTGCTTGATGGTGTGGCATATCGTCTAGTGGGGGCGCAAATATTCCAAGCGCTGCTCGATGCACGAGCCAGCGAACATAGTATGCGTATGATTGCTATGAAGAACGCAACTGACAATGCGGGTGATCTAGCCGATGATTTAACGCTTGAAATGAATAAAGCTCGCCAGGATGCTATTACCCAAGAATTAGCGGAAATATCCGGCGGCGTAGAGGCATTGAACGATTAGTATGAAGGAGAAAATGATGAGTAAGACGAACCAGGCACCAGGAAAAATTATCCAGGTCGTCGGTGTGGTGATCGATGTTGCATTCGACACATCCCTACCAGCGATTTATGATGCATTGAAGATTGAACAAAAAGATCGCACGATCACTCTTGAGGTTGCACAGCACCTTGATGAACGAACCGTGCGCGCCATTGCGTTATCAAGTACTGACGGGCTAAAGCGCGGCGATAGCGTAGTTGCTACCGGTGCACCTATTCAAGTACCTGTAGGTAGCGAAACCCAGGGTCGCATGTTTAACGTTGTTGGTGAGCCGATTGATGATAAGCCAGCGCCAAAAGGTAAGACGGCGTCAATTCATCGTCAGCCCCCAAC
This sequence comes from uncultured Candidatus Saccharibacteria bacterium, assembly GCA_946886125.1. Next base: position 2,268 of record CAMPHY010000020.1, on the reverse strand, counting down.
GCTATCTGAGCAGTCAAACAAGACTGAAATTCTCGAAACAGGTATTAAGGTTGTCGACCTAATCGCGCCGGTCACTAAAGGTGGTAAAGTAGGCCTCTTCGCTGGTGCGGGTGTTGGTAAGACCGTCCTTATTACTGAGCTTATTAACAATATTGCTAAGTTCCATAGTGGTAACTCAGTCTTTGCGGGTGTCGGTGAACGTACACGTGAAGGAAATGACCTGTATTACGAAATGGAAGAAGCCGGTGTGCTCGGTAAGACTTCCCTTGTCTTTGGTCAGATGAATGAACCACCGGGAGCTCGTCTTCGAGTTGCCCTTTCTGGTCTTGCAATGGCAGAAACTTTCCGTGATGAAGGTAAAGATGTTCTCCTCTTTATCGATAACATCTATCGCTATACACAAGCTGGTGCTGAAGTATCCGCACTGCTTGGACGCTTGCCGTCTGCGGCTGGATATCAGCCAAACTTGCAGCAAGAGATGGGTGCCTTACAAGAGCGCATTACGAGCACAAAGAAGGGTTCCATTACTTCTGTGCAGGCTGTGTATGTGCCAGCGGACGATTTTACTGATCCAGCGCCAGCGACAACCTTTGCGCACCTTGATGCGACTATCGTAATGGACCGTGCCTTGACGGAAATTGGTATTTATCCAGCCGTTGATGTCCTTGGTAGTAGCTCAACAAGTCTTGACCCAGAGGTGGTTGGCGAGGAGCATTACCGTGTAGCTCGTGAAATTCAACGAATACTGCAGCAGTATAAAGAACTACAGGATATTATTGCAATCCTCGGTATGGAAGAGCTATCTGACGACCAGAAGCAAACCGTAGCACGTGCTCGTCGTATTCAACGATTCCTCGCACAGCCGTTCCACGTTGCTGAGAAGTTTACAGGTAATCCTGGTGTGTATGTAAAGCTTGAAGATACCATTCGTGATGCAGCTGATATCCTGGCTGGTAAATACGACGATAAGCCTGAGAGCTGGTTCTATATGGTGAACGGCACACTCGCCGATAATAAGGACTAACTATGAACCTAAAGCTTATTACGCTCCTAGGTGAAAAGGTTAATACAGATGTCTACGAAGTGGTGTTACCGACCGCTGAAGGAGAAATTGCTGTCTTTCCTAGCCATGAGCCACTCGTAACACTTGCGGTACCTGGAGCAATTGCGGTACGCCATAATGAAACCGACAAAGATGACCAGCTCGAATACTTTGCAATTTCTGGCGGTGTGATTGAAATTGCTCAAAAAAGCGTTCGGGTACTAGTGGATGAAGCTGATCATGGTGATGATATCATCGAAGCTGAGAGCCAGGCGGCACTTGAACGAGCCATCACCTTGCGCGACTCGGCTGAAAGCCAAGTAGAGCTTGAAAAGGCCCATCAGTTAGTCGACCGTCATCAGGTTCGACTCAAAGTTGCCGAACTACGACGTCGACATCGTCATTAAGGTAATATTTGTAAAAACAACTCTTTAGATAAAAAGAGTTGTTTTTATTTATTCAAAGCATTAATTAGTAAATGCACCAGTTACGTAAGCGCCAACTGCCCCATTCCATGAACGACTTGGGCAACTGAAGCCAGGGCTATTTGGAGCACTCTGGTCTGCTGCGACACCATCCATTTGAGCGACACCAAGGATGTAGAAATCACCTCGACTTGCATCACATCCGCTTGTGCCGGCTGCATAACGATAATAAAAATAGAGCCATTTTTCACTTGAACTCATCGGATCGAGGCCATTTACTATACTTGTGTCGGCGGTATTGCGAGGATCAACTGGTATTGATGAAACTGTTCCGCTTGTTTTTAGAGCGTTCAAGAATGTAGTTGCCGTTGTTCCATTAGTACTTACCTCCCACCCACCAGCATTCGGTGTACCGACTGCAGCTGGATAGTTACCGTTTTGTATTTTGTATACCTCAAGTGCCTTAATAATACTATTCATATCTTGTACTCGTTGACTATCACGGGCACGGCCTTGTATGCCGTTGAATGCCACGATTGTAATTGCCGCTAAAATGCCAATGACAACAATCACTATTAATAGTTCTACAATTGTAAAACCGCTTCTGGTTTTTTCCATAATGTCTATTGTACACGTAGCGCCGTAGGGGCGACAACATTACTGCAGCCAATAATCTCGCCTTATTTATTTAAAAGTAGTTTGCGTGCTTCATCGGTTGTTTTTGTGTGCATGAGTTTATCACGGAGCTCGCTAGCGCCGTCAAACTCCCGAATGTAAATCTTAAAGAAGCGTTTTAGAGGA
>CAMPHY010000019.1 GCA_946886125.1 uncultured Candidatus Saccharibacteria bacterium | reverse complement strand
TTTGGTGATCCCGCGGAGAATCGAACTCCGATTGCCAGGATGAGAACCTGGTGTCCTAACCGTTAGACGACGGGACCAAAAACCTTGATTACTGTACCAAAAAAGGCAGCAGTTGTCTAGTTAGGGGTGGTGTTTGTTTGATCAAGATCAGCGATAATTGCTAGTAGCTTTTTAGGGGTAATCTCTGCTTTAATGAGGTATCCATCAGCACGGTACTGCATGGCCATACGTGATTCGTCATCTTGTTCAAAATTAGTCATAACAAGTACTTTAGTGTTTGGGATAAGGTCTTCTTTGTCGCTTCGGAGAGAATCGAGAATTTCAGTACCTCGGCGTTCAGGTAACATGACGTCAAGCAGGATAAGATCGTATGGTTTATTGCGTGCAGCAACTAAGCCGTCGTTACCGTCTACCATCCAATCGACATCATAACCTGCACGCTTGAGACTGCGCACATACATCTCGCCTATGAATCGGTCATCTTCAATACATAAAATTGTTTTAATCGCCATTACTTATCCCCTATACATTGAGTGGTTTTTGATCCAGCCTTTGCCGTGATCAATCAAACTTTCATTACTATTATCACCTGATTGTAGCTTTTCGGCAACGGTAGCATAGATAGGTAGTGTGAAGCTGAAGGTGGAGCCTTCCCCTTCAATACTTCGAACACTCACAGTGCCGCCATGAGATTCAACAAACGCCTTGGTAATATAAAGCCCGATGCCGGTTCCGGCTACTGTCTCACGCGAACGATGTGAGCGGTAGAATTTATGGAACAGACTACTCACCACGTTGCCTGGCATACCAATGCCATTATCTTGAACAGATACTTCAACATAATCACCCTTAGCGCTGGCTGATACGGTTACCGCTCCGCCTTCGTTGCTGTATTTAATGGCATTATCGATCAAATTGCCCAATACCTCTCCGATACTTCCTCGGTCGGCAGCGACGGTTGGAAGATCGGTCGCTATAGAAACGGATAGCATACGATTTTGAGCGACAGCGCGAAGCTGCATGTCGTCTTTAATTGTGTCGTAAATGTTTGCTACCGTGTCTTCTTTAAGATGCACTTTTAGATGTCGACGATCAAATCGAGAAGCATTTAAAATATTATTGATGTAACTCGACAAGCGATTTGATGATACGACCAAACGTTTTAGGAGCTCTGATTGATCGTTTTGTAGGACAGGCTGAAGTTCATCCTCAAGCACATCAAGATAGCCGCGAATGACCGTTATAGGGCCACGTAGCTCATGCGCGGCAAAAGCAATGAAGTCCAGATCATCTTCTTCGGGCATGTACTGGGCGGTTCGGTCAATCAGTGAGAGTACCGTTTCAGCCTGGCTTCCCTTTTGATAGGTCGCGATAATATCGAATAGTCGTCGCCCTTCTTCGCCTGGGAGTTTATCAGCTACGCGTAGCCACGTTTTTTGAGCGTGCACGGAATGCTCTTCGCACTCAATCAACCAGTCGTCAAGCGATTGCTCGTTAGTGAAATACAGCTGGAGTGAGGATACACCGCTCGTATCGGTCTGCACTGGAGCTTGCTTGTTGTGGTACGTAATGGCGTGACTGTGGTCAAGTACGACAAACCCGCACAAGCTATTGTCGAGCGCGCCGGCAAGTATGTCATGCTGCGAACCAGCTACTGAGACTGACGTAACTGCTGACGACTCTGCTTGAGTGCTACTAAGAGAGTAAATTGTCTGTAGTGCCTCTTTGAATCCTGTTTTAGCATAGCGCTTGGCATTAGGATTTGGGGGTGTGGTAATGGTTGGCTCGCCGGCACTATGTGTAAGCGCCGCCATCAGTTCTTTAGTCGGTTCGGTGAGAAACGATATCATAAGAAGATTCATGCCAATTGAACCCGCACAGATAGCAATAATTGTCGCAAGAAATGCTAGATTGGTGACTTCAAATAATCCGCTCGTCACCAGGGCTGCCCCAATGACCCCAGTTGTCACTAACTGAACGGAGATGACGATAAGAATGGAGCGTTTGCGAAACCGCGGCCAAAAATCACGAATTAAACGTGGTCGGGAGTCGGTTGCTGGGGCTTTTACTTCCACGAGACACTTCCGCCGTTATTCGGTATAGCAGTAATCCAGGTTGTCCCGCGTACTAGAGGAATAACTTCACCATTTTCGTCTTCAAACGTTAGCTGGCTTGCGCGATCTTTTTTGGTCCAGGTTGCTTCAAGAGCTGTGCCATTTTGGAAAATGGTCGCCTTTCCGCTGCCAATGGTGGTAATTTGTTCACGATATCCATCTTCTTCAACGACGCGCATGTCGACGCTTAAGGCGATAACGACGGTAGCGGTAATTTGCCCCTTTTCCCTGTCAAGGTGAGGTGCGCCGCCTTGTGAACGGGCGTAGCTGTTATTCTTTTTATCGTATATGTAGCTGCTGTTATAGGTTGGACTACTGATATTGACGTTAATCTGTGCGGCGGTTGGTGTAAGTGCGGGCTTCGGATCAGTCCGGATAAAGCCGCTAAACGCTGATCGTTCATAGCCCTTAGCTTTATTGAGGGCATCAAGGTTATCGAAGCTCGTATAGACGTTATGTGGTGCAAATCGATCAGAAGATCGCCAGTAGGTACCTGCGTTGAAGAATTGGTCGATATCACGGTAACTGCCATTTCGAATTTCATTCAAGGCTACAATGTTACCTCCAACATGCGCCACACTCGCCTGATATGGCGCCAGCCAGTCAACGAATGCGGTACGTAGACTTCGCACTGGGCCAATCAAGTTTGGTTTTTCTTGCTGGTAGAGTGCCATAAACCGGGTAATACCACCCTCGGCGATCGCTTCATAGACGACTTCGGCTTGCTTAAGACCTGATTGCGGGCGTGCGTCGGGACTGTTTTCGATCATAATTGCCGTAACTGGTCGTGTAATGTCAGTTTCATTTTTGACGAGTGCACCGGTTAACTCGGAATAATACTTCGGTGCAGGCATGGGTTCTTTTACGACAATTGAAGGAGCTGGCTTCGTCGGTGACGATTGCTTAGACAGGATGAAGAATGTGATTGAGCCAGCAGCAGTAACCAGTAATGCGCCTGCAATAATATAACTCAGCTTCTGATGCTGGCGTATCCAATGAGGCAAGGAGTGTTTTCGTGTTATTTTTAGTGGCTGCGATTCCATAGCTTAAGCGTTATTATAACAGAAAAATACCCGATTGCTCAGACTGATGCTGAAGTTTTACTCCGCGCTATTTTAGCTTGAAAGACCGGTTTCAATTGCCTTTTGTAGGCGCTGAACTGTTGCGTCTTTTCCAAGAGTTGCAAGCGTATCGTTTAACGCTGGACTAAATGGCGCCCAAGAAACTGCTAGTCGTATCATACTGAATAGGACGCCTGGCTTTTGACCGGTGGTGACGAGTAGCTGGTTGAGAGTTTCTTGTAGTGAATCAGCATCAAACTCGCTAGCGGCAAAAACTGTTTTTGCCTGCGCTAATAGTTCTACTAACTCTGGTCGTGCAACTTTCTTAAGCTGCTTATTGTCATTTACCATTTGCCAATTTGGAGTTGGTTCCGTAAAGAAATAATCGGTTAATGTCGGAAGATCATGAAGTGTTTTGAGGCGATCCTGCACGAGCGCTAAGACGAGCTTCTTGTCGCTATCAGAGATGGAAGCTGCGCTGGACGGCCAAAATGTATCAACACGGCTATAGAGTTCATCGAGTGACAGGAGGCGAATGTGCTGGCCATTTAGCCATAGTAAGCGCTGCTCATCAAAGCGAGCACCGCTACGCTGCACACGGCTTAGGCTAAACTTTGCTATGAGTTCATCGCGCGTAAACACTTCCTGCTCAGTACCATCGTTCCAGCCCATACTTGCAATGAAGTTAATCAATGCTTCGGGAATGATGCCTTCTTTTAGATAATCAAGTACGTCTTTAGCGCCGTCTCGTTTACCGAGCTTTTTATTGCCAGACTCCGCCATAATATGCGGCATAGTGGCAAATATCGGCCAGTCTAATTCAAGAGCGTCATATAAGTTGAGGTAATTCGGTTGGCTTGAGATGAACTCTTGGCCGCGAATAACATGCGAAATATGCATCTCAGCGTCATCGACAATATGGGCAAAATTATACGTCGGGTAACCATCTGATTTAATTAAAATAAAATCATCGATTACTTCTGGCCCAGTTGATAAATCACCCATCACCTCATCATGCCAAGTGTATGCTTTGGGCTCACTCTTAAAGCGCAGTGGTGCCGTTCCATCCCATGTCGGCGGCTGTTCGGGGCGATGGTGGCGGTACAAGAAGGCCTGTTTTTCAGCTTTGGCTTGATCGCGAAACGCTTGCAGTTCCTCTTGTGTGTACGGATCAGCGTAGGCGCGGCCGCTGTCAATCAGCTTTTGCGCCCATGCTCGGTAAATGTCGAGTCGTTGGCTTTGGATATAAGGTCCGTAGTCACCGAGCGTATCAGGACCTTCGTCGTAGTTGATACCAAGTGCCTTCAGGCTCGTAATAAGATGTTGAGCCGAGCCTTCTACTTCCCTTTTTTGATCAGTATCTTCGAGGCGTAAAATAAACTGCCCATTGTGAGCTCGGGCTACGAGCCATGCAAAAAGCGCGGTACGAACACCGCCGACATGTAAAAAGCCGGTCGGGCTTGGGGCGAAACGAGTACGTGTTGTCATATCTATTACTATAACAAAAAACCTCGATTTCTCGAGGCTTTTATAGATGCGTGTAGCCTACATACCTTGAGCGATGCGGCGGATTTGATCATTTGAAAGTGGCGCGTCGCCATCGATCGTATACAAAATTCCACCGTTTACCCAAGCGGCGTCACCACCGTAGGCATAAATTGTTAAGCCGCTTTGAGTGAAGGGCATGTAATTTTCACCAGCTCGTGGTTTAACGTAATTATTGAGTACTGCCTGAGAATCGTAACTGCTTTCAGCTTGCATGATGGTAAATGATTGCGGTCCGCCATTTGCAGCAAATTTCATACTGACTGAGCCGTCTGAGTAGGCTACCGGACCATCCAGGCTATAGCCGTCAGGTTTGTATTCAGGATATGTCGCCTCGATGCCAGCTTGGGCTGCAGCAACCCGTACTGATAAGCTTGGGAGGTTAATATAGGTGAAATATCCACCGAGTAAGAGTAGTGCGAGGCTGGCACTCCCGACGCTGAAGGCGCGTGGATGTCGTGCAAAAAAGCCAGCTTTTTTAGTAGCAGCATGTTTTGTTGGAGCGTGAGTGAGTGCTTTATCAATCGCTTCATTCTTAATGACCTGAGAAGGTTTCGGTTGAGCTGATTGCTTTGGCTGAGCTTGCTTGCTTGCCTGGACGGCGTGTGCTTTTGCAGCAGCGGGGTGTGCGACAGGTGCAATGTCTTGCATCATTCGAGGAGCTTTTTGCGAACGAGGGTGTTGAGCAAATTTTGATATAGCTTGTGATCGGGGGGTGCCGACATAAATAGACTTTGGTGTTGTAGACGTTGGTGTTGCTTGAGCTGCTGTGTCTTTTGAAGTAGCAACTTCCTTTTCTTGGCGAACTAGTTTTTGGGCTGGCTTACGCAGCGTGTGGCGGCTTAATGTTTGTGAGCGATGTGTCGTCTTGTGGATACGATGAGAAGGCGTTGAAAGTGACTGGCGAGGCGTTAATGTAACGGCAGGCTGATCATCAGTAACCGCGAGGCCAGTGATAGCGTCGTAGTTTCGTCCGTTAATTTGAACTATTTGTGTTGTGCTCATTAGTGTCTACTCCCCTTTGGCGCGATGAGCTAAACGTTGGACTCATAATGCTTATGCTCTCGCGTTGTTTATCACTATCTTAGGGAGAAAAAGTAAATTATGCAATAGTTATTTGTTAAATAATTCACACAATTTTTGATATACTAGATACAAGATGTATCATCCCCCGTCAAAGAAAAAACAAATAGCAACTCGATTTATTGTTTCTGGCATTATGACTCTCTCGGTCATTCTTTTAGTTACTATTCTTGTCTTTTTGCTACTCGGGTATCGTTTTGATAGTAAAGACGGTGAACTGACGCAAGTTGGTTTCATGCAATATGATACGGTGCCCAATGGCGCAACGGTTGAGGTGGACGGTGAGACATTAAGCGGTAATACTCCAACAAAAGGCTCAGTCCTGCCTGGTACACACGAATTTGTGATGTGGGATAACGGATATGAAACATGGCGTAAGTCGCTCACCATTGCCTCTGGTACACTCACCTGGCTTGATTATGCGCGTCTTATACCAAAAGAACGACCTGTCGAATCAGTTATTTCAGTTGATAGTTTATCTGATAGTCTTGCCTCACCGGGGGGTCGATTTATGATTGCTCAAACAGCGCCAAGTGCCGCTAGCTTTGTGTTATTTGATTTACGTGATGGTGAAGATGTTACCCAGGAAACTTTGACACTGCCTGCTGATATATATAGCCAGGCTGAAGAAACTGAGGTGAATCACCAATTTCGCCTCATGGAATGGGATCAAAGTGGACGCTATGTGCTAGTGGAACATCGCTATGATGATGCCAGCGAATGGCTCGTTGTTGACACTGAAGATATTACTGAGACGACAAACGTCAGTGAGTCACTCAATGTTGATATTGATGAAGCGCATCTTTCAGGAACGAATGGATCAATTCTGTACGCCAAAACTGGTGGCGACGTACGTAAACTCGATCTACTAAACGGCACTATTTCCCGACCGCTTGCTTCAAATGTCGACAGCTTTAGCTTGTATGGCAGCAATACCGTCTCGTATGTGACACTGCCAAGTGCTGATGAGCCAAAGCAGCGTACGGTTGGTGTTGTCACCGAGGGTGACGAGCGTCCACTGGTGCTACGAACCGTGACGAACCCCGACGTGTCTTTGGAAGTGGCAACAACACGCTATTTTGATCAAGACTACGTTGTGATCGCTGAAGGTAAAAAGATTGAAGTGCTGCGAGGTGACTATCCGACGCTACCCGAAGACCTGAAAACGAGTTTGCGCTTGTATGCTGAGTTTGAATTTTCGCGTGATGTACAGTGGCTTGATATCAGTGATAATGGTCGCTTCGTGTTAGTGCAGACAGGTGATCGGTTTACGAGTTATGACCTCGAGCGCATGACCCTCGCGCCAGAAGCGACGCTCGCTGGTGAAGGTGCATCTCGCCAGCTTCAATGGCTTGATAATTACTATGTTTGGTCGGACCGCAGCGGTCAGATTGCCATGCGAGAATTCGATGGTGCTAATCAGCATATGATTAATGATGTCGTACCGGGCTTTGATGCCACACTGAGTACTAACAACGAATTTCTCTACAGCATTGGTAAGACTGAGGATGGTTTTCAGTTGCAGCGCGTTAAGTTGATCTTGTAAATAATTGTTTAATCACCAAGTCCGAATATACGCTCAAATAGTGTCGGCGAGTTGCCAGGGATTGCTGCAGTAGTCGGTGTAGGTTTGTCGTTGTTTGATTCTGGTGCCGTTTCGGCTTTATTTGGTGCAGGACTTACCTGCTCTGCAGTAATGAGAAGTCGCTTGAGAGCGGTGCCGAGAGGAACGCAGCTAATAAGTGTTAGCATTGGCTTGTCGGTTGGATAGACTAACTTATCAACTTCAGTTGGCATAACGACTTCCTTAGACGTCACTGTGTAGGTGTAACGTTTTCCTTGGTAATGAGTGTAGATAGTGTCGCCTTCAACCAGCTTTTCATTTTGGGCAAAAATAAATTTGTAGTCTCCTGAGTCAAATAAATCGTTACTTGAGTGACCGGCGATGACAGTGTTCCCCACTTGACCGGGTACACTGCTTGCACCTGGAATACTAAAGTGAGCAACACCACTTTCCATTGCTTCCATCTGTGAGTCGTGGTCATTACCGACACCATATACAACTGGCACGTCGACATTTATTTTCGGAATAATAAGCTTGGGCTCATTACTAATCTCAACAGCTGCATTAGGATCTACAATGATATTTTGAGGTTCAATATTTCCCGGCATAATATAGGCCTGTACGTTAGCAAATAGAACACGGTTATATTGCAGGAAGCAAAAGATTAACGCAACGCTCAGAGCGGCGGTAACAGGAACGAAATGGCGGCTGTTCCGTGCCTGTTTGGCAGAGCTTGTGACTTTTTGACGCAAATGATTCCGTAGGTCGTAGAGGGCTTCATCTCGACTAACCTCTTCAGACCCTTGCACACTTTGAGTTGCAGTCTGCTGTTTGTCGCCTTGTTGCTGCGCTTGGTGTAGTTGCCCGATATAGTAGCGTTCGTAGTATTTCTGGTAATACTGTTGCCAAGCGCTATGGTATTGCTTCCATTGTTCAGCTTGGGGCTCTGGCGTGTCTGTGTGGGTTCGTGCGTAAGGATTCTGAACTGTCAACGATGCTTGAGTTTCTGTTGTCGTCTCATAATGCGGTGTGGTTTGAGGGGTCGGGGTTGTCGTGTTGCCATCATATAGGTGGTTGATCTGATCGCGCACTAGCTGAGCGGCAGCGGTTTGGGCTGATTGTCGCTGGGCGCGGCCGGCGTCTGATGGAGTGAGAAAAGACCGCTGCGGTATCAGTGGCGAGCTAGGTCGGGTATCATTATTCTCATCTGGCTTCATATATAGATTCCTATTACGATCTATTGTACAATACATTGGTGACAACCACTACCGGCCTGTAAGGATAGTGGATAAAGTGACGCTATGTCATGCATTATAATGGTGGAGTTACAGACACTTTTTTAACAACTTGTGCCGCGATGGTGGAATTGGTAGACACGCTAGACTCAAAATCTTGTGAGCATTACGCTCGTACCGGTTCAAGTCCGGTTCGCGGTACCAGTTGTTAAAAAATTCGATGGATTGAATATATCTCAGCGAAAGTTGAGGTTTTTGCATTTGCTGTAGTGTCACCACTAGAGGAAAAACACCCAGTAGGCTCAGTAGCGAGTAATCGTACCGCTTTTATCGACGGTAGCAATTGAACTGTCGTAGCGGATGAGGTAGCCAAGATTATTTTGTAAGAATTGAGATTTAGTTTTCACTTCTTCATTCCCAGTGAGTTCAAATGTTGAATCTGGTAATTGCGTCAAATAAGCAATATCGTGTGTTTTGGTTTTGTTATGCACGCCGTTATCACCGCGGTCAGAGGCCGGTATGGCGATGGTATCACCTCTAATCTGGTATTTTTGCCAACTATCAAGCAAAAGTCTCAGTTCGCTATTTAAGCCAGAGAGCTTTTTTCGCATATACCCATGATACCCCCTCAAGTCGCGATATAAACGATCCGTAAGATGAATTTGTTTATTTAGATAGCCGATTAGTTCCTGCTTCGTGTCTTCTGTGAGCTCGCCGCAAATCATGTCACCATAGACATTGTAAAACGCCGCATGTAGATCTGCTCTTAGTACAGCCTCCTGATCATCAGGACTCTTTTGGCCTGTTTCTAAAAGTGTATTCTCGTATCCTATGACTCTTTCAAAAGCTGCCTGACCATCGTCAAGTAAACCGAGTCGATAGTCGTCATGATCGTGTAGGGGGTCATCAAGAACTAGGGCGGCTTCTATGAATGCTGAAGCGGCACGATTAGCAAACGTTGCTTTGGTAGGAACGCTGGCGGCTTCTTGTTCGTCTAACTCGTATTTTCGAGCGTACGACAAGAGGGTGTCAAAATCGACTTCTCCGTAAGATTTGGGAAGCTCTAGGTAGCGATCGCGGCCATGGGGATGCTCGGGCATATTTATGTACTATATAATATATGTGTTACAGAGTAAATATTATACGAGACTTGCGCTCGCTGCCTCGAGCGGCTTAGAAGGGTGCCAAAGCCAATAACTCGCGGCCCTCGCCGCAGTTTGGCCGCGCCAGATAGCCATCGGATTACTCCATTCAGTGGTGACTACCTTCCCGGCGTGTGCAACAACAATATGGTCCTTATGGAGTACCATGAGGTTAACGGGATAGCTGATGGTAAATTTATGCATCGTATCAACAAACTGAGCAAGTTGCATGCTGAATGTGAGCATTTTTGGATAGTAAACACTTTGGAGTAATTTTTGGGCCTGAGCAAATGAAATAACGAGCAGTGTATCGGGGCGTTCTATTAATGTGCTCGCACTATTTTTTAGAAGGTCAACCGCATCGCGTGTAATCGTAAGCGGTCCCTGGTGAGTATGGAGAAAATTTTCGTAGGTAATGGCTGTCTCACTGTTGCGTCCTGCATCACCGACCATGAGTATGCCACTTGCCCATTCGCTTAATGCATGGAGCTCAGGTTCAGCTGCCTTAGCAAGGCTTCCTGAGGGGTTAGTAGCGCCAAATAGTGTATCGGTAATAGTTGTAGGTATGGTCTTTTTTAAGACGTCAGGCAGGAGTACGCGGACTTCACCGACTCCAGCGGTAAGGGCGGTGCCATATGCTTCTGCGACGCCAGCAAAGCCAAGTTTATTGCCGCCAATAATACCTAGGCGTCCTGCTTGTGAGCGCTGCTCTGGTTTACTCCACTCAATGTCTGGAAAAAGTGGTTTAGTGGTGGTTTGTTTGTGCCAGTATGAAGTGTCCACGGATATTGTCTTTCTCAAGCGTATAGCTCGTTATGTTTAGGTTTAATGACGACTATCTGGCAGTCTTATGCCAAGGAATATCCTCTGGGAGTGCTTCAACGATGTTGACGGTATGTGTCAGCATCCTTTCGTCAGCTGAAAAGGTGTAGCTAGCGCTGACGTTCTGCCCAGCTAGGACTTGCGGAAGCCAATAGGCATCATCTTGCCACATGTTTTCGTATGGTATGTCAGGGAGCGTAAACCATTGTGGCGCCATCTCTTCGGTTTCAACGGGTTCACCGTCCCACTTAGTGGTGATGTAAGTATGTACGTACATGTGCCACGGCTGGGCGGTATCGCTATCCATCAAAAAGTCGTGTTCGGCACACTTTTGATAGCTCGTCGGCGTCACACCAATTTCTTCCTGGCACTCACGTATTAAAGCTTGTTCAATGGTTTCTCCTGGTTCGATTTTACCGCCGACTCCGTTGTAGCGGCCAGAACCAAATCCTCTTTTTTTCATGGCGAGGAGTATTTGATCGTCTTTTCGTAAAAATAGTAACGTACAGTATTTATTTTTCACTTACTCCCCTAACTCAATACTAACCGGACAGTGGTCTGAACCCATAATGTCAGCATGAATACGCGCGCGTTTTATTCGATCCTGTAGACTGCGAGATACAAGAAAATAATCTATCCGCCACCCTACATTGCGAGCACGGGAGTTCGCCCAGTGTGTCCACCAGCTATAGTGGCCATTGCCTTTTGTAAACAAGCGAAACGTGTCTATGAAACCAGCGTCGAGAAATTTCTGAAACCCAGCTCGCTCTTCATCGGTAAACCCATGCTTACCAACATTCGGTTTTGGGTTTGCTAGATCGTCTTCAGTATGGGCAACATTTAAGTCTCCACAGAAAATAACAGGCTTTAATGTTTCTAATTGTTGCACGTGCGCCAAAAAAGCCGGATCCCACTGCTCGTCACGGAGCGACAAGCGGCTCAAATCACCTTTACTATTAGGAGTGTAGACGGTGACAACATAGAATTCTTCAAATTCAGCGCTAATTACCCGACCCTCGGCATTTGGGTCGCCATAACTGTCGTTCTTAAGACCATATTGTTCGGAGATAGTGTCAGTAAAGCCGTTAATGACTGATAGTGGTTTTACTTTACTGAAAATAGCCGTACCGCTGTAACCGGCTTTGTCGGCACTATTCCAGTATTCATGGTAGCCAGGAAGATCAATGTCAGCTTGTCCTTCTTTTGCCTTTGTTTCTTGCAAGCAAATAATATCAGGCTGTTCCTTAGAGACGAAAGTCTGAAATGTTCCTTTGTTTACCACCGAACGAATTCCGTTCACATTCCACGAGTAAATCTTCATACAGTAAGTATAGCAAATTCTACAATTGACATAGTTGATACGAGGGATATAATACATCTTGTTGTGTCAAAATGATGCACGTCATCAACGAGTCGAGGGGGTCTCACCTTGGATATCAGCGTCGAGCTTGATATACAGAGGCTACGTCACGTAGCGCATACAGCCTACGAACGTTTATGTCGCAGCTGCGCGACTAGTACTACAGTTAAGCAGGAGCTTGTTCTTCATATGGGGAGACAAGCACCGTACGAGCAAATCTTTATTCCTGCTGAAGCTCGTATTCAGTTTTACGCCAAGCCAACTTCGCGTGGCAAGAATCCTGACCACTTTATGTTGGAGTTTAACGACCCGGCAG
>CAMPHY010000018.1 GCA_946886125.1 uncultured Candidatus Saccharibacteria bacterium | reverse complement strand
GTGGACGGATCTTTGATGGTATTAACGGTAAATACTACGTCATCAGCAGTCAACTTCGTACCATCATGCCAACGTACGTCATCTCGAATCGTAATGGTATAGACCGTACCATCTTCACTTATTTGCATATTCGTGGCTAAGTCAGCCCTCAGCGCTCCAGCGCTATCGTAGTCATAGAGGCTTGAAAATAATAAATTATTAGCAGAGCGCTCAGCGCTTGTTTCGCTATAAAGTGGATTGAGATTTTCAACTGGACCAACAGCCGCTTCAGCATACGTTCCACCTGCGATAGGCGCCTCCATACTGTAGCTACGCTGAAACCAATTGAGCTGTAGACCAACGGCTGCAATAAGCACACCCACAAGCACCAACCATCCAATAACGTGACGACGAACGCTTCGAATATTATCCCAACGATGAACAATAAATTTTCGAGCATGACGAACAGTTGCGCCTTCAGCTTTTTGGGCACTTTTCGAGAGCTTCTTGCTATTAAAGTTCAATTTTTGGAATTTTTCCCAAGAGTTGCGCTTATCGTTAGCCACTACTAGACCTTTCTCTTAAACATTAAAAGCAGGTAACAGTAATCCAGCCAAGATAGATAACACAAAAATCACAGCAAATATAATTGTTACTTCAAATAAATTCTTATCGAAACCACGTCGTGTCGTAAATAGTTCGCCAGAGCTACCGAATCCAGCGCCAAGTGACGCGCCACGCTGCTGCAGCAAAATTGCAGCGACCATCAAAATAGCTGAACCAACAGTAATAAATTGTAAAATTGTATCAAGTTCCATTAACTCTCCCTTTGTAGACGAGTACTATGGCGCAATTCTAGCGCGCTACTCACTATATAGTTTACCAGACTCAGTACAATTCCCGTAAGAATCGAGTAACCAAATGACATCTCTAACCCTGGCGATAATGCAAGTGAAATATATACCATCAGTCCATTCACGACAAGTGTAAACAGACCAAGCGTCAGCAGGATTGCCGGTAATGACAAAATGATAATAATTGGCCTCACTACTCCATTAACCACAGAAAAAATAAAACCAGCTAGAACAAATGCCCAAAAACTTGCATTCACCTCTATGTCACTAAAGCCGGTGCCAAGAAGACGTACAGCCACCCATAGACCAAGCGTATTAAGCGCCCACCTAAATAGAAAAACGACGAGTTGTTTTTTCATATACTCCTTTTATTATACGTGCCTACTAGAGATCTGTCGAGAGACGACTGGTCAAATTTTGCCTTCCGCTTTCAGTAATGAGAATATCGTCTTCAATCCTCAGGCCAATACTTTCATCAGGGATATAAATGCCGGGCTCAACAGTCAGTACCATACCTGGCTCTAGACGGCGTGGTACCCCAAGACTGTCGTGTACGTCCACCCCTAGCCCGTGGCTGATGGCGTGAGGAAAATAACGATGATAGGCCGCATCATCGCCCGGTGATTTCATTAAACTAAGCGAGATAAGCGCACTTTTCATTATTCTTTCAACTTCAGCGTGATACTCGCTCACCAACAAACCCGGTTTAAGTAATGCAATAATTGCTACTTGCGCAGCAGCAAGCTCAGCATGCACCACTTTCTGACGTTTTGTTGGCTCACCATTGGCATATGTACGAGTAATATCCGCCGCATAGCCACCATAGCGAGCCCCGACATCGAGTAACACTAACTCGCGCTTCTTCAGTCGTGTATCATTTTGTCCGTAATGCAACGTACAAGCATTTTTTCCGCTAGCGACAATCGGGTCATACGCATGACCAGCCGCGCCCCGACTTCGAAATAAATGAGTGAATTCTGCCTCTAACTCATACTCGTATTTTGCCGAAGGTAGCAGCTTTTTAACAGCAAGAAAGCCGTCAATTGTCATATTAATCGCTTGCTTCATAGTAGCAATTTCCTCAGGCTGCTTAATAGCTCGCATATTTGCCAATTCTTTACGACAATCTTGTACAGTACTAAATGTTCGATGAAGCATGTCATACATTTTTTTAACAGCTGGATTGAGGGTAAAGTTTAGATGCTCTTGGTGTGGCATATCCCCCAAGGTATACACGACACTATGGTGCTTGGCAGCCTGTCGTAACATATCATTCGCTTCATCCCGCGTCATGACAGCGTCGACTCCGCTGACACGCATCGCCTCTTCGGCTGCGAGACTTCCATCAAAGATTTCATGTGATTGAGAAACAACTGGCGACACTAGCCAGCTCTTACCCCGTGTGCCATCTATAATCAGCCACCAGTCGGCCACTTCTATACCAGTTAGCCACCAAAAATTTGCTTCTTGCTCAAAAGAAAATGCAGCGTCATTGCCACGCTGCATACTAGTATACGCCGTCAGCACTACAAACCCACCTTGAAGAGAGTGTGCGATTCGACGACGATTTTCTGTATGGAAAGTAGCGATCATTAGAGGTTATTGTACCACCTGCAGTTACTTAACGCAGTCCTAACAACCGCCAGAAGCAATTGTTTTATCACCACTAGTAGTATCGATATGATAAACGATAGTAGTGATCACCTTACTCCTTGCGTCAATACAATAAGAGGCCGGTGTACCTGACGCGTATCTAAGTGTCACTGTATCACTCGGCGTAAACGTTGATGGAATGCTAGATGGATATCCGTTACTGAAATTGCGAGCATTTTCCATGGCGGCCTTTACTCCATTAAGATCACTCTGCACTTCGCGCTCCGCCACGTCACGACGCCATGCACCAAACCCAAAGACAGTCACAACAACCAAAATCCCAATGACAGCGATGACAATCACAAGCTCAACAATAGTAAAACCGGATAAACGCAAAGAAGATTTCATACTAGATGTACTATAGCATGAGCGTTATAAACGTGACAAATAAGCCCCTAGCAGCGTCGCCTTCGCCGCCCCTACTGCGGATGACAACTCCTCCGGACTTGCCGCTTGAATCCCACGCAAACTACCGAATGTTTTCATCAACTTCTTCCGCGTTGCCGGTCCAATACCGGGAATTTCTTCAAGACTACTGGCTGTTTGTTTTTGACGCTTTAAAACGGTATGATAACTCACCGCAAAGCGATGCGATTCATCTCGAACACGTTGTAATAATTTAACAATGTGTGAAGAGTGCGGTAAATTAATGAGCGTAAATGTATCGGATACAGTTACGTACCCATCAAGCTCACTTATCTTTTGCTTATCGAGCATCACTCGCGACCATTCGTGATGAATAACAATTTGTTCTTCCCGCTTTGCAAGTCCAATAAAAGGTATGTCATTATACTGGCTTGCGCCGCGTGCTTGGAGGGCGGCATCAAGCTGCCCCTTGCCCCCATCAATTAAAATTAAGTCAGGACATCCCCATGATTGAATGTTTTTTTCACTTAACCGACGAGATATTGTTTCATGCATATTATAAAAATCATTATTGTGCTCAATGCGAGTTTTAAATTTTCGATAGCTTGCTCGATCGCTCACCCCATTACTAAACACCACCATACTGGCCACAACATTGGTACCGCTCATATGCGAGATATCATAACCTTCAATGCGAACCGGTAATTTCTTAAGCCCCAGTAAGTCACGCAAATCACTTAATGCCTTATCTTTACTAATATCGAGGAATTCTTTATCGCCAAACATAATTCGGCGCTGTAGCTCACGAAGATTATTCAACTTATTACGGAAACTAGCAGCCAGTTCAAAATCCTGTTGCTTTGCCGCCGATTTCATATCACGCTCAAGTTCACGCACCAAGCTTTTGCGTTCGCCCTCAAAATACCGAATCAGTTTTCTCAGAGTCGCTTTATACTGCACACTTGTTGTGTCTGCGGCCGGTGACAACCCTAGGTGCACATCAAGATCAGGTCGCTTGTCGCTCGGTGTTTTTGTATAATACGGAAAAACACGACGTAAATATCTTAGGGCTTTCTTTACGGCATAACCATTGTAATATGGCCCAAAATATTCAGCCCCATCGTCCGCTGGATTACGCGTAAAGGCGACATGCGGCCATTCGTTTTTCATATCGATACGTACGAATAACTGAGACTTATCATCACGTAGTAAAATATTGTATCGTGGCATATAGCGTTTTACCATTTCGCTTTCTAAAAAGAGGGCATCAATTTCAGATTCCGTCTCAACCCAATCGGTATCCTCAATTTCAGCCACTAAAGCACGCGTTTTTATGTCCATATCTCTGGTACTTTGAAAATACTGACGTACTCGGTTTTTTAACACCGCAGCTTTTCCTACATAAATAATTTCACCGGTTTTCGATTTATGAAAATACACACCACTGCTTCGCGGGAGAGTTTTTAGTTTAGCTTCCAAAGTTTTATTCATTCACCTCTATTATAACTGTCTCGTAACTCACACGTCCAGTACTTGTTTTTTATAATTATTTATTGCTTTAAATGCAATAAAATGATATAATTTAGAACAAATAAACACCTTTGAAGCTGAAGTGGCTTGTTCGCTTGTTTTACAAAAACAAGCTTGAGCGTCACCTTCGATGCTCTTTGAAAATTCGATGAAAAGTTAGGATTCGACATGAGTACGATCTATAAAGTAGCAACCTCTACAGAACAGTCAAACTCCACTCCGAAGTCCTCCAAAATCAGCCCGCATGCCAACATCCCCTTGCCGACAACTAGCAGTGCACCTGACTGGTACACTGACAGTAAACCGCGAGGAGTTTGGTGGCTGCTCTGGAGGCTCTACGGAGCCCTCAGGCTCTACTACATCGAGTGGCTACCGACCCCCCATCACTGGGGGAGATTATCGGCCCGGATACGTAGTAACCATCAGCGCATGTGGAGCTTATCAAGATGGGCGCTCGGCGTTTTTATGACTATAGCTCTCAATGGAGGGGTTGGCAAAACAACCACCATCACATGGGCAGCTACCGATTACGCTGAACATACCGATCTCTCCGTGTTAATTGTCGATGCCGACAGCGGCGCACGTGGCAAAACGGCAATTCGACTACTGGTTGATATGTCCGACGAGTCGTATAATTTCAACACCGTTAAGGACTTGATCCTCAAAGAGGGATGGTCCCCAAGCAGTGAAGAGTTGTCGACGTTTTTACCGCGACATGAAGCCAGCGGCGCGAGATTACTGGCGTCGAGTGAGGAGATTTTCCTCACCTCACACCAAACTCGGAAGATGATCCGAAAGTTGCGGCCAGCAAGTGGCGCAGTCTTCATTGATACCACCCCTGGTACCAAAGAAGACAACACACGCGGCGCTCAGCAAGAAGCAACAATCGTCTCCACGGTCTGTCTATATGACAGCGACGACCTGCTGCACAATATCAACACCATGCGAGATAGCGAAAACGAACAAGGCGGAAGATTTGATCGTCGTCTTGAAAACGGAACGCTTTTTATTGTCGTCGGCGATGTACCGTGGCGTGACTTTAATCGCCGCACTCAGTATCGCTTAGCAGCAGAACTTAACGTACCTGCCAAACAAGTGGTGCTGTTACCGCGCGACAAACACGTCAAGCGGTCCGGTCCAGTTATCCAGTCGGCTGTATCGCGACGGTTCCGTTACGCCATCAGCGAATACAATCGCCTCCTGGCGGAAGCGGCCGCGCGCTACAACAAAGAGAGCCCACTAGAAAATCCTAGAGGACTCAAAAAGCCCTCGAATGATCAGCGCAGCATTAAACGAGCTGTATCCCAGCTCGTTGGGCTCACTGGTTCACCGGAGGCAGCCGCGGAGCACGTTTGGCTTGAGGAGCTGGACGTTGCAGATCGAAGCTAATCTTTTCATCCATCGAACTGGTGCCGTCGCCCTCTTTTGAGCGACGGCACCAGTACTTACCTATTCACTTCACTGACGGTTAAGTGTGTAGGTAAGTTAAATACTACTTCTGCTCAGCCGTACTCTGTTGCTGTGCTCTTTTTTGAGCTTGCTGCGCACGCAATCGGGCTTCGACATCTATTTTAGACTTACGAGCTTGAGTATTGGCGACTTTCTTAATATGTTTATGTAATAGTTCTGGTGCGGCAGCTTTTTTCGTTTCAGTCGTCAGCTCATCGTTAGTATTGTCGATAGACGGACTAGCCGGCAACACTTCCATATCAATAACACCCAAAAGCTTCATCGTATCACCATGGACATCGGCTGGATTTATCGGCACGCCGTTTTTACGAATTTCGTAATGTGCATGAGGTGCAGTCGAACAACCCGTGTCTCCCGTTTCGCCGACCGGCTGTCCAAGCGTGACCGTGTCGCCATCGTTCACTAAATATTTATTCAAGTGGGCATAGATAACTGTATATACATCACCATCAATTGTTGTTGTGATATGTACTTCTTTTCCGATCGGATCAGAAAGAACTTCCCAGCCCAAGCCAAATGAATTAAGTGCATCGGCACACCACTGCGTATTTTCGACATTGGTCTCGTGGATACTCACTTGACCACTAACAGTTGCAATGAATACCTCTCCTATTCCAGCCGGATAATCGATTCCTGCATGAAACCCGCCATTACCTCGTGGGCCAAAATCGCTGTTCACTCCAAGCCCCTCAATCGGCTGTACTGAAAATGGTGCCGGCTCCGGCTCGACTTCAGCTTTTGCCTGTTCAGTAGCCACCCTGGTAGCTTCTTGCTTTGCTGTTACGCGAGCGGCTTCTTCTTCGGCAGCCTTTCGATCGGCGACTACACGTTCTGCTTCTTCAGCAGCTAGGTGCTCATGCGCAACTTTATTGATATGCACCAGTCCTTCAATAAGCGGCCAAGCACCTGGCGCTTGATTAGCTTTACCTAGCGGACCATTGTCTGTCAGAATCTGTCCCCAATTTGGATTGATGTTACTATTGCGCTGGTCGTCCATCATGTTCATGACATACGGCGAACCTTCAGCCCATAAATCATAGCCCATATCAATTGCTTGCTGAATATAAGGATCGGCGACACCATTATACCCAAATAGCGCGTCTTTAATTTTATCGGGATTCGACATATCAAGCGGACCACTCACTCGGCGATGATCGGCAGCTTTCTCGAGCACATGTTCGGCCATGATGAACGTTTGTCGCTTAAAGTCTTCAACTGAAACTGGTCCTGGCGCAAACTGTCCAGCCATACTATACATCTGATAAATACCTTGGCCGTTGGGTGGATTATCCATCCGAAGACTTGATTCGCGCATATGAATCGCCACCTGCATCTCCCACGGCACACCAGTTTCGTGTTGAACCTCCATATACACAGGCAAATTAGCTTGGATTATTTCAAGCTGGCCTTCTGTCCACATCGTTTCACTCGCAAGGCTTGGATCAATAATAACTTCGGGGGTCGGCGTGGGAACTTCAACTATCTCTTCCGGAGCGGGAGCTACTTCAGGTACTGGCGCTACCTCCGGCAAAGGTATTGGCTCAGATGCAGGTACCTGCCCTGGCGCTGTTTCTCCTGAAGATACAGACTCGACTTCTTCATCTTCATCCTTATCTAATACTTGCTCGGTGGACTCTTTTTTCTGGGCGGTGACATACGTCTCATCTTCACTCGGCGTCAAGACGATTGATCGCCGTTCAGGCACGTCGAAGGGTAATTCCAACTGCTCGCTAGTACCATTACCGTTAGGTTGCTCTGTTGGTTTATTTTCAGGTGACGCAATTTCTTCTGGCTTAGACACTACAGGCTGAGTAATCATATCCAAGGTTGGCTCTTCGGGCGCTGGCCGTAGCTGGATCTGACGTTTCTGTGGTTCGGGCGCACCTTCAATCGGTTCTTTAGGTCCTACCAGCTTTGGTAGCTCAACTGTATCGGATGGCACCAAACTAATGACTCGCGGCTTCTCTTCTTCGTCCGTCGAAAGGTTAATTGTTCTGGCGGTAGCAGCTTCTGGAACCTCAAGCTTAATCACACCTGTTGCAAACGTGTCAACCGGTGTTTCTATTTCATAAATATTCATCTGGGATGCAGCTGTTGGCGGTGCGACTACCGCGCCTACAGCCACACTCCCTACGACAAAACCAACTCCAAGCGTCGATCTTTCCGCAAACCTACGAATGCCCGTAATCGCTTCGGGCGTGCGTGAAGTTTGCGTACTAATTGCAAGTTGGTAGGGGGCAGCACCAAACGCTTTATAACTCACCTGCGCGACGGCGTTACTAAGTGACTGATTACCATTAATCTCTGCGTGGTTGTGAGTCGCGATGATTTGCGAGGCTTTAAATACATCGGCAGGCACCTTTTGCGTCGAGTGCGAAGTCGGCACACCGCTCTTTAGCGCTAAGCCATAATGAGCACAGACAGCTGCGGCGTTATCAGCATGGCGCTTTGCTTCAAGACTCGGGTTTTGTACCGCCACCCGTAGCTCGGCGTTCAATGCAGATACGAAAAGCTCATTCATAAAATTACGCAAACTATCTACATCTTTGCGCGAATGTCGCGGCGGCGACTCAATCTTGAGCAAAAAATCATCATCAATCGCTCCACTTGCAAGCCTATTTCGAATATCATTATTAAACTCACCGAGCGTATGCGAACGAGTTTCAGGTGACTTTAGTGGTACAAGCGTTTCCATTTTATTTCGCTTCTTCTTGATTGATAATAACTCTGCCACTGCGTGGTATGACTGGCGCAAAACGACTATAACAAACTGGTTCAACAATCAGCACATCCTTTTCTTCTTGCGCATTGCGTACACCAATTCGGGGTGATCCAACGGGTTGTGCTGGCATATCAACTAGGCTAGTAGGAACATTTACACTTGTAGTAGCCGCACCTGGTTCAAGAATATCCAGCCATTCATTAAGATCGGTCATCACCAGTTGTATTTCGCTATCAGGCTCGAACTGATCAGGAACTGACGGCACGTCACCAAGATGATTAATATCAGATAGCTGTAGCACGAATTCGCTTAGTTTTCCCGCTCGCTCCACCGCAAGCTTTTTTAAGTCTCCAATGTATTGGTCGATTTCAAGTACTGATTGCTGCGCTCGAGATGCGTCCAGCTCAATTGTCGGCAGAAGCTTCAGCGCTACAGCTTGGCGCGATCGTGTTCGCATGAGCATTTGTTCATACTGTTTTTTGCGCTCATCAAATTGATCACTTAGTTCTTCGGTCAACTCGTCAAGCTTCGCCATATATTCATCATGCAAGTTTCCGAGTGCCACTGTCACTTGCTCGGCAGTTTCCTTAGCTAAACTCACTTCCGCCCTGAGTGTTCCAGCTCTTTCGTGTAAAACTGTTAGATCCACGAGCGTTTTTCGACGCTGATCTTTAGCTACTACTAAGTTTGATGCGATCTCTCCAGTCGGCTCAACCTCAGCCCGTACGCGAGTCACCACATGCTCAATAGCAGTCGATGCGAGTATATCTACTGACTCGATCGCACTTCTTAAACTCTCTTCTATCGAAGAGGGTGTGTTGATTGCAACGGTTTCAATTGAATGCTCCATAGCTATTTTTCAATTTCATTTGTCTCAATATTAAACTGCTGAAGCTGCGAATCTTCAATCGTGAACAAGTCGGTTTGCGGTGCGCTCGTGCCGACAAAATCAACACTGCCAAAACTGCCTTCATAAAGAATTGTTTTATTCGGATATGCCGCCTCGACTGATTCCGTAAACGCATCTTCAACACTTTTTATAATTGTGGCTGGTACCGAAATTTCCCGAGCCTCGCCCTCAGCATCCGTCACGTTAAACGTACTCGTGCCGTTCTCGATCTCATTTGCAACTTGCGCCAGGGCAATGCGTGCGGCCATTGCTTCGTTCTCATCGTCGTTCATATTAGCACTTAATGTATCGGCAGTTTTTTGATCAAATAATCCCGCCTCGACAGCAGCTGCTAATGATTCAGGGTCGAGCGTCTGCCACAATTCTGGATCGGCTGATGCAAGATCGGCGCGGCTAATAGCCTGAAGTACAAGCGCATCTCGATCAACCGTTACTGTGTCACCCTCGACCACATAGGCAGCATCGTCAGAATTTCCAGGCAGACAAATAGTGTAATCAATTGGATTGATCGCTAAATCTAATTGTAAAGGAGCAGGCTCGCCAGTCTCTGGATCATTTAGGTCCAATTCCTCATCGCCATACTTCCATATAACATCGCCATTGATCGCCATATTTCCACTTACGAGCGGCTCGGCGTCGTCATTTTCATCAAAGCATTCGTTAATAGCAATTGGTGTTTCGCTTGACGAGTTCATCGCAAATGCTGCCGCCGTACCGCCCGCAAGCGCAAGTGTGACTGAACCTAAAACAAGCGTTCGCGGTCGAAGCGCTGTCCGCAAAATATTCCAATTTGTTTGACCTTCTGGCTTATCGGCAGCAGACGAGCTGTTGAATCCTGGAGGAAGTTCATCATCTGAAAAGCTCAGTTGCTCTATTGGCGCATCTTCTGGCTGCGATACTTGTACAGCTTGTTCTTTGGTGTCAAATCTACGCTCTAACTCTCCCATATCTTCATTATCAAATGTCTTGTCTTGTTGAGTAAATAAATACTGCCGATCTTGTGGGATAGTATTCAAGTCAACTCTTTCGCGACGACCATCAATCACCACTTCGACTATGCGGGGTTCCTGTGGTAAATGTGTTGCCTCTGTGGGTTGAGTTGCTTGCTCGTTCTGCCAGCCAAAGAGTACTTGTAGTGCAGCATTTATCCGCCCGTCGTTCTGTCGCTTCTCAATTTCACGCAGAATATTTTCCTCCATTACTTCAACTCGTTCTCGCAATGGACCAGCAAACATATCTTTCGCTTCATTAATAAGCGCTAACCCATTCTCTAATTCATCGTCCGACATATTATCGAAATGGTCTGATTGTCCCAATAAGCGATTGATGGTTTCTGCCGATAATTGTGCCTCTCGTTGAGACTGCATATATGACTCACTCATCATTCATCTCCTAAGCCGATGACATTATGTGAAAGATTAATGGCATCTTTATAAAAATCAGCTAGACTGACACGCTCGTTACCACCTGTTACGATTGGTGTTCCAATTGCACTAACTGCATACGCTGGTACGAAAATTGCACTGCCAACTGCGGCTACCCACATCGTTCGACGAGCAATCTTTCTTAGCCGACTTTGTGAGTCTTGTTCCGGCTGTCGGATTGCTTCTAAATTTGACCGAACGACGTCTGGACAATCGATATTATTTTGCCGCCCTACTTCGATAGTATTTGGCTGGCTGGAAGTTTCTGACGTCAATATTTCTTCCGCTTGTGTCGGCACCGAATTGTATGCGGCAGGATACTCCTCGTACACCAAGTTGCCACCATGATCTCGTCGTAGCGTAAGACCTGCATATTTTACCATTTCCACCTGTTGCGGTTGTTCAAATTGCTCGGTCATAGGCCTCTCCTTCTTCGTTAGTTATCGGCAAATCAGCCGGTATCTCGCAGGCGCCCTCTCCTGCTGTAAAAATAACGTCCGAATCTTGCTTAAGTTTGGCAATTTCATCATCATAATCATGCTCAAAATCAATTTCTTGAGGCGCATTCGGCTGCTTTTCATTTTGAGAACCGATATAAACCGACATTTCTAAATCTGTGCCGATAGAATCCGTAATTGGTTTAGTGAAGGTTTCAGCAGCACTTATAACCGACTCTTTATAGTAACCTTCTACAACCTCGAAGACACCAGGGCCGCATTGCTCTTGCACACTTGACTCAGCATTCATTAAAGCCGACTTCAAGAGAAAACTACTGACTGCATCCATATTTTGCGTAACCGAATGAAGACCCGCTAAATTATCGAGCGGCGTGTTACGAATCATTGCATCAAACAAATCTAAAGGTAAGTTTGATTCCGATGCTTCTTCACGATAATCAAATACATTATTCGCATCATTGACTCCATCACCGTAATTGATTTTTGTTGCGATTGACATAGAATCAGTCGGTATATATATGTCGTACGTTCGAGCTTCAGGATTATACTCGACGTTCGCTTCAGTGGCTTCTTGACAGAACTCATTATCAACTTGAGCATCAACTTGCATTAGTCTATGAGCGTAGGTAAACTCTCTCCCCAAGACTTCGGCATTACTTTCGATCTTGGCTTCAGAACCCTTGGAAATCACACTATATCCAACAGCGCAGAACTTATCAAGATCGATAGTCGTTGAAACAACCTTTTGCTCACCAACCGTTATTTCAGTGCCTTGTGTCAATTCAGGTATAATATAGCCTTTAGCATTTTCATGCACCATAGCTATGCCTCCAACAGTACTACCAGCAGCCAACGCACCGAGAAGACTAATAACCCCGAGCTGCTTCAACCGTCGGCGACGATGTTCTGGGTTTCGTAACTTTTCTCCTTCATACTTCGCTAACTTAACGCCAGCAGTAGCGATAGCAGCCGATTCTATAAATGGCATAGTGTATCTCCTTTATGCGAAGGTTCAAGCACTGACAGATCATAAAAACTTCATCTTACGTGAAGTGAGTTTAAAAAAGCAGCAGACATGCTATTCGCTCATCTGCCATATCGCCAGTGCCTAGACCAACTTATTTGTCCGATAGTATACTAATAATTTTAGTATGTCAACAAAAATAGCGTAATAATAATTTATTAAAACACTATATATAG
>CAMPHY010000017.1 GCA_946886125.1 uncultured Candidatus Saccharibacteria bacterium | reverse complement strand
CACTTCAGGATACACTCGCTGTCGCACTGCTTGAGCGAAGGGGGGTGCAAGAATATGCCGCTGGTGAAATAAGCAAAGAAGAATTTGCTCATAATTTATCTAAAGAATGGGCGGCGCTACCAAAGGTAATTGGGGAAAATCCAGAACAGTCATATTATGCAGGTGATGGTATGAATAAGGCACTCCTTAGTGTAGGCGAAATTTATTCGGGTATTGCGACGGTCCGTAAGCTGTAGATGACTTCTAGGCCTCGCTAAATGGTATAATACGAGTAGTAAATTCATACTGGAGCTGACCCATTTCTCAAGACACCACTTCTCTTAAGCGAACGCACACACAATTGCACAATGATCATCAGACTACATTATCAGAGCTCGAACGATACAAGATGCTCGTAGAGAATGTACAGGATTATGCAATTTTTTTTATGGATGCTGATGGGTATATCCGCACCTGGAACAAGGGAGCGGAAAAAAACAAAGGCTACACACACGATGAGGTAGTTGGAAAACATTTTTCAGTATTTTACTCAGAGCAAGATAGGAAAGAGCGCAAACCTGAAATGGAACTTGAGATCGCCAAGAAAGTAGGGCGCGTAGAGGACGAAGACTGGCGAATAAAAAAAGATGGCAGTAAGTTTTGGGCAAACGTCGTGATCACTGCCCTGTATGATCAGGGCAAGCTGCAAGGTTTTGCGAAAGTGACGCGCAATCTTAATGAGCGTAAGGAAAATGAAGACAATCTACGCTCGGCTAATATACTCTTACAGCAACAACAAAAAGAACTGCAGCGTCTCAATGAATCAAAAGATGATTTTATTTCGTTAGCCTCCCATCAACTGCGCACGCCGGCAACGGCTATAAAGCAGCTGTTAGGTCTTCTCATTGACGGCATCGCTGGTGACGTGCCGGAAAATATATTGGACGTTCTGAGGAAAACGTACGACAGCAACGAACGGCAGATTGCGATTGTAAATAGTCTATTAAAAGTAGCTCAGATAGATTCAGGTAAGATCGTTCTTCGCAAGCAGTCAACTGATCTTAATAAGATTATGTCGGACATCGTTAAACAGTACACAGGAATTATTAACAATAAAGATCAAACCATTATACTATCTCTACAAAATGAACCCTTGTATGGGTATGTTGATGAAGACTACTACAGAATGGCGATGGAAAATATTTTAGACAATGCTTCAAAGTATACCGATGAAGGTGGGACGATTACTATTTCGTCGAAGCTCATAGACGACTATGTGGTTGTGCTAATTGCTGATACCGGAATGGGTATAAAGCCAGAAAATATTCCTGTTCTATTTGATAAATTTAGTCGTGTCACGAGTGATATGACTCATAAGGTTGCTGGTAGCG
The DNA here is from genome assembly GCA_946886125.1 of uncultured Candidatus Saccharibacteria bacterium. The sequence goes on along the minus strand of CAMPHY010000017.1, from coordinate 11,431 downwards.
GACTAGGCCTCTACTGGGTGGAGAAAGTAATCGATCTTCATCAGGGGAAGGTCGAGGTTGAATCAGAAATTAATGTAGGCACAACATTTTCCGTCTGTGTGCCCAAGGGATTATAAATGCGTAAAATTTTATTAGTTGAAGACGAGCCGGTGCTAAGAGAAACGTATCTTATGATACTTTCCACTCAACCGTATATGTGCGACTACGCTGAGAATGGAAAATCGGCACTAGAAAAGTGTCAGAATAATGACTATGATCTTATTCTTCTCGATATTATGATGCCAGAAATGAACGGGGTAGAGTTCCTCGAAAATGCACAGGATATAGCTACTATAACGTCAAAAGTGATAGTAATGAGCAATCTTTCATCGGGAAAGGAGATAGATCGAGTTTATGAGCTTGGGGTTCAAAAGAGTATTCTCAAATCCGACACTTCTCCTGCTCAACTTATTGCTACCATTCGCCATCATTTTGACGCATGACAGAGGTTCTATCGCCATCTCCTCTGTTTTTATAGGTAAGTGCTATAAGGTATACTAATGAGTATGAAGCGCGCATGGCAAATCGGTAATATACTCTCATTGGTGTTTGCACTTATTGCTAACTTTGTCGTCGGCGCACAGTTGCTAAGTCTTCCTGGAATCAATGAAATTTCTGATAAATATGCCACCTTGCTGACCCCAGCGGCGTACGCCTTTTCTATTTGGTCACTCATATATACCTTATTGATTGTCTTTACGGTGTATCAGGCAAGAGATATAATTGCACAGCGCAAAGAAAATGACTTACCGCAAAAGACAGGGCCGTATTTTATCATAGCGAACATATGTAATGGTATATGGACGTATGTATTTGTTAATGAGCTGGTAGGATTATCGGTCGTCATACTACTTGTACTGACTGCTTCGCTTTATATATTACTCTCTCGGCTCCGGATTGCAGTCTATGATGCACCGCATCGCGTCATAGCATGTGTATGGTGGCCCCTTCTCATTTATACCGGATGGGTAACCGTTGCGACGGTTGTCAATATTGCAAGCTGGTTTGTAGCTCTTGGCATTGTAGTATCGTCTGCTGCTGCTTGTTTTATACTGATCTCTTTACTATTTGGCTTGATTATTTTACTGATTGTGCGTAATGTCCGGGAACTAGTACTGGCAAGCGCGTGGGGTATTTTTGCCATAGGGATTCAGCAAACATACATCGCCAACGATATGCTCGTCGCTAGTGTTGCCTTTGCGGTGAGCGGAGCATTGCTTGGTGCGGTTGTGACGCATGCGTATATGAACCGACGGGCAAGCGCTCTCAATTCTCGTACGTCAATGTAGCTTTACATATGGCTACTTTAGGATGTTTGCAAGCAACACCATTGTCACAACAAAACCGGTAAACAAATTCAACCATATAAACCGGCGCCAGGCTCTATTGACTGACTCGGACGTCGCATCTGTGACATAGAGGTAGGGTATGACATTCGCAGCGTAGACAAGACCTGCGAGACCAACGACGAAGCCTGAGAATCCTTGAGTCATAACAATAGTGCTCGCAACCACATAAAGGATAACAACCAGCCTCGTTGTCGTGCGCGCTCCAAGCACGGTGGCGATAGATGCTATGTTCCCACTGCGGTCTGGAATAATGTCTTGTACGGCGCCCAATGCATGACTTGCCATACCCCAAAGAAAGAAGGCGACGACAAATGGAAGATAGGGCAAAGAAAATCCTGTAAGAACCATAGCAAATATCATCGGGCCGACAAAGTGGATACTACTGGTGATTGAATCAAGTAGCGGGACCTCTTTGAAGCGGAGACCGCCAATTGAATAGGCGACCACGAAAAAGAGCAGCAGTACAAATACACTGTTTGTCAGTATTGTTCCAGTAGCGATGATATAGACGATGAATGGAATATTTAAACAAGTAACCGCCCAGATAATGACAGGGTGAAATGCTTTTTGCTCTTTAGCCCCTTCGATGCCACCTTTACGCGGATTCTGGATATCTGACTCATAATCAAACACATCATTAATTCCATACATCAGTAAGTTGTAGGGAATCAGGAAGAAGATGGTCAAAATGATGAACATAGGGCTGATTACCCCGCCTGTAACAAGGTATGCGGCTGCAAAAGGGTAGGCGGTGTTGATCCAAGAAATAGGACGAGATATGAAGAAAAGTTTCATAAGATTTTTACGCATGCTGATTCTCCAGCTTATTCCAGAGCGCAGGTACAAGGATGGTTGCAAGGAGAGGGTACATAAAATCCTCAATCGGAGCTAACCACAGACGAATACCTAGTATTTTATCTGTGGCATAACTGTACATATCGAGCCAAATCAGAATATTATCAAATAATACGGTTAGGATCAGTAATACTGCAAACGTCAGGATCCATGGACGCAACGGCTTAATGAGGTAGCGTCGAAGTGTGATTAAGACGACTGCTAAGACGATAACGTTGAGGATTAGATATGTGCCCATTTTTTAACCCCCGCTCGGTATATGACGATTGTACAGTAACAAAGTAACGTAAGGAAGAAGAGCTCCTCTATAGGAAATTCAGGCACAATTGTATAAGCAAGTGCGTACTCGCTGTCGCCATGTATGAAGATCCCTTGCTGTATTGCCAGGAGGTCCCAGACAGTAAAGACGATAACACTTAATAAAACAGTGAAAATTGTTTGTCTTCGTTTATACCAAAATGCAAGCTTGTGACGCCAGTCTAGAGCTGCAATACCGGCGATAGAGACGATGAGTGTAATGAGATAGAGCCACTCAGTCATGCTACATAATCTCCCGATTATGAACACTCTTGATAGGACCACCGCGTTTGTCGCCAATAATACGCTTGTAGACAAGCTCCGCGCCAATTAAGCACATAGGAAGGCCAATACCTGGGGTGGTAGCACCACCGACGTAATACAAGTTTTTTGCCTTTTTACTTTTATTGGGTGTACGAAACATAGCACTTTGGCGCAAGATATGAGATGGGCCTAGTGCAGTACCTTCCCAGGCGTTGAACGTTTCAGAGAAGTTATTGGGGCCAAACAGTTCTTTAAATATAATACGCTGCTTGAAATCAGGTAACTGTAGTTGTTGTTCAATGAGTGATAGGTACGTATTGGCCGCCTCTTCAAGTTCTGATTTTGAAAGTTTGACGCCAGCGGGTAGCGGAACTAATACAAATACGTTCTCACTCCCTTTTGGTGCGACAGTATCATCGGTGGCACTTGGCTTACAAATATAGAGCGAGGCGGGAAAGGGAAGTTTTTTGTGTGTAAAGATATTATCAAAGTTTTCCTTCCAATTATCGGTGAAAAACAAATTATGATGCTCGAGCTCTGGGAGATTACCGTTTACTCCTATGTACATCAAAAGTGCACTTGGACCAGCTTCGCGTTTTTTCCAATATTTCGCAGGATAGGACTGGTAGTCTGTCTCGAGTAGCTTTGTTTCAGTAAAGTGTAGATCAGCATTTGATATTACAATATCAGCTGCTACTTTCGCACCATTTTCGAGTACTATACCACTTGCAGCCCCGTTAGTGGTAATGATTTGTTTTACCGGAGTGTCGTAATGATATGACACTCCCAAACTGGTACCGATATCGACTATCTTTTCTATGACAGTGTATAGTCCGCCTTTAGGATAAAAAACCCCTTCTTTAAAATCAAGCGCACTCATCAAGCTATATATGGCTGGCGCAGAAAAGGGTGAGGTGCCAAGAAATACCATTGGGTATTCAAGAATTTGACGCAAACGTTTATCTTTAACGAACTTTGTGACGTACGCATCGATTGATGAAAAAGCAAGGCGTGACATCGTGTAGCCGTTACGTAGTACGTCTTTATTAATGAAATCTTTTATCGATGAAAAGTTAGTGTAGAGAAAATGTTTCAGTGCAAGTCGATAGATCTTATCTCCTTTTGCGATGTACTGTTGAAGTCGACGTCCAGCTCCTGGTTCGATTGCTTCAAATGTTTGTACATCCTGTGATTCCTCGCTCGTAATGATAAGTGGTGGCTGATTCTCATAAAACACTTTGTAGGCCGGAGATAGCCGTACGAGATCAAGCTCTCCGTTGACTGACCTGCCAAATAAAGAAAAGTAGTGCGCAAATACTTCTGGCATCAAATACCATGATGGTCCGGTGTCGAAGCGAAAACCGTTAATTTCCATTGAACCAGCTCGTCCACCTGGCTGTGAATTCTTTTCATACACCGATACGTGGTACCCAGCTTTTGCTAATAAATTAGCAGTCGCTAGTCCACCAATGCCGGCACCAATAATGACAACACGTTTAGCCACGGTTTACCCTCTGGCCTAAAAGCGCTTTAAGTAGAAGAACTGTTTTTCTACCCGACGGCAACCGGACGCGACGTGACTTTATGACGTCGACTGGGGTTTGTTCTAATTTTTTAAGAAGTTCAAAGTAATATACATAGCTCATCATAGTTGCCCTGCGACTAGATAATGGCAATGCTTGCAGGGAAGTGTATGCTACTTTGAAGTCATCTTTAATGTCACGAACGATGGCTTGTTTTGCTTCTTCATCGAAATTCTCGTAGGTAACGTTTGGAAAATAAAGTCGTCCAAGCTGCTTGTAGTCTGCCGCAAGATCTCGCAGAAAATTTACTTTTTGGTATGCTGATCCTAAGGCTGATGCACCGACGCGTAATTCTTCGTATTTAGTGTTATCACCAGTACAGAACACCTTCAGGCACATCAAGCCTATCACTTCAGCAGATCCATGGATGTATCGTAAATAGTCATTTGATGTGTATAGACGCGGCGTCAAATCCATGCGCATGCTTTCAAAGAATGGTTCTATAAGTTTTTTATCTATGTCATATTTTTTTGCCGTCAGAGCGTAGGCGTGTACGATAGGGTTTGCGCTGTATTGCCGTTTCATCGCTTCGTATGTTTCAAGCTCTAGATTGTCGAGAATCTGACGGGCGTCGACGCCTTTATAGGTATCGACAATTTCATCAGCGATACGCACTAAGCCATAAACAGCGTAGATGTGGTGACGGATTTCTTGGCTAAACATGCGACTACTGATGCCAAAGGAAGTTGAGTAACTCAGTGTTAAGTGTCTGCTGTTCTCATAAGCTACTTTGGTATAAAGTTCCATTAAAATGCTCGCTCAGTTACCATTTGTATTAAACGAATGAATTTATCATCATTTTCTGTATCGAGCCCCATGTCGCCGACGGCTTTGCGCGCGTCGTTCGCGTATTTAGTGACCATGTCATGAGTAGCTTGTTTGGCGCCAGTCGATTCAATAAGCGCCTTAACGGCGGCAACACCTTCTTCTGTTGCATTGATATTGCCAAACCATTTTTCAAATGCTACTTTTTGTTCATTTGTCATAACGGAAAATGCCTGTTCGACCATGTACGTTTTTTTACCTTCAGTGATATCACTTGAAGTTGATTTTCCAATGACTGTAGCATCACCAAAAACGCCAAGCAAATCGTCAACTAATTGATAAGCTATTCCAAGACAAGTGGCGTATGTTCTAAGGGCTTCGATTTGTGCAGTACTAGCTCCAGCTAGTACTGCTCCTGTCATGAGCGGTGATAGAAATGAATACCCGGCTGTTTTATACCGTGCAACCTTTATGGCTTTCCCATCCACGAGCGGCATGAAACCTAGCTCTGTATCAAGAAGTTCACCACCTGCTACATCAAAAATACCTTGATTCAAAAAGCTCTGAGCGGTCATTTTTTCGTCTGCCGTAAGTTCACTGGTTAGAATCATTTGATAGGCTGCTGATAGCATCAAGTCACCGCCCAAGATAGCTGCACTGTGGGCGTAATGTGTTAAATCTTCTTGAGTTTTGACGAATTCAGAATAAATTGCCTTGTAGCTACCAGCAATATTAGCCGTACCATATCGTACGTAATCACGATCAATCACGTCATCATGAATGAGCAAGCAAAAATGCAGCAGCTCTTGAGCTACGGCAACAGGGATGATGGTATCGAGCTCTTGACCGCCAAAAGCATCGTATGCAAGGAGTACCATCCTAGGGCGCAAGCGTTTGCCCCCGTGACAGATGAGCTGATGAAGGGACACCCAAAGTTGTTGATAAGACGGGTCAACTTCAGATGCTTGTTTGATAGAGTGTGTAAAAAACGTATCAATAGCGTTATTGATAGCAGCTGCATTCGCCTCTTCAAGTGGTAGTTCCATTTATGGAAGTATAAAAAGAAACACTTCATTTTACAATGGCTATCGTCGCGGACAGCTATGACATGGTAGTGTGTGGGGTATATAATAACTATATGAAAGCAGGTGATGACGTAGCGTGGCGATGGGGTAACGGTCTTGCCGAAGGTAGGGTTATGTCAGTTCATCATGAACCGACAACTATTCAAAGTAAAGGTAAGACAATTAAACGAAATGGCACGGCTGACAACCCTGCGCTTATTATTGAACATACATCTGGTAATAATGTACTGAAACTATCAAGTGAAGTGCAAAAAACGATACATGGATGAACTGTAAGGTGTACATGAAAGGTGGCCTATTATGCAAACTCCCGTTACTCATCGCATAAACGAAAAAGCGTTTGAATTACTTGACCAGCATCCCGAGGGTCTCAGGTGGTCGGAGTTACTGGCCGCTATAAAAGAATCGGATCAGACATTTCACCCTAAAACAGTAAATGGGTGCGTCTGGAAACTTGTCGAGAAATTTCCTGATAAAGTGTATAAGCCCTCGAAAGGACTGTTTAAATTAGTAAAATATAAATAGATAGACGCAAATAACTCATAAAAAATAGGTGTACTGTTATTTTGCGCATATACACCCGCATAATATTTTGCTATACTAAATATAGTATTTAGAGAAAGATGTTATATGGAAATAGGTGTATTTAGCTTTGGTGATGTGCAAAAAAAGAATGGGAAGCTTGGGCCAACTTACGAATCGGTGACGAATTTACTTGAAGCGATTCAGCTAGCCGATACTGTAGGTCTTGATGTATTTGGCATCGGTGAACACCATACCGAGTATTTTCCTGCATCTTCACCCTCAACACTGATTGCTGCCGCTGCGGCAACAACCAAAAATATTACCCTCACGAGCGCTGTCACGGTACTTAGTACTGATGATCCAGTGCGTGTATATCAGCAATTTGCTACGGCAGATATTATCTCTGGGGGCCGTGTGGAGATTATTGCAGGGCGCGGCTCTTCAACAGAATCTTTTCCGCTTTTCGGATACGACCTTCGAAACTACGATAAACTCTATGCAGAAAAACTCGATTTACTGCTTAAGATTAATGCCAGTAAAGATGGAAAGGTGACATGGAGCGGCCAATTCCGCCCTGCGCTCGATGACGTTGAGATTGTTCCGCGTGCAAAAGATCCATTACCTATTTGGCTTGCAACGGGTGGTAATCCAGAATCATCTATTCGGGCAGCTGCACTTGGAATGCCTATAACGTATGCAATTATCGGCGGACATGTTTCGAGATTTGCCCCTTTAGTTAATCTGTATCATGAAGCGGCTCGCCAGTATGCTGTACCAGGTGCAGATACTCGAGTGGCAATTGCCACTCCTGGATTTGTTGCCGAGGATGCTCAAGAAGCGAAAGATACCTTTTGGAGATCGTGGAGTTGGACGATGACGACACTGGGTAAGGTACGTGGTTTCGCGGCACCAACTCGTGAGCATTATGATGCTGAGTCGAACGTGGACGGGGCACTATTTGCCGGTAGCCCTGAAGAAATTGCTGAACGGATTCTCGAACTACATAAAAAAGTAGGCCATAGTCGCCATATTTTCCAGATGGACACCGGACAGCTTCCGCACGATCAATTTTTAAAAGCTATTGAGCTGCTCGGGACAAAAGTTGCTCCAATCGTCAAAGAGGCACTGAAGAATGAGCGGTAAGCCTCGCATAGGCATCATTGGGTCTGGTCGACTAGGAAGCGCCTTGGCTAAGCAGGCACTGAGGGCCGGGTATGTGGTTCGGATTGCAAACTCACGTGGACCTGAAAGCTTATCGCTTATTCTGCAAGTACTACTACCGGGAGCGTCTGGGGCGACAGTGGAAGATACTATTTTTGAAAGTGATATTATCGTGCTGGCAATCCCTCTTAATCAATATAGACAACTTAATTCCGACTTATTTAGTGGTAAAACGGTGATTGATGCCATGAATTACTGGCCGCCAACTGAAGGCGACATCCCCGAGTTTATGGATGAAGCAGTAGGTTCAAGTGAATATATACAGCATTACTTATCAAATGCCAGAGTAGTAAAAACATTGAATCACGTGGCGTACAACGAGTTAGAGCAGGATAGTCTTACGCCAGGCACACCTGATAGAAGAGCGGTTGCGCTTGCTGGTGATGACAAAAAGGCGAAGCAGGAAACGTCATTGTTTATCAATGACTTGGGTTTTGATCCTGTTGATATGGGTGATTTGTCGGCTGGCAAAAAGTTCCAACCTGATACACCGTTATTTAATGCGAGACTTACTGCCAAGGAGATGGCATAGTATTGATGCTGTGTTTTGTGATTTTCCTGCATAATAAAAACCGACTCATCTGAGCCGGTTTTTATTGTGTATAAATCTCGTGAGAGTACTAGAACTTATCAGCTTGAGTGCTGACGATACCCTTAGCAAGGGCGTCGGCAATACCAGATACTTGAGTTAGTGCTTCACGCTCAAGTTCATACGAACGAGTGAAGTCACCCGCTTGGTAGGCCTCAATAGAATTATTTAATAGCGTCTCATGTTCGTTTAGGAGGCTATAGACGGTGTCCTGGGGAAGACCTTCAATAGCACCACTAAAGAATGCTGAGATTTCAGTGAGGTATTCACGGAGCTCAGCGACAGCCTCTGCCTTTGCGGCTTCATCACCAGCGTCAACCGCCATTGCATACGCATTTGCTTGTTCAATGTGATCAACGAAAAGTTCGGTGATTTTTGTCTGAGCTTCTTCGCCGTATACGCTGCCTACAAATGCTGCAATTTCACCTGCATTCGCTGTCTGGCTAGCTAGTGAGGCTTCAAGATCAGCTGAGTCGTCAACAATATTTCGCGTTACGTTGAGACTTGAGCTGACGTGCTCACGTAGTAAATTATTTAGTCCGACACGTGCATCAGCTGCTTTAGTAGCGGTATTTGGATTATCTTCAGATACACTCATGGTTGATGTATTGCTATCATCTTTCATGTTCATACTAATTGCATATCCGGCCACGCCACCGATCACTAAAGCGACGATTGCCGCTATAATAACACCGGTCTTTGATGAATGTTTTTCCATACGAGTACTCCTTTACGAGTTATTTAATTGTACGTTAGAACAATAGCATCAAGAAAGTTAAGCGTATGTGAGGTATCTTACGGAGGAATAGTTGCACTATAAAACCTCCTGCGATATAGCAGGAGGTTTCGTGTGATTAATTAGAGTTGAGTGGGATACTCAATTAATCTTCAATACGAACAGATTCGTTACCTGAGTCATCAATATCCACATCAGTCTCGATGTCGGTTTCAATGTTAGTCTCAGTTTCAGTCTCTTGATTGTACGACTCATTAATAACAGTCGTATTATTTGTTTCCGTTTTTGTTTCGGTTTCATGGTTATACGAATCGTTTACGATCGCCGTATTGGTAGTGTCGTTGTCATTATTGTATGATTCGTTGACTACCACCGTATTTTCAGTACTCGTTTCGTTAAATGACTCGTTTACTATTGTTGTATCAGTTTCAGTGTTATATGAGTCTTCATTGAAACTTTCATTAACGGCAACATTTGAACCTGATGTTTCGTTGTCGGTCTTGACAGTAACGTCCTTTGAATCTTCAATCGTCACTTCGGTTTCGGTTGAGTTGTGAGAACCAACTACGTTGTGACTATTAGTGTAGTTGTTATTTATCTCGGAATGTGACGAATGACTGACGCGTGAGTAATCGTTATATGAATTATAGATTTTCTGCTCCCAATCATCGGGTGACATCATGTGATCGTCATCGTTATCATTGGCGTCAACACTCCCTTGACCGCCAACGCCCCACTGTCCATTATCCTCCCAGCCATCGGCTGTGGGTGAACCTGTGGTTGTCGCCGCAACGGCACCTTGACCACCAACACTAGCGACCGAAGCGGTTGTAGGCATATCGCAGTCGGCGTCATCGGCTACGACACCAGCTGTCGCGCCACCGCCACCGGCATTTGCAAGAAAGCCTTGAGTGTAGGCGTGCGCATAAAGAGCATATCCTGACTCGGCCATTGTTCCTTGTGAGGTGGTTCCTGTTTGACCAGTCTGAGCCGATACGGGCTTTCCGGCTGATAGTATCGCAAATGAGAGCGGAACTGCCGCTATCATGCCTACAAATGAGGCGACTGCAGGGACGACGTAATTCTTTTTATTCGCATTAAGGTTTAATGAAGGTTGAGACATGACAATTTCAACTCCTATCTTAGCTACTCCACGAAGCTAATTAAATAAATGATTTGGACTAGCGCGCTTCCAATCCTCACTATAAGTAGGCTAAAACATCACGTCTGTGGTATTTTTCGCAAAAAGTGATCCATAATTTTCGCTGCATTTAAGGACAATAGGGAGTATAATTTAATATACTGCGAAATTTGTAAAGTATTAAAATACTGAAAATAAGCTGGGTTTCTTTTTTCGTTAAAAATCCCACCCCTGTATGTCTGTAATCCATAAATTGTTCATGGTATTATAAGCAGAATGTTGCACGAACAAATTTCAAAAATTTCACCTACGACAAAGCGTCTAATTTTACGTCTCGTTGTTGCTTTTGGCTTCTTTTCCATAGCGACAATTGGGTTTATTTCAATTGCTGATGAAGTGCGAGATGGTGATACGACAGTGCTTGATGAAGCAGTTTTACTTGGATTAAATGAACTTTCTCGTCCTTGGGTTGATAGTGTGATGGTCTTTATTACGCAGCTTGGTGGTGTACTGGTGCTGGGACTTGCAACGGTCTTAGTCGTAGGATATTTTTGGTACAAACGACGTAAATATGCTGCGCTTATGGTACTAGCAAGTATGGTAGGTGCAGGAATTTTAAACGTACTGCTTAAAGCGTTGTTTGCAAGAGAGCGCCCTGATCTCTGGACGCAGCTAGTGACTGAGACAAGTTTTTCATTTCCAAGTGGCCATGCGTTGGGGAGTAGTGCCTTTGCACTTGCGCTCATTATTATTCTTTGGCAAACGAAATGGCGCATCCTGGTTCTGATTCTGGGTAGTCTGTACGTACTACTTATCGGACTGTCACGAATGTATCTAGGAGTTCATTTTCCCACTGATGTCGTAGCGGGATGGCTCGTCAGTGCGGGCTGGGTGGCGATTGTAGCGGCATTTATAGTGCAGCGAATTCATAAAAAATCAAAAACTATATGGGTCTATAAAAAGCAGTTCAAAAAATGCCAGT
>CAMPHY010000016.1 GCA_946886125.1 uncultured Candidatus Saccharibacteria bacterium | reverse complement strand
TGAAGCATCGTACAGCTATCGGTTTCCAGCGCCTGACAGACGCTTTCGTCACCAGCCTCACATGCGAGAAGCGCCCGTTTTGCGTCTTCGACACCAGCCTGCGCTGAGTCATAGGCACTTTGCGATAAATCAGCTGCCGTCGCCCGCTGTTGATCACTGATCATCACTCGTACAAAACTAACGGTCAAGACACTGATGAGGACCATGGTAAATATCACTATAAAGAGCGATACGGCACCGTGTTCACTTGAACGATTTATCATCTGCTTCTTATATATCATGATTGACTCCCACCAGCTCTGACAACTATATTAAACTCATTGACGGCACAAAATTCAGGATTAGCACCTGCATCATCTGGTGGCCTACACGTACTACTGTCGAGCGTCCCTTCTTCATTTGTCCCTACTTGGAATGAAACGGCATATAATGCTTGGCCTGTAAGCGCATCAACGGCAATTTCCTTGAAATCGAGACTGTGCAGCGCCAAATCAAGGCTATCATTAGCCGTTAGTAATTCAGTTGCCAAAGCTTTATCTGGCTGACTTTCAAGATCCGCACACAATTGAGCGTCTTTATCCTGTACGCGCGCCAAAACAACCGGTTCATCTGTACCTTGATAAGTAATCATTTCTCCTGTTACTCCATCCGTTAACGTACTTCCGTAATTCCATAAATAGCTATAAGACCCAAGACAGAGTCGACCACCATTGCTTGTGACTGTATAATTAACTAGTTCACCATCAGCAGTCGTATCAAGTGGCATCGCTGCTCCAATATCTCGGCGCATTGTTGCACTTACATCACGGCCTGCTTGATTGACAGCCGTCAATGTTAACCCTTTGTTGTAGATGTTACTGATTTGAATAGTAGTCATAGCAATTGCAACTAAAAGCAGCGAGATAAACGTCATTGCTAGCATAAGTTCGATCAACGTAAAACCGCTCTCTCGACGTATATTATCCACGCGGTTCATACAACCTCACAATGGTACCTAAAGTAACAGGTAGCGCCTGACCAGGACTCTCCCAACACGCTCGGATATGAAAATCAATAAATCCAATAGTAGGATCTTCACCCTCACCTCTCACCGCCTCCACCCACAACCCTTCCGCAACAGGTGTAGCACTGGTGTTCAGTTTGGCATATGTTGCTGGCACAGCAAGGAACTGACTAGGGTCTTGCAGTAGGGCGAGCGTAGTAGAATTGGTATTAACAACAAACGCTTTTCCTCCAGGTAAATCAGTTGGCTTCGGGCATTCACCTTCATTAAGACGAGCAAACTCAGAGGCCGGCTGGGTAATGGCAGGGTCACTACTAACCTCTTTCCAGCGACTTGCAGCAGTTGGTGTACCGTTATTTGTATAGTCAGCCACCGATTTATCGTCCGTATAATTCGCCACGTAAGAACGATTCATAAAACGTAGCGCTTCAGCCTGAGCATCCATTTGCTCGCGCGCCAAACTAATTTCAAGTGATCGCTGAGCTGTAGAAACACCTTGGTTCATGATTGATAACGCGCCGACCGCAACTAAGCTAAAGACCGTAATAGCAAACAATACTTCAATCAACGTATCACCTCGCTCACGTACTCGACTCATGCCTCGCATCCCTTCATAGTAATTCCACTAGCGACTGCATTATTTGCTTCGATGGAAATTTGTGAACGAGCTCCTAACGTGAACCCTTCTGGTGAGAGGCAGAAACTTGCCCCACGACGTAAGTTCTCTTCAGTAATAAGCGATTCAATATCTACCAAAGAAGAACTTAGCTGCCCAGGAGCCTCGAAACTAATAAATGTACGAATACTCCCTGTCAGCGGCGAACGAACAATTAACATATACATTTGCACAGGACTATCATCAGTCGCAGATTGAACTAAGCGCGTATCCCACTCGGGAGCATACGTGGTTTGGTCAATCGTTGAAATAATGAGGTTGGACTGTTTTAATGCTTCAACATCACTCAGGATATTGTCATCAAAGCGAACGTTTTTTGCAATAACCGTTTGCGCTATCACCTCTTCTCCACTAAACTGAATATATTTTCCCGCCACGGCGCAATCAGTTGCACCGCGTGCTGCTCCACCCTCTTCGGGAGCGTCTGTCCTGATAGCTGCCGTTGAACTATTACAATTCCATTCACCAGTACGCGCGTTGTTCACATTTGCCACCTCATTGTACTGCCCCTGCAGATGCGACATTAGCGTTGTGACACTATCACGATACCGCTGCTGATTGATTGCCGTGCCTGTACCTGCAAGAATACCAAACACCATTAAGCCAGACACACCCAAAAACAAGACGACTTCGATGATAGTAAATCCGTGTTTGTGTTGCGTGCCCATGTGGGCTCATTATACCATAAGCACCTTAGTGCTATAAGTCCTAAAATAGGCTGTTAAAGTACCAATTGAGCAGTGTATCACCAAAGAAAAGTGCTAGCACTGCACCAACGATCATCAGTGGACCAAATGGAATGCGTGTTTGGCGTGTAATCTTTTGCGTTACCATACCAGGAATGACAATTAAGCATCCTATTAAATTAGCAAGAAAGAGCGCTAAAAAGGCCAGGCGCCAATCAGCGAGCAGGAGTGCCAACGCCAAGCCTAGCTTTACATCCCCAAATCCTACCCACATACCTTTTGATATGACATAAATCAATAAGTACAAACCGCTCAAGATGGCGACAGCTCCAGCCATATTGATGAATGCCAGTCCAATTTCCGTAGCCTGCAGGAGTGTCAGGATAGCACTCACGCTCGCCAGACCGATCACACTAAACATGACACTGTTTGGCAGTAAGAACCACTTAAAATCATATGCAAATAATATAGCTAGCCCTACACCCGCAGCCAGCCACACTGCAAATTGCGAGATTGCGAGACTAGAATTGAGATCATAGGGCCAAAGGAGATACGAAGCAACAAAAAAAATTACCGTACCAATCTCAATCACCGGCTCGAACCGTCCAATTGCATGACGACAGTATCGGCACTTACCACCGATTGATAGCCAGCTAAGGACTGGAATAAGGTCATACCAAGCAAGCTGGTGTCCACAGTGCAGGCAGCGCGAACGATCATCCTTTTGCTTCACATCCATAAGAGGCGCGAGTAGCTTATACTCGCTACTGTCGATTTCTTCTCCAGCTTTTTTATCAGCCCTTAGTTGACGAGCGCGCAGTCGCCAGACAGTTGCTCCAGCAAAACTTCCAAAACTCAGGCCTAAAATAACTAGGCTAAGATAGATAATAAATTGTTCCATAAGCACTATCATAGCGTAGTAGACGGTAAAAGAAAAACCTCAATACTGTTAATTGAGGTTTTTACTAATAGCTATTAGCGTAGACTAATTGCTTGCGCAGGCGATACCACCGCCTTCAAGAGCCATGCGGAATGCCACGTTACGACTTGCTCCGTCTTTAAGACCTTCACCGTCGCACACAGAGCCGACCGTCACAAAAATCTGGGCTTCGTCATCATTGTACGTAGGTTCACCGCCATCAGAGCCATCAACAAAGTTGTATTCACCACGTGATGGATCTTCAAAAGTACTGTTGCTGCTATCTGCTAGGAGGTAGCGATCTTTAAGTTCGGTATCATAATCTCCCGCATCTGGGACTTGATTACGGTTATTAGACTGAAATTGATTTAGTGCCGTCTGCGCTCGACTAAGATCTTGTCGACGTTGAGAGTCGCGTTGTGATTCCTGCAAGGCAGGCAATGCGATAAATACCATCAAGAAAATCAATGCTGCAATAGCAAGCACCAATACAACTTCGATGATTGTAAAGCCTTTTTCGTTCTGTTTCTGTTGTCGGTTCATAAAATTCTTTTCCACCTTTCTATGAACGTGTTATTGTTTGCGTCTGAAACGCTTACGCTTATAGTACGCTACTCGTATCGGGTTGTCTATAGGCTGACAGTATTAACAAGACTATAGATTGGTAGTAAAATTGCCCCCACCATACCGCCGGCGATTACCGCTAGAAATACCATTAAAATTGGTTCAATTGCTGTCGAAATAGCTTTGATTTCTTCATCAAGCTCATCCTCGTATACCTTAGCGGTCTTCCCCATCATTTCATCGATCCGACCAGATTGTTCACCAATTTTAATCATTTGTGGCACTAGTGGTGAAATATAGTCTTCGGGCTGCAGTGCAGCAGAGAGCGCCTTACCACCTTTTACTTTTTCACTGGCGCGGTTGATACTTTTAGCAATAATCGTATTATTGACCGAGTCGGTGCTAATACGCAGCATGTCGAGCATGGCGACGCCTGTAGATAGTAGAGTCTGTCCGGTTCGCGTAAAACGTGCCATGTAAAGCTTACGAAACATTTTACCAAACAGTGGCATATTCAGCTTAAAGGTATCCTTTACCTTAATTCCCGCTTCGGTTTTAAGATATTGAATTGCAAAGTAAATACCCGCTACAAGCAGCACGAGAATCAACCACCAATAATTAACTACGAAATCAGCTCCACTCACCATAACCTGTGTGATAAACGGAAGATCTTGGTTAAGATCGAGATAGAGCTTTTCTACTTGCGGTACCACCGTAAAAAGCATAAAGCCCATTACGAGGAAAATCACAAAGAGCACGATAATCGGATACGTCAAGGCACCTTTAATCTTACTCATCATAGCTGCATCTTTTTCTTGCTGAGCAGCGACCCGCTTCAGAGCTTCATCCAGCGTACCAGAGGCCTCACCAGCTGACACCAGAGCAATAAATACACGGTCAAACACTTGGGGGTGCTTTGCAAATGACTCCGACAGCTGACGCCCACCTTCAATATCGGCGACAATTTCTTGAATCACACTTTGTAGGCGCTTATTTTCAGTTTGTTCGAGCACGGTTCGCATACTTTGGCTGAGGGGCAGCCCTGCACCAATCAACGTTGCCAGCTGACGAGTAAAAACAATTCTATCTTTTGTCGTAATGCGACCGGTAAGGCGACCAATTAAACTGCGCTCACCGCCATCTTCATTAATCTTAAGTGGCGTAAACCCCTGCTCTAGTAAAAGATGCGCTGCAGAGCTTTCCGAGTCTGCCTGTACGGTTGATTTAACGATTTTGTTCGTCGCCCCGTCTCTCGCCTCATAAGTAAACTTTTTCACGCCTAGCCTCTCATTAACCTTTCAAATTCAGTTAAATCAACGGCGAATTCACGAGCGCTATCATACGTAATGGTTCCACTCTGCACAAGACCGACAAGTGTACGGTCCATCGTTTGCATTCCTTGATCAGCTCCCGTCTGAATGACGGCATCAAGCTGGTGTGATTTACCTTCACGAATAATATTACGAACTGCCGGATTTGCTATGAGCACTTCCGCAGCTACCACTCGACCACCGCCAATGGCTGGCACAAGTCGCTGTGAACAAATTGCCATCAAAATATTTGAAAGCTGCGCACGAATCTGTGGCTGCTGGTGAGGCGGAAAGACGTCAATCATACGATCGATACTTTGTGCCGCCGAGTTGGTGTGAAGTGTCGCAAACACCAAGTGACCGGTTTCAGCAATTGTAATGGCAGCTGAGATAGTCTCTAGGTCACGCATCTCACCAATCAGTACGACGTCAGGGTCTTGACGAAGACTTGAACGAAGCGCTGCTGAGAACGAATAGGTGTCATAGTGAACTTCACGTTGCACGACAACTGACTTTTTAGATTTATGAGTAAACTCAATCGGATCTTCAATAGTGATGATATGATGCGAGCGCTCGGAGTTAATTTTATCGAGCAGTGCGGCGAGAGTCGTTGACTTACCTGAGCCAGTCGGCCCTGTCACCAGTACTAATCCACGTGGAAAATCGGCAAAGTTCATTACGACATTTGGCATACCGAGTTCAGTCACTGATTTAATTTCATTTGGAATCAAACGTAGCGCAGCAGCAATGTTTCCCCGTTCATGAAAGGCATTTACGCGGAAACGACCAAGGTTACCAAAGGCAAAGCTGAAGTCAAACTCTTTATCTTTCATTAGTATCTGCTGCTGATCTTGGTCTAAGATTGCAAATACAAGCGCTTCTACCTGTTGCTCATCCAATGGGTTAAACCCGGCAATAGGAATAAGTGAACCATCAACACGCAGCATTGGCGGCAAGCCAACCTGAAGGTGTAGATCCGAGGCACGTTTGCGCACCACTTCTTCGAGTAGTACTTCGATCCTTAGTTCTTGATTGTTCATGATTCCACCCTTTCCTAGGCAATATCTGCTGCTACGCGGTTTACTTCTTCTATTGTGGTTAGGCCTTGCAACGCTTTTAGGTAGCCGTCTTGGCGCATCGTGATCATACCTTGTTCAATGGCTAGTCGTTGAATATCACCACTCGTTGCCCGTTTTACAATTAGGTCCTGGATAGCTTCATTCACATCCATGACTTCATATAACCCAGCACGACCACTGTAGCCCCGTGGCGTTTGCGGTGTATCACGACCCTTGACTAAAGTATAAGCGCTTTGGCCAGCTAGAGGCAAGTCTTTATAGCCTAAATCTTCTGAAACCCGAGCGACATCGGCCTTGGTTTTTGGAAGCAAATGTCCAACAGTAGCTAAAATATTTTGCGTTTCAATTGGAGATGACTGATAACTCTCGCGCTTTGCGGCCACCCGACGCACCAAGCGCTGGCCAATAATTGTATTAACAGTACTTGCAATCAAGAATGGCTCAATCCCCATGTCTAGAAGGCGCGGGAGCACTCCAGCTGCTGAGTTGGTGTGAAGCGTACTAAACACCAAGTGCCCTGTCAGGGCCGCCTGGACCGCCAAGTTAGCCGTTTCCGAGTCACGAATCTCTCCCACCATCACCACGTCCGGGTCTTGACGCAAAATCGAGCGTAACCCATTGGCAAACGTCAGACCAACATCTGCGTTTACTTGAATCTGGTTAACACCATCCATCTTGTACTCGACTGGATCTTCCAAGGTGACAATATTTACGGTGTCGTTTTTAATCTCTTTAATCAATGCATACAAGCTGGTTGACTTACCAGAACCAGTTGGACCAGAGGTAAGCACCATGCCGTTCGGCCGCTTGATACCTTTTCGAATACCACGAAGTGCACGACCCGCATACCCCATTTGTTCAATATCAAAGCTATTCCCCGACTTATCAAGCAGACGAATCACCACCTGCTCACCCCATACTACGGGGCTGATCGCGATACGCAAATCGACTTCTTTGTTCGCCACCTTAACAGTAAACTGGCCATCTTGAGGAATACGGTGTTCGTCAATTTTCAGATTCGACAAGATTTTAATACGACTGACTAATGCGGGTTCGATTGATTTTGGCAGCTGCATAATTTCGCGCAGCACGCCATCGACACGACAACGAATCTTTAGTGTTTTTTCCAGTGGCTCAACATGCACGTCACTAGCGCGTGACTTAACAGCATATTCTAAAATGGTACTAAGTGCTCGACTGATTGGTGAATCTTGAACAAGTGTCTTGATATCCTTGGCTGAATCTTGCGTCGCTTCAACTTGCGACGCCTCTGCTGCGGCATCGACACTTGAAAGGTCGGTCCGGTATTGATCAAGGACATGACGAACTCCAGCTTCAGAGGCCATAAACACCTTAATCGGTCGCTGGATCAAGTTAGCGAGATAGTCAACTGCCTGGACGTTATTAGCATCAATCATAGCCACAGCAAGGCGGTTCTGTACCTCAGCTAGCGGAACGGCCATAAAACGTTCGGCAATGTCTTCAGGAAGAAGGCTCAAAATATTTTGATCAATCAGACTATTCGTCAAATTAACATACGGCACACCCGATACTTGAGCAATAGCATGCGCCAACAACTCATCATCAACAACTTGCTTCTCGGCAAGAATACTAAATAAAGGCTTACCGCCAGCCGCCTCTGTTATAGCCGCATCGATGACTTCTTTTGCCACCAGACCTTCGTCGACCAATAAATCAATTAATTTTCCTTGGATGTCACTAGTTAAGAGTGCCATATATAAGCCTCCCGCCTAATTTGCATTGCCACCAATAAAGACTTCAACGGTTGGATTAATCGCCTCTTCATTAAAGACAGCTGGATCCGGTTCGGCAACATCAGCGGTAATTTCTTCAACCGTCTGAACGGTGACTGATTCATTTGCGGCGTTACCAAGCGGTGTTGCTTTAGCAATAAAATAAGCAACGAGTACACTTAGTGAAGCGATTAAAATGATCATTGCGATTTCTGTTTTCTTCATGGTTCAATTACCTTATCTGTTAACTCGACTACTCGAGCTGGTTCATAAAATGCATGTGCTTCAATTGACATTGTCAGTTCTCCGCTCGCACGTTCAAGTGTAATAGCCGTGACATCAATGGCACGAATTGAGCGCTCAAATCGCTTCAACAGCTCCTGTAGAGCATTGGCATCTCCTGATACCGCAAGGCGGAAATTGATTTGATACTTAGCATCTTCATCATCTGCTGCAGAGCCCTTTTCTACGTTCGGATCTCCGTCACTCGACTCAACACCCACAACTGTATCAATATTCGATGATTCTAGTGTCAGACCATCAATACCTGTGAGCAGCTCCTGCTGGAGTGACGCTCCAAGCGCCAGTGAGTTGGCATCGGCTGGAAGAGCATCTAGAATTGCTTGAATTGCCTGGTCTTCACTATCCGCCTTAGCGGCGTTCAAGCCAGCATTTGTATTCAATAGTCGAACATTGCGCTTCAACTCTTCAATATTTGCATTATTGTCCTCAAGAGTGGAAACCGTATTGGTTTTTTCGGCAAGCACTTTTTCGTTAAATGCCAATTTCTGCACGAGAAAAATTGAACCTACTGCAGCAAACCCAATCACCACCGAAGCAGCCGCTACCCATAAAAACATAGTTTTATTAGCATTAGCAATTTGCTGGCGCTTACGTAGTGCGACTTCTTTTGAAGCAGCCATTATTCTTCTCCCTCTATGTCTTCAGCCGGATCGGCGAATAAACTATCTGGTATACGTGTAAATGAATCGGTAACATTCTCTGGACGGTTAGGTGCCTTGATAGTCAAATTACGTGCGCTATTTGCAAACACTTCTTTTGGATACATAAACGAAATAGTAAATCGTAGCACCTTCTGTCCCGAAGCATCTTCACCGTAGCTTGTTTCTTCAATCGATACCATATCAGTTAGAGGCATTTCAACAATTTCATCACTTTCATCACGATATGTCACGACGGTATTAAGTATGGTCTTCTTAAAGACCTCAACCGCCGCATAATTATTAGCAGCCTGTCCTTCAATTTGAATTAATTCCGAGGTTGGATCATATTCAAGCGTAGAAATAGTGACATTATTAGGTGCCGGCGGATTAGTACTGGCTAATATATCGAATAATCGTGAATCAATTTCCTTATTTGAGTGCATATCATCAAGCTTCGTCAATTGGTTTTGAATTGTCAGCGTATTCGTTAGATCTGGCACTGACGCTAACTCCTGACTTTCACTTTTAATCGCATTATCAAGCAGACTGCTTCGCAGTGTTTGGGCACCAAATACATAGCTTGCAAGTAGCGCTACAAGACCAAGTGCAATAATACCAGCGATAATTGCAACTGAAATCACAGTCGTGCGCGCCCGCTGGGCACGAATTAATTCTTGCTTTACATCGGGGATTAAGTTAATTTGAATCATTTACTTATCTCCCCTTTGCGCCAATCCAACCACAGTTGAAAACTCAGTGGCAATCGCCCCTAGTTGCTGCTGATCTGATTGTGACACTTTTACTTTTTGCCATGGATTGGCGATTTGCGACTGAACTCCTGTTTTTGCGGTAATGTAATCACCCAGTTTTGGCACTACCCCACCATAACCAGACAATAGAATGCCTCCTACTGGTGTATTTGGATAACGAGTCTGGAAGAACTTAATTGACTTTGTCAGTTCCGCAGCAAACCCATCAAGCGTACCCTCTACCGCCCGGTAAACTTGTCCTTCAAGGCGATCAGGCGCCAGACCAAACTTCAAAATAAATTGTCGAGCCTGGTCTTCCTGCACATTAAGGTTTTGCACAGCAGCCTTTACGAGTGAATTCAACCCGGTAGGAATAGTACGCACCAAACGCGGAGAATCATTGTAGGTTATCGCAAGATCAGTTGACTGCTCACCTACATCGATAATAAGGCGTGCATCACGCACATCTTTCGGAAGGAGCGCACGAATCATTGCAATTGGATCAGGCTCTGCGGCAATCACGTTTAGACCAAGACTTTCAACAAACTCTAGTCGCTCTTCAGCATAGGCGTTAGCCGTGCTCGCAAGCAGTACTTCTTGTTTTTGTGGATCGTGCAACGATTGTCCAAGCAGCGCCCAGTCAACCTTTGCTTCATCAATAGCCATTGGGATATATTGATCAATCTGATACTTCAACGTCGAACGTAGTTCGGCTTCAGGCAATGTCGGCACGTCAATAACAGTAATAAATGTTTTATTAGAAGGCAGACCAATCACGACGTTCTTTGTCTTAATGCCGCTCTGACCGATTGCGGTCATAATAATTTCACCAAGCCGGCGCTTCGCTTCAGCTGAATCGCTACTGGTCAGCTTACTGTCTACGGGTGCATACCCGTAGTGAAGTAGCGTCCAGCCATCTGTTCCGTTACTTGCTAGTTGCACGACTCGCACCGCATTGGTACCTATATCAAGTGCAAAAAAGTCGCCCACGCCTTTTAATATTTTCATGTTACCCCTCATTATACATAAGCACGTTATCTAAATACAAGCCTATTATTACTTCTGTTAAAACCTTGGTGCCAAGTCTTTAGTGTAGACCGTCTGTGCACGCTGACTACCCTGTGTCTGGCTCATCGCCCATAGGTACGCATCGGCTCGTAAGTTAATAATTTCCGCTGGATCATTACTGGCCTCTGCTACGCCTGACCCTGCTGTGCGACGTAGCAGTAGCTCCTCAGCCAGTACCGGTCCAGTAATCGTCAGTTGCTGCTCGCAAAGGCTTACAGTAAGCGCCTGGCTCCCTGAACGGTAACAGGTATTGATCGCACCACCAGCTACATCACCAGTAGTCGCATTGACTTGAGCAGCGACCAACCAAGCATCAACATTCGTCACCTCGGGCATAATTTCTATATTCGGCGCTATAATAACGAGTTGTGGAATGTCACTAGGGCTACTTAGCGATGCATCGCTATAATCAATATTGCCAGTAATCCTGACTGTTCCAGTGGCGTATAACACCCCCCACTTGCCTGGCTCGACGGTACCGCCGTTTAACGTCAAACCACCAGTTCGTCGCACCGCCGCGTTATCGCTTACCACCTCAGCAACGTTTACTGTCCCAGGTAGGTCACGAGCTGTGTCGATATTAAATTTACCCAGCAATGCAGAAGTCATACTGGCGACATTTGAACTTTGAGCATATAAGCCAAAGTCATTCCCGGCACAGTCACCTTCTTGGTTGGCAAAAGTAAGCTTATTCCAAGAACTTGCACAATCCGTGTCACTACCATCTGTACCCGCTAGCCCGGCACCGGAAGCAATGTGAGCAGAACCTTGAGTGAAGACACCATATTCTACCCAGCTCCCAAAGGTGCGATCACTGCTATCTACCTGCTTAGTCGAGATACTCGTATCAACCGATTCGGCTCGTACATCTCCACCCCATACCTGAACTTTCGGTTTTTTACCCACTTTTACACATTCAGGTGTACTGTAGCGCCAATTAGGCGCAGAGGCGCTTAAACCATCTTCGTACCGCTTGACTGATAGCGCAAAACAGAGCTGTGATCCTGCCTCAAGGTCTCCAAGTTCTACATTCGTTAGTTGCTCAACAACGGTAGAGCTAGCAGTAAATGTACTAGTTCCTGAAACCTCTTCTTCGCATTCATTACCATAGTACACACACGGAAGTTGCGTTCCTTGATTTGCCGTTGGGACTGATACTGAAGGACCTATCACAATCCGGCTCAGTTGCCACTGCGTATCATTATAACTTTTTGTGGGTCCATCTTTTGTTACTCGAGCGGTGATGGTACCTAAGTTTGTGCCCGGTTCTGCAATTGCTTGGCTAATTGGGTTAATCATTGGAGTCAGATTGAAATCATATGGAACATTCACGCATGCTGGAGTGCTACGGCGCCAGTTTGGCGGGCTGGACTGCCAATTGTAACTGTGCGGCCATGAGGTTATGTACTGACATAAAGTATTACCCACGTCAGCTTGAGTGATATTATAGCGGGCATCAACATATTTTTTTTGATTAACATTAAAGTAATCAGTCACCGAAAAACTAGCACCCCTATTTAGTTGTGGCCCATATTGTCTTGCCGTCATATTATCGCTTCCAAAGCCTTCAACTTTATAGCCGATAGTATTACTAGGAACAGAACCACTTGGGTTTCCATTAGTCTGTAGGTTATTAGTAACTGTATGCCTCCAGCGTACCGTCTGACCTGGTTCGCCCGTAATTGTACCGGCTTGATTCGCATTTACAGAATCAACTGAGGTATAGCTACGACCAGTAATACTCCATGGCTGGATACGTGTAAAATCAATCGGGAAGCAAGTTGAAGGAGAAGGCTCAACCCTCCGAGCCTGATCAGATACTGTTGCAAATTCCGTACATACTATATGCGTACCGCTCCCCCAATTACTAACGTTAAGTTGCATATTAAAGCTGTCATCCCAAAAATAACGCTGTCCACTTGATGTATTTTCGACAGGTCTACCTGTACCATACTTGATATTATAACCACTCAAACGATCGTAGCTCGTCCTCTCCTCCTTGACGCCTAAATCTTCTGCATATGTCGGTACGTCACGATCCCATTTAGCACAATACGTAACACCAAAATGCACTTTCACTGATACAATTTGTGGCCTACCATCATCAACAAAATCAATGTTATTACTGCCATCGCTCGCAGTCATCCACATTAGATCAGCGATGCGATACTCTGGCAATTTTTGCCCATTAATGTCTTCCAAACCTGGGCAAAAATCACGACCAAATTGCCGTGCTCCCGCTACCGATGGTTCGTACTGTGCTGCTGCAGCTTTATCACTAAAAACAACACCTAGGGTAAGTGTAGTGATCATTAAAATAATTGCAGCAATAAAGACTAGTGGGAATTGCCTTACTTTATGACGCATAAGATACCTGTTCATCGCGCGGCCCTTTGGTTAATAGAATCGAGCGTAAACTGGTATAAGTTTTTAACGATCTGTTTATCAGAAATAGTTTCGTCCGAATCAACAGCTTGCATCGCTTTTATTAAAAATTCAGATTCCTTCTCGTCATCGCCAAGCGTACGGTACGCCAACGATATATTATATTTTGATTCATGCGAAGGCCATAATTGATCGATTTTTCGAGCAATTTCCAATGCGTTATTATCAAGCTCCTGTTCAAGAGATACTACATAATACTGTTTATATAATGACTTTTGTTCAGTTTCATCATTAGTAGCAGCAATCACGTCTTCGTACACCTGCTTAGCCTTTTCAATTTCATCAGCTTCTGCCCATGCAGTAAATTCCGCGACCAAATCAACATCTCCCATTTGATTGCGCTGCTCTACTTCTTTACGTAGACTTTTGTATGCTTCTTTATCTATCGGTAGACTACGT
>CAMPHY010000015.1 GCA_946886125.1 uncultured Candidatus Saccharibacteria bacterium | reverse complement strand
GTCCCCACTATTTTGTAATAAGCGGATTTTGGAATGCTGAAAAAACAAGTTCCTTCGGCGCGTTAAACACTCGTGAAAGAATAATAAGATTATCTTTTTCTTTAATGTCCATAAAACCTCCTTCGTTATTGATATCTAACAGTATAGCGAAGTGATTATGATGAATACCTGAGGAATATGTATCAGATATCTGGATTGATTAAAACAAAAGAACCCCTGCAGGGGTTCTTAGAAAACGATAATGTCGTTTGTGGTCGGGGTGAAAGGACTCGAACCTTCGACCTCACGGTCCCAAACCGCGCGCGCTAGCCAACTGCGCCACACCCCGATAGTGTGAGTACTTTAGAGATTATACCCTAGTTGCCGTGACTTTTCCAGTGGTAGTGCGAAAAATATCATCTTGGCAAGAGGCGCTGTACGAATGGAATGCGAAGCAATCCGATCGTAGTAAGGATACAGATAATACCAAGTGCGGTATTGTGCCATACGTTACTACCCATGAAAAAGAAGTAGCTGGTAATTAAAATAGGGATGCCATGAATCATGTAAGCAGCAAGCGAGCGTTGACCAAATGGGAGCATAAGCCAACGAAGATATTTGCGCAGAAGTGGTAATAGGGCTTGAAACAGCGCGAATAGACCAATAAACCATACGAACGCAATGACGAGAGCACCGATGCTAAGCGGGCCGCGGTTGAATAATTGACTCAAAAAATCATGGAGTGCTGGGCTAAATAGTTCTGGTGAAAAGCGCCATAATGAGGACAATGTTGCGGTACTGATAAACAAGAAGATAGCTGTAGCCGATAATATACGCTGGCGAGTAGGACGGAGTGCTATAATAACGCGCTGGATTGATTCTAGGTAGTACCCAACTGCTACTGGTATGAAGAAGAACGGCGCACGCTGTATCCACTCAACACCATAATAATTCCCAACGAAAATAGCAGCAATAGAAAACAGTATGACTAACCAAGCGAGATGGCGCCGCAGTAACCATACCGCTCCGATCGCTACGAGCATAAAGATGGCGTAGAGGTGGAGGAAGTAGATCCACGGGTGTGCATAGGTAAGCGTGATGGAATTTGTAATGAGTGCTGCCCAATTTCCATCTGGTGCTTCAACGTGTGGCATGGCAGCCCGAAAGTTAATCAACCATTGAATACTAGCAAACAAAATACTTAAAATAACACTCCATACATAGAGTAAAAGACCGCGTTTAAAAAGCTTTAATGCAACTGGATTAAATGGTGATTCTCTTGCCTTGAAGCCACGAACGTAGCCAACAAGAAGGCCGGAAATAATGATGAAGCCATCGGCAGCATTCGCCCAGAGGAGTGATTGTCCAGTGAAAAATGACAGCAAACTTGGCCAACGATAGACGTGATCAATAACGATAACAATAATAAAATAACCGCGTAGGTAATCGAGTGCTTCGATACGTCCGGGCTTCGTCGGGGTATTCATGTTCCTCTCTATTATACATGTACGGTTTTTGAGACAGGGTATAATAAGAGTATGAAGCAAACCCCATACGACGCACCAGATTTCTCCCTTCCTGACATTAACGGAGAGTTAAAAACGCTCAGCGACTATAAAGGAAAGTGGCTAGTGCTGTATTTTTATCCAAAAGACGATACGCCGGGTTGTACCATTGAGGCATGTAGCTTGCGTGATGCGCGCGACGAAATTGCTGATCTTGGTGCTGAAATTGTAGGCGTGAGCAAGGATGATGCAACCGCTCATGAAAAGTTTAAAGCTAAGCACTCGCTCAACTTTACGTTATTAACTGATAGCGCCGGCAAGGTGCTTGAGGTCTACGGAGCATGGGGTAAGAAACAATTTGGCCGCGAAGGTATTTTGCGAAAAACTTTTATAATTAATCCCAAAGGTGTTGTAGTGAAAGCGTATGGTCGCGTGACGCCACTTGGACATGGTCAGCAGATTATCGCAGAGCTTAAGGCTCAGCAGCAGGTAAAAGAATAGCTGTTATTAGCGTGGGCGCTTCAGCGCGTGTTCGCGAGCAAGATTGGCGAAACGATCATCAACGACTGTTGGCGTAAAATCACCAAATTTTCGAATAGCTGCTTGTTCGATGAGAAAGTCGGCAATAGCTGGATTTTTCGGCAGTAATGAGCCATGTAGATAACTGGCAACGACATTATTATAACGTGCGCCTTCGGTGTCGTCTTGGCCATTGTTGCCCGCACCTTTAATAACTTTACCAAGTGGTAGTACTCCTTTGCCAAGAAAGGTTTGGCCGCTATGATTTTCATAGCCAATAATGTCACCGAAATCATTACTGTGAGTCGTGACATTGCCGATAAGACGCTCTGGTCCAGCGTGCGTTTCAATGTCGAGCAACTCGATACCTTTAATAATATGTCCATCCTGTGTCTTGAAAAAACGACCAAATAGCTGGTAGAGTCCGCAGACAAGTAGCATGGGTACACCATCATTGGCGAGTTTACAGAGGGTTGGCGCTATGTTAAGAAGATCAGCTTGAATCACATCTTGGCCACTGTCTTGACCGCCGCCGCCAATGAGAATATCGGCTTGCTCCGGGAATGGATCGCCAATATTGTAGTCGACTAAATTGACATTGTAGCCGTGCCATTGCAGACGTCGTTTTAGCGTCAGAACATTCCCCCAGTCGCCGTAAATATTCATATCTCTCGGATAAAGCTGGACAATAGTAAGTGTACGTATATCACTCATGAGACTACCTTTACTTCTGTAATTTTACTTAGTTCACGACGAATAGCTAGCATGGCAGTGTAGGTGCAAAAAATACGCTTCGGCTGATTGGGTGCGTGATTGATAAAATAGCGTAGACCTTTTGTCAGATTTGTATCTACGTGCGCGACGGTAATTTCATCATACTGAAGTCGTAGCGCCATGTCATAGGCGCGAACACCTGAGACGACCGCCGCGCCGTTTTTCTGAAGGCTCTCAAAATCAACGTC
Organism: uncultured Candidatus Saccharibacteria bacterium; assembly: GCA_946886125.1. The sequence goes on along the minus strand of CAMPHY010000015.1, from coordinate 10,685 downwards.
CCATAGCCACGACATATCACGACCATCGGCATAATTATCATTAATAGCGATCATCGTTGCGTAGCCGCTCGGTGTAAATGAGCTAAGGCCAAGTCGGAAACCGCTTGGGTTTTTAACAAGTACGAGTTCCAGGGGTTGGCCGCCGACAGTAAGTGTTTCGCCGCGCCCGAAAGCTGGCTCAACGTTCGCGAGTGACGCCATAAGCTTTGATTGGTCGAGGGTCCCACCAACGATGACGCGCACCAAAGCTACTGCGGCAGCGGCGTTGAAGATGTTGTACACTCCCTGAAGTTTGAGAGTTGTCTTTACTGATTTTTTGCCGATTAAAAAGTGCACATCAGGATCATTGATTGTATCAAGAATAACATCTGCCTCAGGTAGAGTGTTTGCCGTTTTTTTATTTGATCCGCGCATATCATCATCACTCGGAAACATCGTCTTTAAACCATCGGAAAGACCGAAATAGTGAACAGCTTGATTCGATAGTGTTGGTGCTATGGCGAGAACTCGTGGGTCTTCGCGGTTTAGAACAACGTGCTCGGTTGTTGCTTTGGCTATATGTTCGAGTAGTCCTGCAGTAGTGTCAATTTCGCCAAAACGATCGAGTTGGTCACGCATAACATTCAATAGGAGAGTGTATTTTGGAGGAACAACTCTCACGAAATGCACAGCATGCGCTTCATCGAGTTCGAGTACAGCAATATCGGCTTCTAACTCACCTTTAAAGTTGATTTCGCCCAGAAGTGCTGCGGCTACACCGCGCGTGAAATTGCTGCCAGTTCGATTAGTGAACACGTTTAATCCTTGACTCTCGAGCAGTTCAACAACCATTTTTGTTGTTGTCGTTTTACCGTTGGTACCACTGATGATAACAACCCCGTGAGGAAGAGGGGCGAGAGTACGACGAATAAAATCGGGATCAATTTTTTCTACGAATAGTCCGGGCAGGGCAGATCCACCGCCTCGGAGACGTGCGACATGGCGAACGGCTTTGCCGAGAATTGTAACGTAGGGTTTAGGCATGATATCTATTATACTCCGTGCACTCGCACTTAATTCGGAAGAAAATAAACAAATTAATTTTCTTTGCTCATCTTCGTACTATTATAGCGTAACCGGAACGAGTGGGTTACAATAAGGATATGTTTTTAGTGGGCATTCTCTCTTGGTGGTATGGCGAAGGCTGGAAGCAGCGCGCACTGCTGATACGAGAACGAATTGAGCGAACGCTCGATTTCTTTTCGGTGAGTTTACTTGTGCGCACGTTATTTGCGCCGTTCCGGCAAATTTCAGCTGGAAAGGTTCGTGGCCCTATAGGTGTGCAGATGCGAGCACTACTGGATAGGCTTGTGTCGCGGGTGATTGGTGCCTTTCTGCGCTTCGTTATGATTCTTATTGGTAGTTTGGTGATTTTACTGCACATTGCGTGGGGTGGAATTATTATGATTGGCTGGTCGATGGTGCCACTTTTTCCTGTGGTGGGTCTACTTTTATTTAGCATTGGATGGGCGCCGGCATGGAATCTGTAACATTTCAGTTCGATAGTTTACGGGCGCAGAAAGCCAGAATCGGTCATTTTTTAAATCCACTCTGGCGACACAGCCTTGCGGCAAGCTCCCTGGTACTGATACTTGCCGGCATCGCGTTTATTATTGCAGAGATCCCCGCTGGTTGGCTGCTACTTGGGTTGTCTGCTATACCGGCCATTGTTTTAGAGTGGTGGAAAGGTGAGTTACAGTACCTAAAAGGTGATACGAAGAGTAATGCTTTACACGAGCGCCTAGCGGGTGACGTGCTCGGTCGACTGCCGAAACAAGTGACACCTCGGGATATCGCAACCGCGATTAGTGCTGTACCAAGTGGTCAATTCTTTTCAGCCCGTTTTGGAATCGGTGCGCGATTTTTACAGGACATTGCTTCGAATGAAGCCGGCGCTAGCGAGGCTGTTTGGCGGGACGCTCTTGCTATTCGTGAGAAGCTCGACGTCGAGTGTGTTACAGGTAGTATATTACTAGTAGCTCTTATTAAGCAGTATGATGGGTATGAAACAGTACTTGCCCATTTACAGCTCGGCATCGATGATCTGATAAGTGGTGTTTGTTGGCATGAGCATATTCATGCACTAATCGCAAAGCACAGTCGACCGCGCCGTACCGGAGGTATTGCCCGAGATTGGTCATTTGGGTATATACCATTGTTAACTCGATTTGGTGTGAATATTAGCGAACAGGCGAGCAAAGGCTCATTGACAGTTGAACTTGAGGCGCACCAGGCAGTTATTAATCAATTAATTGAAACATTCCATAACGGCGGACGGCAAAACGCGGTATTAGTCGGTCCAGCCGGTGCTGGCAAAACAACGATTGTGCGCGCCTTTGCCGAACGATTAATGGATGGATCGGCTAAGTTGACTGATGACTTAAAGTTTAGGCAGGTATTCATGCTCGACGCATCGTCGTTAATCGCGGCCGCGTCTGGTAAAGGTGAATTGGAGCATTTGCTTGAACAAGTCTTATCGGAGGCATATCGGGCAAAGAATATTATTGTTTGTCTCGATAACGCTCAATTGTTTTTTGAAGAGGGTATCGGCTCAGTCGATGTGAGTAATTTATTACTACCTATTTTAGAGGCCGGACGTTTGCGGATGATTCTCGCCATGGATGAGCAACGTTACTTGCAAATTAGCCAGCGCCAGCCGGCACTTGCCAATGCACTTAATCGACTAACTGTTGCCCCAGCAACGCGCCCTGAAACAATTGCAGTAATGCAGGATCAATTATTGGTAATAGAGTATCAGCGCAAGGTAACGTACATGTATCAGGCACTAGAAGAAGCGTATCGCCTCAGTGAGCGCTACGTTCATGAGCTGGCGATGCCAGGAAGGGCGTTGAAACTACTTGAATCTGCGGCGAGCTACAGCAATGGTGGATTGGTGACTGCCAGTTCAGTTCAGCAGGCAATTGAAAAAACCATGGACATTAAAGTGGGTGTAGCGAGTGATGAAACTGAGCGTATGAAATTACTCAATCTTGAAGATTTAATTCATGAGCGTATGGTTAATCAAACACGCGCTGTAGAAGTGGTGAGTGATGCACTCCGACGAGCGCGGGCAGGGGTGCGTAATCAAAATCGTCCCATCGGAACCTTCCTGTTCTTAGGTCCAACTGGGGTTGGTAAGACGGAACTGGCAAAGTCGCTGGCTGAAGTATACTTTGGCGGCGAAGAACATTTGTTACGCCTCGATCTTAATGAGTATGTTCGACCGGACGACGTGTCGCGATTAATCGCTGATGGTGCAAGCAATTCAATGAGCCTTACTGCTCAAGTGATGAAGCAGCCGTTTAGTGTTATTTTGCTTGATGAAATCGAAAAAGCACATCCTAATGTTCTGGCGACCTTACTTCAGCTTCTCGATGAGGGAATTCTGCGCGATGAAAGAAATCGAGAGATTAGTTTTCGGGATGCCATTGTTATCGCCACAAGCAATGCAGGCGCTGATAGAATTCGAGAGTATATTGATCGCGGATATCAATTATCGCAGTTTGAAAAGCAATTTACTGATGAACTGATTAGCAGCAATCAGTTCCGGCCTGAGTTTTTGAATCGTTTTGATGAAATTGTTATTTTCCGGCCACTTGAAACGACTGAACTTGTACAGGTAATCGATCGTATTTTAGCAGGTATCAACAAGACGCTTGCTTTGCAGAAAATAAGTGTTTATGTCGAGGATGATGCCAAGCGATATTTGGCGGAAACAGGATATGACCCGCGACTTGGCGCCAGACCTATGCGTCGAATCGTACAGCGAGCGGTTGAAAATACAGTCGCCAAGCAGGTGCTTGCAGGTACTGCGACCCCGGGTAGTACGATCACTATTACAAAACAGCAGGTTGAAGCTATCGTAGGGACGAGAGATCAAGCCGACGCGATTGTAAAAGAAGCTGAAGTATAAATTGAGTGATACTTTGGATGAGTTCGTTGGTAAACTATGTAGGGGCGATAAGTAAACCAATAACTGCGACGAGTAGCCAAATAACGTTGAGGAAGATGGGTTGAAAATCACGTTTTCGATATGACGAGATGATGATCCCAATTGCACCAAATAAATTTAATAGTCCAAATCCAATATGTCCCGCTTCTAGTACGCTAAAGGTTGAGAGTGCATAAGCAAGTAAAATGAGAGCCACGCCTATCCAACCAATAATTTCATATAATTTCATTACATTGCAGTATAGCAGAATAATAACTACTAAGATGGATTGGCGGCGAAAGTATTTCATAATTGATTCAGCTGTATATCAGCAAAGCGTACTATACTAGTAAATATGAAATGTCCAAATGATCAGACTACTCTCGTTATTAGCGAGCGGCAAAATATTGAAATAGACTATTGTCCCGAGTGTCGAGGGGTGTGGCTTGATCGTGGAGAGCTCGATAAGCTGATTGAACGTTCGCAGCAAATGTTTGCTCCGTCACAGCCACAAACAGCATCTTCAGCGACGTCATCGCAGACTACCTACAACGATCAAAACCAGCCTGAAAATGGACGCTACTCGTCACATCATGATGCCGATAATCGTTATTATAAAAAGAAGAAAAAAGAATCATTTTTAGGTGATCTGTTTGAATTTTAATATGAGGATACTATGAAACATAATTTTTCTTTCAAAGACGACAGCGGCAAAGTCCGTGTAAAATTTTTCTTTTGGCCCAGCATTGTTATTAGTATTGTGCTCAGTATAATTTTAACTCTCATCATAAATAGTATTCTGTAGCCATGGCCACGTGTATTACTCTAACTACTCAAACGTGCTACTGACATGACAATGACTTTTTCATCGGCATTTCGCACGTATCAAATGAAGTTTAAAGTGGGTACAGTTGAATATTTAGATACGCTTCATGAGAATGAGCAGATAGTAATATTAGTCCACGGTATCGGAGCATCGAATCGTTACTTCTGGCCACTCGCTAATCTGTTAGCTGAATCATATCGTGTGATCGTAGTAAGTCTTCCTGGTTATGGAAATACACCTAAGCCCAAACGCGCCTTAGATATTAACCAGTGCGCGGGTGTACTGGCTGAATTTATAGCAGCACTTTCTGTTGTAAAGCCTATTTTAATAGGGCATTCAATGGGGTGTCAAATTGTTACACGATTAGCCGTGGAGCATTCATATTTACCCAGCAAGATGGTGTTACTTGCCCCAACGGTTAATAGATACGAACGAAATCCACTTATACAGCTAGGGCGTCTTGTGCAAGATACGACCAGAGAATCATATGCACTCAATAAAATATTACTACAAGACTATATGAAGTTTGGGCTACTTTCCTATCTTCGAGTACAGAAGTATATGTTAAATGATTATATAGAGAACAGATTAGGAGAGTGCTTACAGCCTACTCTAATTGTACGAGGACAAAATGATGATATTGTACCACGTACCTGGGCGTTTGAGCTTTCTGAAATACTTCCACAAGGAAGAATAACTGAAATAGACAGCGCCCCTCATGCTGTGCAGTACTCAGCAGCAAAAAAGGTAGCCGCGATATGCGAAGAATTTATCAATTCCTAATAAGGCGGGTAAAAGAAGCGATATATTGGTTTATCGATTACGTGTATGTTGCGTATTGGCAGATTAAAGGTGCGGTATGGTCCTATGATATGTCGGCATATACCCGGGTGGCAGACACAGTACGACCGCCTATTATCCTGCTGCCTGGCATTTATGAAAAGTGGCATTTCATGAAACCCGTAGCGGATGTTTTACGCCAACATGGCTTTGCTGTACACGTCATAGAGGGGTTGGGGTACAACACTGGTTCGATTGAAGTAATGGCGCAAGTAGTTGAGCGATACGTACAGGAAAAACAGCTGCAAACGTATAGCATCGTTGCCCATAGCAAGGGAGGCTTAATTGCAAAGTACCTACTCACTCATCGCAGCAGTAAAACTACTTCAATTCAAAAAGTAATCACGTTAAATACACCATTTGGCGGTTCAAAATACGCTAAGTTTTTTCCACTTAGAAGTATTCGTATGTTTTTGCCAACCTCACCAATTCTCCTTTCATTGGCAAAAGAAAAAATGATGAATGCTCGCATTGTATCTATTTATGGCCAGTTTGATCCGCATATACCAGAAGGGAGTTATTTAGTAGGGGCTAAGAATATACAGCTACGTACGTATGGTCATTTTCGTATTATGAGCAGCGCGCTAGTTCATCGGGAAATTATCAAAAACTTACTTGCAGTTTAATCACTACGGTTTATCTAAGTAGATTATTTCAGCTGACATTGTTGCCGTATTGATCATAGCAACAGATGGCAGCCAGAGTGTGCTGCGTGGAATAGAGAAGGCGGTTGAGCCAGGATTAACAATAAGTTGAGAATTTTGTATTTCTATTTTTGGTTTATGACTATGGCCTAAAATAATAATATCACTTGAGTTATCGAGCAATACTTTACGTAACGTAGGCTTGTGGTGTCCATGGTAGACGGTGATATGTTTGCCCTGTATATGTAAGTGTAGTACATCCTCCATGAGCATAAATTTGCCAGTGCTATCTTCGGCGGACGCATACAATGCGGTTATATCGGTATCATTATTGCCGAGCACTCCTTGCACTGGCAGAGAAAGCTTACGAGCTTGTTGCGCAATGTGCGCAACAGTACTCGGCAATTTCCAATCACCGGCGTGCACGACAAGGCCTACACCACGTGCTTTAAAGTACTGCAGGGCGCTATCGGCTGTCATAACCCGATCATGTGTATCTGAAATGACACCAATAAGCATGTATTTAGTTTCCAACTATGAAAAATAGACGAGGTGGGTAGGGTAAATTATAATTGAGATTTAAGGAATGCAATTATTTCATCCTGCTGACTCGCCGAGAGTTTTGAGGATACCCTTATGATGACGTTATCAACTTGTTCTACTGCACCTGCATCTAGTATTGTGCCTTGGGTGCTTCTTAGGGTCTCGGTACGACTTGCGGCATCCTCTGTCGTCGCAAATACTTCAATGGCACCGCCGGCATCCGTACCCCATGTCGGATCTTCACCGGTGTATTCAGTACGTGTGTCCCAAAAAGCAGCACCATGTGTATATGAGCCTGGTTTGCCTAGTGTGTTGTTTGGGTCATTAGCCTCTGTAAATACTTTAGTTTCGATGACGGTTTCATATTCTTCTTCCATAGCGGCCATAGTAGAAGCCAATTGCGTATCGTCAATTTCATTACTTGTAGTATCGGTTATATCAGGAGACTGCTCAGTCTGAGATTGATTTGCCTGCTGGTTTTCAGTGCTATTATTATTCTGGCTAACCAGTAAATAAATAACTAACCCTGCTAATATCAAAATTACTGCTGTCGAGATCCCTATAATTGTGTTCTTGTTCATATACCCTCCTAAGTATGCTTTGCCGTACTATGTACGGAGCTGATTAAATTAAAAAATTGAAATGAGCGCTATTAATATCCTGTGGTTTGTAGCTAGGTGACTTACGATACCGGCGGGTATGTACGTTCTTTTAGGAGGCGTGCAAGATGAGCTGCATTGACGGCAACGCTTTTGTTCGTGCTCGCTGTTTTATCTGGTGTAGTGCCTAAATCTTTATAATCAACTTGGTGCATAGCTTCGCCAACCCAATAAGTCGAACCCGCTGCTGGAATCGTAAAACCTACATCGCTTAATGCCTGAAATAGATCGGCGGTAACTTTGTGGGCGCCGTCTTCGTTCCCAACGACAGCGACCACGCCCACTTTTCCATAAGTAAGCAGTCGACCTTGTTTATCTGTTTCGCCGAGCTCTGCATCTAAGCGTTCAATTACTTTTTGCACCATACTCGACGGATGTCCAACCCAAATCGGCGTTGCAAGTAGTAGTATGTCTGCTGCTAAGATATGTTGACGAATCATAGGCCATTCATCCCCATCGCCCATGTCTACTTGTACCCCTGGTTTAATGTCGTGATTAGCGATACGGAAAGTGGTACTCTCGACACCGTGTTGTTTCAGTTCATCTAGCATTTGCTTAGCCAATATGTCGCTGGATGACTCATCCGGCGATGCTCGAAGACTACATGTTAACGCAACTGCTTTTAAAGGTGTATCCATCTTATCTCTCCATTCATCCGACGACTTGAGTGGCATCGTCTTTATCCGTGTCGCTGTAGTGGCAATAATGTACAGTACTTATTGTAAAAACATATTCTTCGTAAGGATGTAAGAATACTCACAGTCAGGTGATTTTAATGTAGCAGAGAAGACGTAAAGCCTATTCGGCGGTCAGCTACTTGCTAAGTTTGTGCATGCAAGATTTAAGCATCGTTTGTATAGCTAATAGGCATGCGGTTAATTTTATCAATCAATTTTCTTAAAGCGAGGAAGTTTTTCGCCACTAATTGTTACTGTTTCGAAAAACATATCATATGGTCGTAGCCATATTTTATATGGTTCGTGAAGAGCCCTATATACAATCATTTTTTCTTCTGTTTCAGTGTGCACTCCAATACCGAGTACTTCATACTCGTTCCCTTTGTAGTGCCGATACTTTCCAATCAGAGCGCCAGTTTCGTAAGTCATAAAATCATAATAGCAAAAATAAACAGTATTGCGTATCAGTCTTGGTGCAAAGAACGGTGCCTGAAAAAGAAGAGACCTAGCCTATTAAAAATGTGCGAAGACCTTTGGTATCGCGTAATCTATTGTATGTTTCTATATCATCATCGAAAGAGAGTTCGGCACGAGTCAGTCCATTGTAGCCTTCTGGTATGAAAATCTTATCCCAACCATAGCCACCATTGCCTCTTGGGGTTTGTGCAATTTCTCCGTCAAGTCTTCCTTCGAAGAAGTGCAATTCACTACCGTTGAAGTAGCTGTAAATTACAGATCCATACGCCGATCGATCTTCGAACCCGTCCAGTATGCGGCACATGTTTTCGAGTCCATTGTCTGTCTCTACGAAGAATTTTACGAATGGGCCAGGTAGGCCATTTAGCGCATTAAAGCTAAGAGAGGTGTCTTCGACAAGTACAGGTTTACGAATTAGTTCATAAGCTTGCCTTACCTTGTGTTCCGCAACAACCCTAGGGTCCGCAGACTGAACTTCATCTAAGTCAATTTTCTGATGATCAAGTGTAATATCAAGTGTTTTAGATATGTAATTTATTTTATTCTGATTACCCGATATAAATACTGGAAGCATACGATAATCATAGCAGACGGGAAGTAACTTATGTATAAAATGGTACCCCGGGTTGGAATCGAACCAACGGCCAAAAGCTTAGAAGTCTCTTGCTCTATCCACTGAGCTACCGGGGCGTGCTTTCCATTATACCTAAAACAAACGGTGATAGAATGAGAAGTATGAAAAATGGAGACTTTATTGTAGACCGATGGATGCCGGATATGATTCGAGAGATCGGAATGCAGTATGGTTTGACTGTGACAAGTTTGTCTGACGACTGGCTACTAGAAGTCTCTAGTCAACATGTACGTAGGCGTATATTGGGATATAGGTTTGATGTAAATGATAGTGTTGCAGCCGGCATTTCAGTTGATAAAGTGGCTGCATATCAGGTTATGCGAGTAAGCAACGTAACTGCGGTGCCGCATGTACTTGTACGTACAAATGGCGGGGAGGCGTATGGAGTGCAATTATTTCCTTGGGAGGATGTGGTAATAAAACCCCTTGTCGGCAAAGGTGGATATGGTGTACGGCGCTGCACTTCGCAAACTGACGCGAATGAGTGGATGATAAATAATGATATACAGGCATGGGCGGTGTCGCCGTTTATTGACATTCAATCCGAGACACGACTAGTACTGCTCGACGATCAAGTGCTGATTAGCTACCGAAAGCAGCCGCATGTGCATGATAATTTAAAAATGTTTAATTTAAGTCACGGAGCCATCCCTAACGATACCACCCCTAGCGCCGCATTCATTGAACTTGCACAGCGGGCAAGGTTAGTCATGGGTCTACGCCTTGCTGCGGTAGATATTATTGAAGATGTGAATGGCAAGCCGTATGTACTAGAAGTGAATGATAGTATTACCTTAGAAAGATACATGCGGGCCTCTCCTGTTCACAAACGGCGAGGCTTTGAAGTGTATGAGAATATCATTAAGTCAATTACGCTTACAAATTAAAAATAAGACCAACGGGTCTTACTCTTAATTTGGGGCGAATAATGGGAATTGAACCCACGACCTCCGGAACCACAACCCGGCGCTCTAACCAACTGAGCTATATTCGCCAAAACTCCCTGAATTATAGCATAGACACTAGTGACGGCTCAAGCAAATGGGTTATATGAACGTCCATTTGGTTCCGTAAAACGCTGTGTATGGGCGTTGGTTGGTTTAGGTAAGTCTATGCGAGCAGATTCACTGGCTTGTCGTATGCTACCTCTTTCACTGTGTAGGGAGCCGTTTGTTGTACCGATGTGCGAGTCACGATAGCTACGGACTCTTTGGCGCGATTTTTCTAAAGAGACACGCCCGTCGAAAGAAGATAAGTTAGTAGAGCCAATTCGCTGTCCTTGGGCGGCTCTTGCGAATACGTTAGTGTGAAACGCATCGAGTTCACCCGCCAGGCGCTTGTGTAAGTCGGCAGACATAGCTATTTTTTTATTTATATTGCTCATGTTTCCTATTGTACCTTAAAATCTGTTATAC
>CAMPHY010000014.1 GCA_946886125.1 uncultured Candidatus Saccharibacteria bacterium | reverse complement strand
GTCCGTCTTGATATTCGCCGAACAGGTCAGATTAAGGTGGGCGAGGATATTGTCGGTAACCGTACAAAAGTGAAGGTGGTAAAGAATAAGATCGCTCCTCCTTTTAGAGTTGCTGAATTCGATATTATGTACAACGAAGGTATCTCAAAAACGGGTGATGTACTGGATCTCGCGGTGCAACATGGTATTGTCGGCAAAGCTGGTGCTTGGTTCGATTACGCTGATGCAAAAATTGGTCAAGGCCGTGAAGCGAGCAAAGTATATTTACGAGAAAATCCTGAAACTGCACAGGAAATCGAAGCGAAAGTGCGCCAAAAGGTCGCTGAAATCGATAGCTAAAAGTTATTAGTAGAGCACAAAATACCTCACTGTTACCTAGTGAGGTATTTTTGTTATCTATTGCGAAATAGTGTCAGCTCTTTGCTGTCCGCGCCAGGCACGAAGCCACAAGAGTGCAAAAGCTAAGTTTGCGATAATGCTGAAACACAGGCTGAGATAAAAACCGGCTTCAAGTATATTTGCCGCAGCAGCTTCGGTGAGCTGGCTATTAGCGGTTAATTCAGGCGGTACTTTACTTGTTAGTAGGTCAACAATTGGAGCAGCGGTAATAATCATACCAATAGTTGCGAGGATATTGACGACATAAGCACTCACTTTTAATTGAATACCAAGCGGATGCTTACGCCATAATAGAACTAGGGCTACTACGGAAATCGCCCACGTTAGCATGCTAATGAGTAAGCAGGCGACATACGGTGCCGACGTCTCCATAAGGGCGAGCGTTGCTTGTATCGAGGTAAGATTTGCAAGGCCAGCGCTTGTTCCGATAGAGCTTAAAATGAGCATTGTTAAGTAAAAGCGAGTGTAGGGTTTTGTCACTTTAGAAGACGTATCTTTCATACCTTAAGTATAGCACCCGCTTGATAGCCAGGTATAATAAAGATATGAAGATTACTGGCATATCAGCACAGAAGAAAAATCAGCAGAGATTGAATATTATGGTTGATGGCTCGTATCGTTTTAGTCTAGATCTGTTTCAGTATGCCGATCTTGGTATTAAAATCGGCAATGAGTATAGTGAAGAGGAGTTGGTGCAACTAGAGACCGAAAGCCAATTTGGTAAATTGTATGCTCGAGCGCTTGAATATTGTCTCATGCGCCCTCACAGCGCGAGAGAAGTCCGTGATTATCTTTATCGAAAAACACGTCCGACGCGCACTAAAACGGGCGAAATGCGTCCAGGGGTAAGTGCTGATGTGTCTAATCGTGTGTTTGAACGATTGGTACAAAAAGGCTATGTAGACGATGAAAAGTTTGCTAGGTATTGGGTGGAGAACCGTCATCAAACCAAAGGCGCAAGTCAGCGTAAGTTACAGGCTGAACTGCGAGCCAAGGGGGTGGATCTAGCTATTATTGATCATTTTCTTGCCGAAAGTGAGCGGGATGATGAGACGGAACTTCAGAAAATAATTACAAAAAAACGAGCTCGGTATCCTGATCAACAAAAATTAATGCACTATCTTGCAAGGCAAGGTTTTTCGTACGACGACATCAAGTCAGCGCTTAACGAGGACGAGTAATATTTTCAGGTTGCGGCTGGGCTGCGCGAAACGGATTACTATACTGTCGTACTAATTTTGTAACTGGTTCTATCTGTTTGTTGTTTGCTGACTTAACAATGATAGAGGTATCATTTACTTCGATAATCTGTGAGCGATGCACCAGCAGTTCGGTATCGGCTAAACTTTTAAGTAAAGGGCGCCTAACATTTAGCTGCTCAATTACAAAGCTCGATGCTTCTATGGTGTAGGCCGATACTTTGCCTAGCTTTCGTTTCTTTTCGTCAATCACAGCGAGGCCGATAAGGTCAAAATGAAATTCATATATTTGCTGGAGTTTAATGACATCTGATGGTGATATAAATTCATCACTTGAATCGACAATCATGCCTAGGTCACTCAGTTCGCGTATGTCTTGAATGCGAAGGAGGGAGGGATGCTGGTCGAGCAATGGTCCGCTCAGTTCATAGGCGACAATGGCAAGGCTTCTGGGATCAATGATTGCTCGAGCTGAACGAGCGAGCTCTGAGCCAGTCTGAAGCCCCATGACGGGTGTATCGAGCAGTCGAGATCCTAGTAGTAGCATATTTCTAGTATAAGCGCTTTCGTATTACTCAACAAATGGATTAATGCGACCCTCAGGGAAGGTGAGCTCACGATTCGCATCTTCACGTGTTTGTAGTTGATTGATGCGATTAATTGTCTCAGTATCAAAGGTTGTATTGACGCCACCCGCTTCATCGGCCAATGTGGACTGGTTTAAAGTCAGGTTGAGGAAAAAGATAGCCAGCGCTAAGCCACCAATTACTGTAAGTGTGAAAATAACTACATGATAGCGATGAAGGATGTGCGATATCTGGGAGGGAAAGTTGTTGAGTGGATTTGTGGTAGTCTTATTTTTCATGTTGTTTCCTAATTTACATACACCTCTATAACGAGCGCTTGACCAGCGACAGCTTGCGGATCTTCTCCTGATGCCTGGGAAAGGCTAATTTTTGCAAGCTGCATTTTTGTAAGGTTTTGTTCAACTAGTCGCATGAATCGTAAAAGATTAACATATGGGACGGTAGGCTCAAGCTGGACAGTTGCGGTAATTGACTTTACTCCTGCAGAAGGTGCTGTCGTCGTACCTGTATCGGTAGCTGCTGGTGTGGGTGCAGTTGGGGCGGCTGCGGGGGCAGCTGTCGTATTGGTCTCATCAAATGTGAAGCCGGCTATTGTAATACCTGCTCTTTGAGCGTAGCTTGTAAGGTCGTTGATAATTTGATCTTGGTATTGGTAGCTAGTGCTTTCAGCGACGATATTAGCCGCTCGTTGAATTGTTTGCTCGTAGCGTTGTAGCTCGAGTTCGGTTTGTTTGAGACGTTCAATATTACTTGCACTTGCTTCAGCTTCGCTGGTTATTTGACTGACGTCGGTAGCGTATTGCTTCAGTTTATTGCTTGCAAAATAAAATCCCGTTACGCTAATGCCAATAATCAGAAAAATGATAATAGTCAAAATGAGACGTAGGTTTGTCGCGTTTAGCGTGAGTGATGTAGATTTTTTCACTTCGTAATCTCCTGGCTAATTGTAACATTCAGACTTACACTTACTGGATATCCGGTAGTATCACCATCGGCTGCATTCGTAACTGATTGAAGCGATACGTCACTAAATGCATCGGATTCTTGCAAAGTATTTTTAAGTGTGACGGCGTCATCATAACTTTTTGTTCGAGCGGATAAACTAAAGGGTGTTCCGAACGTTTTGGCATCAAGGTCAAGACTGTCGAGTACAACATTATCTGGTAAGCTCTGGGCGATAGCGATGATAACATTTGTATAATTCACCTCTTTATCAAGAATGGACTTGGCAATTGATAGATTTGCTCTGAATTCATTCGCTTTTGCCGTCACTTCATTGTAAGAGCTTGCTCGCGCGGCGTTCTCGGCAATTGTTTTTTCAGCAGAAGCTTTGGCGTTATTCATCAGCACATAGGCACCGCCAACGATAAGGCCTAATACTACCATAGCACCAAGAGACAAGAGGGTGTAGCGCAGTAGTAGGACATTAGAACGGGCAGCTCGAATTTGTCGCTTCTCTTCAATTGGTAAAAGATTTATCATTTCCAAATACTCCCAGGTTCAACACTCGCGAGACCAGCAACAGTAATGTAGCGCGGTCGAAACTGCTTGGCGGGTTGCGGCAATTTACCGAAGTCTAATTGCTGCCATGGGCTGGCAACGCGGGCCGGCATAATGAGCTCATTAGTAAAGTAATCACCGATACCAGGTACGTTACTTCCGCCACCTACAATGATAATTTGTTCAAGCTTCCGGTCGTCATTGAGACGTTCGTTGTAGTAGCGCATCACCTTTCGAGTTTCCTGGATAATGCGTTGTAAACTTGGTTTTAGGGCAGTAGTGAGCTTTGCTTGACGCGGCCCTGCACTCAGGCCGTTAAGGACCTTTAGTTGATGGGCATTTTCTAGTGGTACGCCAAGTTTCTTGGCGATATCGAGTGTAAAAGTGTTACCACCTACGCCTAGACCACCCGTCACGCGTATCGACCCATCTAAGACGGCAATGTCGGTTGTTGCCGGGCCAATATCAACGATGACAGTTGGTAAATGACCTTCTTCAGTTGCTTCGAGCACGCGGGCGACCGCACTGATGCCAGGTTCAATCATACTAACGCGAAGACCAGCGTCTTCGGCTGTTTTAATTGATCGGTCTATGAGAGTCTTTGGGACAGCGCACATCATGACGGTTAGATCGGTTTTGGTACGCTTGATAATTTCATAATCAACGTTAAGAAGGTTGATGGGGATGGGGATATATTGGTCGACTTCTATTTCGACTGCGTCACGTAATGTTTTTTCGGCTGCGATTGGTACAGTAAATGTTCGCGAGAAGGTACGTGCCGTCGGAACGCCAAGAACGACGTGGTTGCTTGGGAGCGCTCCAACGATCTTGTCATTTAATAAAGATTGCATATTTTCGGCTAAGTAGCCATCATCACCTTCAAGTGAGGCTTGAACGCGTGTTGGGTCGAGATCGATTGATCCATATCCATGTACGAGCCATTTTTTTGGGTCAACCGCCATCACCTTGATGCCAGTTTGACTGATATCAAGTCCGATAATTGGTTTGTCTTGGTAAAATTTTTTTGCCACGAAGGATGCCCACTTTTGTTTCTTGTTAGTATTATAGCATGAGCATAATAATATGCCCTATTGAATTTGATTTGCCAATCCGGCGATTGGTCCCATGACGCTAGCGGCGATCAGCCCTACCATGCCGCCCATAATAACAATCATGACAGGTTCAATAATAGAACTTACTCCGTCAATTGCAGTATCAACTTCTTCTTCGTAAAAATCTGCTACTTTTACGAGCACGGTGTCGGTCTGTCCAGTTTCTTCACCAACGGCAAGCATTTGACTCACGATCGCAGGGAACAGATTGGAGTTTTGTTCAATCACTTGCGATAGCTGTTTGCCATTTTTTACCTCTTCAGCCGCTTCGCGTAGTGCTTCTTCGTACACAATATTACCAACAGCTCGAGCAGTTACGTCAAGAGCTTCAAGTACGGCAACGCCTGCGCCCATAAGGGCCGAAAAGGTACGTGCAAAACGAGCGACGGCAATTTTACGTAAAATCGTTTTAAGACCAGGTATCTTGAGAGTTAAGTGGTGAAACTGGGCTTTACCGCGAGGGGTCTTGATGTATCGTAATACCAGTATGATGCCACCAATGAGTAGTGGAATTAATATATACCAATAACTAATCATGAAGGCACTAATACCAAGCATTATTTGCGTCAGTAGAGGCAATTCAGCGTCTGGTCCAGCTAGATCTTGTATTGTGTTGCCGATCATTGGAATGACAAATAACATGAGTCCAAAAAAGGCAATGATGGTAATGAAAATCAGTACCATTGGATAGGTCATGGCACTTTTTACTTTTTTTCGAATGGTAGCGTTCTTTTCTTGCTGGAGAGCGAGTCGCTTAAGGATATCATCTAAGATACCGGCCGCTTCACCGGCGCGTACCATGTTGACATAGACATCACTAAAAGTATTTGGGTACTTGCCGAGTGCGTCGGCGAAAGGCGATCCGCCCTGGATATCTTTGACGATTGCACTAATAATTTTCTTCAGTGCAGGATTTTCACCATGTTGTTCAAGAGAGGTTAGTGCGCGTAAAATCGGTACACCAGCACCGATCATGGCACTGAGCTGACGGGTAAACATGACAATATCATCAGACTTTACACGGTTTTTACCAAGAAAATCTCCAAAGCTAAAGGAGCTAAGACTATTAGCGTGCTCTTCTTTTATACTAGTTGGCCTTAAGCCCTGCTTAGCGAGTGCGCCAATGACACTCGATCGATCGGTAGCATCGAGCGTTCCAGTGACTGAATGATTTTGACTATTTGTTGCAACGTATGAAAATTGTGTCATCGTTATTCCCTTGTTACTCGTAGTACTTCTTCGATAGTAGTATTGCCGCGAAGAGCTTTCACTAGACCGTCAGTCTGCATGGTTACCATGCCATCAGCAATAGCTTGGTCTTGAATTTGGTTACTGGTGGCATTTGCGACAATCATTTTTTGAATTGCAATAGTATTACCAAGTACTTCATAAATCCCGACGCGACCTTTATAGCCAGTATTGTTACAATCCTCACAACCTTTTGGAGAAGCTCGCCATAAGGTTGTGATTTTAGAGTCGCTACTTCCAGCTGGTGTGTCACCGCCGAGTTTTTCTGAAATTGCCTGCGTATCAAGACCGTGGATATAACTGAAATCTTGTCCATCTCGTAAATTAAATAACCGAATAACGGTGGCTTGCTCTTCTTCGGATGGCTCATAGCTCTGGCGACATGTCATGCAAAGTCGTCGAACGAGTCGCTGTCCAACGACGGCTTTGACGGTACTAGCAATAAGAAATGGTTCAATGCCCATGTCGAGTAGACGAGGCAGGCAAGTAGCAGCATTATTGGTGTGAAGGGTACTGAAGACCAGGTGGCCAGTCAGGGCGGCTTGCACGCCTAAGTTGGCGGTTTCGCCGTCACGGATCTCACCAACCATGATGATATTTGGATCTTGACGCAGTAGAGCACGGAGTCCAGAAGCAAAAGTCATACCCGCTTTAGCGTTCGTTTGTGTTTGGTTGACGCCTGGAATTTTATATTCAACTGGATCTTCGATTGTAGAGATGTTAACATCCGGCGTATTAAGCTTTGTTAGGACGCTAAAAAGACTGGTAGACTTACCTGATCCGGTCGGCCCTGTTACGAGCACCATGCCGTTTGGCTCCGTAAGTGCCTCTTCGATAATAGCGAGCGACTTACCCCAGTATCCAAGATCCTGAAGTGTCACAGCCTGGTTGGATTCATCGAGAATACGCATAACTACCTTTTCGCCATCGGCGATTGGTAGAGTGCTGACACGCAGTGCATATTGGCTTCCACCTACGTTGATCTTGAAACGGCCGTCTTGCGGGACACGGCGTTCATCAATCTTTAGGTTTGAAAGAATTTTGATACGACTTATCAGGGCACCTAAAACATTACGCGGTAGGCGGTTGACTTCTTTTAGGACACCATCGATGCGATAACGAATTTGTACAAAATCTTCTCGTGGCTCGATGTGAATATCACTGGCGTCGGAACGAATGGCATACTCAAGGAGTAGATTGACGGTTTGGGCAATCGGTGAATCTTCAGCAACTTCCTCTTCGGTGATGGTTTGTTCGCCGCTGTCTTCGCGTTGAATATTGATGACTTCATTAAGTTCTTCATTTACGTCGCCGCGATAGTTTTCAAGACAGGTCAAGATAATACTATGAGTTGTAATGTAGACTTTGATATTTTCACCAATTTGCTTTTGGATGAAGTTGAGCGCCTGAACATCATCAGGGTCTTCCATCGCAAGGTGCTGTAAACCGTCCTCGTCTATTTTAAAGAGTACCGCGTTGTACTGGCGTGCAATACGTTCTGGAATTTTATTGAGTGCATCTGACGGTATATCGCGTGAATCAATTTCGATGTAAGGAATTTCAGCATATTTCGCAAACGCTTTTACGAGGTCAGCTTCACTAATAAGTTCGTTTTGAATAACAATATCTTGTAGTGGACGACGCGAACGAGCCCCTTCTTCTTGAAGGGTTGCAAGTTGCTCTTTAGTAGCCGCACCGCTGCGCTCGAGCAATTTTTCGATCGTAACATCTGAAATACGCATACTGGTTATGGTCTATTGTACCTTAAGTTGTAGAAAATGTACTACCGGAGTTTTCGGGTTCTGTTGTGTCTCGTGGTGGTACGACAGGCTGAAAAATTCCAGAAGCTTCGAAGTGAAAACACTGGCGCCCGTTAGCTGCTCGAAACTGATATTCATCAACATAACTATCAGAGATAGGTTGTTTGGGTGAGCTTTCATAGCCATAAGAGTTTGAAGTGTCAATCAAAAAATTGGTACAAAGCCGATACATCCTCTCGTTCAAAACAGTATATTCAATATCGTTATTGATATCGAGAGAGTAGCTTGAATCTGGTAGCTTTTGATTCCGGATACTCGCATCGCGAATAGTGTCGACTGTTCGTACTATCTCCTTGCGGCGTTCTTCGTCTGCCTGTGCGGGTCCCAATTGAAGGACTGAAAGGATAAATAGTGCACCGAGCAAAATCGTCAGCAGTGGAATGTGGGCGAGCAGAATACTTTTTCGCAACCTTGCACCGCTGTCGAGTATAAATGTTGAGAAAATATAGGTGATCACAATAATACTATTAAGAAGTAGGATAAGCGCGGCACTTATTATAATTGCTGATGTTGAGCTCGTGATGAGAGCGACAGTCAAAGTAATGGCTGCACCCATTGCGCCAATGCTATGAAGGCAAACGGTAATAATAGACCAAATTTTTCCTGGAACTAGACGGCGACGATGACGGACGCTGCGCAAATATATAAGATATAAAAGAGCGTAAGGAGTGAAAGTGATGAGTGATACAGCGATCATGGCAGCAAGTACTTCTGATGAAACAATACCTCCAAACAAGGATGACACGGCCCCGATAATAGCAATGGTCGATGCGCCTACAAAGAACCATAGTAAGACATGATGGAGCGCAGCAAGCAAAGGATGAAGCGAAGGGGGCGTTTGAACTGAATCAATAGACGTGGTGGTTTCTTTATGGCTGTCGCTTACTGATCTGGACACAGGCACTTCAATGCTGGCAAGTGCCAAGGTAATATCAGCTGAACTCCACCCTTGTGTAAGCAATGTGTCACGAATCTCCTCATCACTCAAATTATTCTGACGAGCATGTGCAATAAATTCTTTTAATTGTGCCATAGGTTATCCTTATGGTTATCTTTTGGCTTATGGTACCATAAAATTAATAAACACTTATAAAGCAGGAGTCATGGTCTCTATGAAGCAATTATATAATCGCGGCTTTACGATAGTAGAACTTGTCGTTGTTATCGCGGTGATCGGTATTCTCGCTGCCATCACAATTGTTGCCTATAGCGGCATACAGGCAGACTCACGAGATACGGCTCGTTTAAATGACATTGCAGCAATCCGCAAAGGTTTAGAAGTGTACAAGCTTCGCAACGGTGAATACCCTATCCATTCTACCTCTAGCTGGGAACGGAGTCATGAAGTACCTGATGGTGGCTTTCTATTAGCATTGAAGCCAATCATGGGGACAGTGCCGGTTGATCCAATCAACGATAGCGGGCATTACTACTATTATTATCGCTATGGCGCTGGGAATCAGCATGGAGCGACATGTCCTGCTGAACGAGGAAGGTTCTATGTACTTGGTGTTACGAAGCTAGAATCTAAGGATCCTGCCGAAGTATCACCTGGGTGGAACTGCGAGAACGGTGATAGCATAGTGCCAACAAATAGTCCTTGGGTACCTGGTCCAACTGACGCAGCTTGGGGTTCGTTTACCTTCTAGCACTTTGGGTTGTATACTAGAGCAGATATGACGCATGAAATTATAGGCGAAAACGCAATGAAAGCATGGGCTGAACAGCTCGGTGTTTGTTTGGCTGGCGGTGAATTAATTGAACTTATTGGCGATGTAGGGGCAGGTAAGACGACTCTCGTGAAAGGGTTGGCCGTAGGACTTGGCATTGATGAAGACGTCCAAAGTCCTAGCTTTACGATCAGCCGAGTCTACGATGCTCGTAATGATTTACAGTTGGCTCACTATGACTTTTATCGTTTGCATGATGCCGGCATTATGGCTGATGAGGTAAGGGAAGCAATGGATGATCCCCACTCGATTGTTGTGATTGAATGGGCTGATATTGTCAACGATGTACTACCCGCAGATCGACTCACTATTAGAATTACTTCACCTACCGAAACGACACGTGTGATTACCCTCGAAGCTGGCGGGGTAATGAGCCAAGCTCTACTGGAGAAGCTGGCATGATTATACTGCTTGATACCTCAACCCCACTTTGCAAACTTACCTTGCTAGGCGACAGTCAGCGGTATGACTATGAGTGGCAGGCTGACCGCCAGCTCGCCCTAGGATTACTAGCGTATATACAAGAAAAGCTGCAACATCACAACGGAACGTGGTCTGAGCTGACGGGCATTGGAGTTTTTCAGGGGCCAGGTAGTTTTACTGGACTTCGAATTGGTCTTACGGTGCTCAATACACTTGCTGATAGCGAGCAGGTGCCTATTGTGGGCGAGCAGGGTGAAGGCTGGCAGCAAAAGGCGCTTGAACGACTACGTGCAGGTGAGAATGATCGTATGGTGTTGCCGCATTACGGCAGCGAAGCTCATATCACTAAGCCGCGTAAATAAACTTGCAGGTCTGTTATAAAAAGCGCTACAATAGAATCAGCTTTTATACAGTAAGAGTTTTGATTATATTTTTTTGTTAATAACGTCTCGCTTTTTACAATTTCTGATGCTATGTTTGAACGTAAAACACGCGCGGGGCTAGGAAAGGACCAGTTATGATAGAGGGAATTATTGCTGCCGTCATTGGGCTTATAGCCGGTGTGGGTGGCACATTTGGGTACCAAAAACGTCAAGCAGCTATTGGGAAAAACCAAGCAGAACGAGAAGTCGCTGAGGCTAAAAATAAAGCGAGCGATATTGTGCTGCGGGCAAAAGACGAAGTGTTAAAGCTCGAAAACGAGCGTCGTCAAGAATGGCAAAAAACAGAGAATCGCTTAGCCGATCGTGAAAGTGCACTTGATCGTAAGCTTGATGAAATCGATACACGTGCAGAGAAATTGCGCGCACACGAAGACGAAGTTGAAGAGCTGAAGGCGGAAATTCGTGAGATTCGCACTCGTCAACAAGATAAGCTTGAAAAAATCGCAGGGCTCAAAAAAGCCGATGCCGCCGAGAAGCTAATGCAAATGACAGAACGTGATATTAAGCAAGATCTGCTTGGTCTTGTGAATAAATTACAGCACGATGCTCAAGAAGATGCCGAGGAGCGAGCTCAAACTATTCTAGTAACAGCTATGGAGCGCATGAGTTCCGAGGTGACTGCTGAGCGTACTGTTACGGCCATTAAATTGACTGATGATGAAATGAAGGGTCGTATTATCGGTAAAGAAGGCCGTAATATTCAGGCGCTCCAGCGCGCGACAGGTGTTGATATTCTCGTAGATGATACGCCGGGTATGATTATACTCAGTAGCTTCGATCCTGTTCGTCGCCAAGTCGCTCGACTGACACTCGAGCTCCTCATGAAAGATGGTCGCATTCATCCTGGGCGTATTGAAGAAGTGGTCGCTAAGGCTGAAAAGCAAATTGATAAAGACATTACGCGGGCAGGTGAAGATGCCGCGCGTGAGGTTGGCGTTGTCGGTATTCCAAAGGAAATGATTCGTTTACTTGGTGAACTAAAGTTCCGTACCTCCTATGGTCAGAATGTGTTGATGCATTCGACTGAAATGGCACATATGGCTGGGCTCATTGCTGAAGAGATTGGAGCGAACGTGCGGGTTACAAAAATCGCCACACTGCTACATGATGTTGGCAAGGCGGTTACCCATAAAGTAGAGGGTAAGCATCACCATATCGGCGCTGAGCTGGCTCGTAAGTATGGGATGCCTGAAGAAATTGCCCATGCAATTGAAGCTCATCATGATGATATCGAAGCCACGACTCCTGAGGCGCTAGTTGTCCGTGTGGTTGACGCCGTGTCTGCTGCTCGCCCTGGTGCGCGTAACATTAGCGCGGAAAATTTCTCCGAGCGTATGCGTGAGCTAGAGAACGTAGCTCTTGGTTTTGATGGTATCGACAAAGCCTACGCGATTTCAGCTGGTCGCGAAATCAGGGTTATTGTTAGTCCAAAGATGGTCGATGATCTATCGGCAATTAAGATTGCCCGTGATATTGCAACAAAAATTGAAAGTACGATGCAGTACCCTGGAACTATTAAGGTAAATGTTATCCGTGAAACCCGTGCGATTGAGTTTGCAAAATAAGGCTGCACACGTAGTGAAGCATCGGCAGCAACTTCGTTGGCTACGTTCGCTACCAAAACGCATGGCAAGCGCAACGTTAATTCTTGAAAATAGTGAAGGCCAAGCGTTAATTGTAAAGGCTAACTATAAAGCACACTGGACCTTCCCAGGTGGCATTATTGATCCGCACGAGACACCAAAACAGGCGGCGATACGTGAAACATATGAAGAAGTCGGCTTGATTATTGATGAAAAACAAGTGGAATTTGTTGCCGTGGTTGATCGCATTGGAGCAAAATTTGATAGTTATCAGTTTGTCTTTAGAGCTCCGCTTGAAGTTGCTATGGTTGATCGCATTAAGCTACAAGCATCCGAAATTGATGAGTATACGTTTGTTGATAAGCTGCAAGTAGCGACTGAAGATCGTGATTACGGCAAAGTGATTGTAGCATGGGCAAATGGTACAACGGGTTACATTGAGCAAACTTTCGGTATCATTAAGTAGTCTCACGGCACCAGCTCGAGGAGCGCTATAATAGAAGATGATGTTTGAGTATCCGGTGGTGTTTGTTGACATTGAAACGACTGGCGGCAGTTATCGCAACAGTCGGGTACTTGAAGTAGCCGCAATACGGCTTGAAAATGGTCAAGTAACAAGGGAATTTAATACGCTCCTTAATCCCCAGACATATATCCCAGAAAGTATCACCTCGCTAACGGGTATTACTGAAAGTGACGTTATTGATGCGCCATTATTTGAAGATATCGCCGATGAATTACTTGACGTGCTTGAAGGTGCGGTATTTATAGCCCACAATGTACGGTTTGACTACTCATTTTTAAAAAATGAGTTTGCGCTTGTTGGCAGTACCTTCTCGCCTAAGTTACTTTGTACGGTGCGATTATCACGAGCATTGTACTATCAGCAAAAAGGCCATAGTTTAGCGAAGCTTATTGAACGGCATGAAATACCTGTGCCCAATAGGCACCGCGCGCTTGCAGACGCTCGGGCTATTTTGTATTTTAGTCAACTGGCATTCGACCAGCACGGCTATGAGCTGTTTAATGAAGCGGTTGCAAGACAATTAAAAACGCAGTACATGCCGCCGAACCTCGATGTTGATGAACTAAGTAGTATCGGCAATGTACCAGGCGTTTATATTTTTAAAGATGAAGCGCACCAGCCAATTTATGTAGGCAAAAGTATTAGCTTGAAAAAGCGGGTACTATCTCATTTTCAGGACGTCAGTAGTAAAGAAGTAAAAATGAGCCAGCATGTGCATCACATCGAAACGATTTCTACCGGAAGTGAACTGGCGGCACTGGTGCTTGAATCAAAGCTGATTAAAGAGCTCAAGCCGTTATATAACCGTCGCCTGCGACGTGTGTCATCGTATGCCATGTTAGTAAAAGATATACAGCAGGACTACGCCACAATTAAAGTTATCTCGGGGAATGTCGACGATGCTACGAATTTATCTGTGATATATGGCTTATATGAATCGCGTACAAAAGCTAAAAAGCAAGTCGAGGAACTTACTCGCGTGTTTCAATTATGCCCGAAGCTGATGGGAATTGAAAAAAGCGCTGGTGCTTGTTTCTCGTATTCGCTAGGACGCTGTAAGGGGGCTTGTATTGGTGAAGAGGCGACAGAGCTATACAATCGTCGATTTGAAATTGCGCTCGAAAAAAATAGGATTGCTATATGGCCCTACGATGCTCCGATTGCAGTACCTATTAATGAGCAGGGTGAAAGTGTGATTATTCATAATTGGATCATTCAGGGATATATCAGTGCTGACGGTGAACCTATTTATGATACGGTCGAGCCAAGTTTTGATCTTGATGAATACAAAATCACTCGGCGTTTCATCAGAGAAAA